>CAYRIJ010000035.1:4191-20022 GCA_964424285.1 uncultured bacterium
TCTCGTCCCGGACGGCCGTCGCTTGGGCCGGCCGCCGGTTTCGCCTGACCGACGCCTCCACGCGCCCCCCCCGCCTTCCCGGCGCGGGTCGCGACGCGGGCGCCTTTACCAGACCGTATTTGTATCATTTAGTCCCGGATCGAACAAGCCGGAGCGGTCCCGAAGCCGGGAGGCCGGGGAGGGTCCCAAGATCGTGCAAGCAGCGGCGGAATGCCGTATTCTTGGATGTCCCTTGGCTCGATCCCCGCGTCGTGCGCCGGCCGCGAACCGGTGGTGTCGAACGGTGACGGCAGGGCGGCGGCGGTGACGAGGCCTCGGTCTGGATCACCATAATCCAAAGCTATTTTTGAACTTAGCAGGGAGAACCATCACATGGCCCGAATCGAAACCACTCCGGAAATGGTCCGGAGCACCTACGAACGATCCCGGAAGAACCTGGAGCTCATCCGCGACCGCCTGGAGCGCCCCCTGACCCTGGCCGAAAAGATCGTGTTCGGCCATCTCGACAACCCGCGGGAGCAGAACCTCGACGCCGGGAAGGCGTATCTCGCCCTTCGCCCCGACCGGGTGGCCATGCAGGACGCCACCGCCCAGATGGCCCTCCTCCAGTTCATGATGGCGGGGAAGAACGAGGCCGCGGTCCCCTCCACCGTCCATTGCGACCATCTGATTCGCGCCCACTCCGGGTCGGCCGCCGATCTGGACGTCGCCAACACCGAGAACCGCGAGGTCTACGAGTTCCTGCGCTCGGTGAGTTCCAAGTACGGGATCGGGTTCTGGCAGCCCGGCGCGGGGATCATCCACCAGGTGGTGCTGGAGAACTACGCGTTCCCCGGCGGGCTCATGATCGGGACCGATTCCCATACCCCCAACGCCGGCGGCCTCGGCATGTGCGCGGTGGGGGTCGGCGGAGCCGACGCGGTGGACGTCATGGCCGGCTTTCCCTGGGAGGTCCTCCAGCCCAAGCTGATCGGGGTGCACCTCACCGGCTCCCTGTCCGGCTGGACCGCGCCCAAGGACGTGATCCTCTGGGTCTGCGGCCAGCTCACGGTGAAGGGGGGCACCAACCACATCGTGGAGTACTTCGGCCCCGGCGCGGCCTCGATCAGCGCGACCGGCAAGGGGACGATCTGCAACATGGGGGCCGAGCTGGGCGCCACCACCTCGGTCTTCGCCCACGACGAACGGATGGACACCTACCTCGAGGCCACCCAGCGGGGCGAGCTGGCCGCCCTCGCCCGCGAGTACCAGGACCTCCTGGTCCCCGACAAGGAGGTGGTCCAGAATCCGAAGAAGTTCTACCACCAGCTGCTCGAGCTGGACCTCTCCACCCTCGAGCCGCACCTGGTGGGTCCGCACACCCCCGACCTCGCCCACCCGGTGTCGAAGATGGCCGAGGCGGTCAAGCGGGAAGGGTATCCCGACCGGATCTCGGTGAGCCTCATCGGCTCCTGCACCAACTCCTCCTACGAGGACATCGGGCGCGCGGCCGACGTGGCCGAGCAGGCGACGAAGCACGGAAGCAGGATGGCCACCCCGCTCATGGTCACCCCGGGGAGCGAGCAGGTCTTCGCCACCATCCGCCGCGACGGGCAGATGCAGAAGCTGGAAGCGGTGGGGGCGACGGTGCTGGCCAACGCCTGCGGGCCCTGCATCGGCCAGTGGCAGCGGGACGAGGTGAAGAAGGGGGAGAAGAACACCATCATCACCTCGTTCAACCGGAACTTCCCCGGGCGAAACGACGCCAACCCCGAGACCCTGGCCTTCATCGCCAGCCCCGAGGTGGTCATGGCCTACGGCCTGGCCGGACGGCTCTCCTTCAACCCCCTCACCGATTCGATCCCCGGAGCGGACGGGACGGCGTGGAAGCTGGAGCCGCCCCGGCCCGCGCCCGACATCCCCTCCCGGGGGTTCGTGTTCGCGCGCGAGGGGTACGTCGCCCCGGTCGATGATCCGGAGTCGATCGAGGTCGCGGTGGATCCCGAGAGCAACCGGCTTCAGAGGCTCCAGCCCTTCAACCGCCCCGACGGCGAGCAGGCGTTCCATCGCCTGCCGCTTCTCCTGAAGACCAAGGGCAAGACGACCACCGATCACATTTCCCCGGCGGGCCCCTGGCTCCGCTATCGCGGCCATCTCGACAAGATCAGCGACAACATGTTCACCGGGGCCATCAACGCCTTCACCGGCGGGCGGGGGACGACCCGGAACCCCCTCACCGGCGAAGCGGACCAACCGGTGCCGGAGGTGGCCCGGGCGCTCAAGGCGGCGGGGAAGCGCTGGGTGGTGGTGGGGGACGACAACTACGGCGAGGGCTCGAGCCGCGAGCACGCCGCGATGTCCCCGCGGTTCCTGGGGGCGGCGGCCATCATCGCCCGCTCCTTCGCCCGCATCCACGAGACGAACCTGAAGAAGCAGGGGCTCCTCCCGCTGACCTTCGTGGACCCCGCCGATTACGAGAAGGTGCGGGAGACCGACGAGATCACCATCACCGGTCTCCAGGATCTCGCGCCGGGCATGACCCTGACCGCCATCATCCACCACCCGGGCGACGCCACCGACGAGGTGGAGCTCAAGCACACCCTCAACATGGAGCAGGTGGCGTGGTGGAAGGCGGGGAGCGCGTTGAACCTCCTGCGGATGCAGGGGAAGGACTAGACGGGGTCGTTCACCGGCGCCGTCCCGCGACGCCGCCGTGACCGAACCGGTCGGGGCGGCCGGTATGGGCCGAGGAGCCGACTTGGCGGAAGCTCATCTGGATCTGCGGTCCTTTCTCGACGCCCTCCGGGCCGAGGGGGACCTGGCCGAGATCGAGGCCCCGGTCGACCCGCGCCTGGAGGCGGCGGAGGTCCACCGGCGGGTGATCGCCGCCGGCGGCCCCGCCCTCCTCTTCAAGCGGGTGGGTGACTCGCCGTTTCCGGTGGTGACCAACCTCTTCGGGACCCGGAAGCGGGTGGAGATGGCTTTCGGCTCCCGCCCGCGGGAAACCGTGGAGGCGATCGCCCGCCTTCCCGAGACGCTCATGCCGCCGTCGGTGGCCGGGCTCTGGGCGGAGCGGGGCGTGCTCGGGAGGCTCACCCGGCTCGGTCTCGACCGGCGGGCGCCGGCCCCGGTTCGGGAGCGCTCCGATCGATCCCCCGATCTCACCCGCCTCCCCGCCCTCACCACCTGGGCCGAGGACGGCGGTCCGTTTCTGACCCTTCCCCTGGTCTACACCGAGCATCCCGGAGGGACGGGCCACAACCTCGGGATCTACCGCATGCAGGTGTACGACCGCGAACGGGCCGGCATGCACTGGCAGATCGGGAAGGGGGGCGGGTTCCACCACGCGGCGGCCGAGGCCCGGGGGGAAGCGCTCCCCGTGAACGTGTTCCTGGGGGGGCCGCCGGCCCTGATCCTGGCCGCGGTGGCTCCGCTCCCGGAGAACGTGCCCGAGCTCCTGCTGGCCTCCCTGGTTCTCGGACGCCGCCTGCCGATGAGCGCGAACCCCGAGGGGCCGCTTCCGGTGGCCTCCACCGCGGAGTTCGCCCTGGTGGGCGAGGTCCCGGCCGGGGAACGCGCCCCCGAGGGCCCCTTCGGCGATCACTACGGGTATTACTCGCTCCGCCACGACTACCCGGTCTTTCACTGCCGGACGCTCTTTCATCGCCGCGACGCGGTGCTGCCCGCCACCGTGGTGGGGAAGCCCCGCCAGGAGGACTTCTACATCGGGGACTTCCTCCAGGAGCTTCTCGCCCCGGTCTTCCCCCTGGTCATGCCCGCGGTGCGCGATCTCTGGTCCTACGGCGAAACCGGCTACCACTCCCTCGCCGCGGCGGTGGTGAAGCAGCGCTACAAGCGCGAGGCCATGGCCTCGGCGTTTCGCATCCTGGGCGAGGGCCAGCTCTCGCTCACCAAGTTCCTCCTGGTCCTGGACCGGGAACAGGACCTCCGCGATTTCCGATCGGTGCTGGAGCACGTGCTGGAACGGGCGGACCTTCGCACCGATCTCTACGTCTTCGCCAACCTCTCCATGGACACCCTCGACTACACCGGCCCCGCGGTGAACGAGGGCTCCAAGGGGGTGCTCCTGGGGGTGGGCGATCCCGTCCGCGAGCTCCCCCGCGAGTTCCGGGGGGAGCCGCCGGCGGGGGTGACCGCGGTGGAGGCGTTCTGCGCGGGGTGTCTGGTGGTCTCCGGGCCTCCGGTGGCCGCCGACCCCGAGGCCCCGTCCCGAATCGCCGGCCACCCCGCCTTCCGGGAGTGGCCGTTGGTGGTCCTGGTGGACGACGCCCGCGAGGCGGTCCGAAGCGTCCCGCGGTTCCTGTGGACGACCTTCACCCGGTTCGAGCCCGCCGCCGACATCCACGCCGCCGCGGTGACCACCCTTCGCCACCACGTATCCTACTCGCCGCCGGTGGTGATCGACGCGCGCCTCAAGCCGGACTTCCCCGCCGAACTCTTCTGCGACCCGGAGACCGCCCGGAAGGTGGACGCGCGGTGGAAGGAGTACTTCCCCGGGGGGATGGAGATGGGGGATTCGGACCGGGCGGACCTGGACTAGGGCCGCTCGCTAGCCCGCCGCCTCCAGGAGTTCCAGGTACGGCCGGTCCAGGAACGTCGCCGGGTCGAGGGCAAGGCTCCCGATGACCGCGTCGGTCTCGGCCCGGGCGGTAGCCGGGGTGATCCCATCGATCACGGTCTCGAGCTCCATGAAGTCGCCCAATCCCTCCACCCGGTCCAGGTGGATGCGGGTGTGACGCCAGAGATAGAGCGCCCGCGTCTTCCTCACCACGCCGCGAACGCCGAGGCTCCGGGCGAGCACCCGCTCCAGCCTCGCCGGGTCGTCCACCGGCGCGATGTCGTAGTCCGAGGGGCGCGGCTCGCTCCCGGGAGCGCGGTGATACGCGATCAGCTCTCCGGGCCCGCCTTCCACCGTCCGGAGCTTGAGGTAACCCTCGGGCACGCGGAAGAAGACGTCCCGCTGGCCGCGGATCCATTCCCGGGCCGCGCCGAGCTTCTCGATCCGCGCGGTGAGCGCGGCGACGTCGCGGACCGGCGCCTTGATCTCGATGTTCTGCACGCCAGGCCTCCCCGGTTCAGGTCCCCGTCCGAACCATTCTCGCGTGGTCCTCGGCGGGGAGGTGGACGAGGACCGGCATCCCGCCCTCGAGGAAGTGCTCCAGCCGGCCGAGCTCGCTTCCCTCGACCTCCAGGTCCAGCCTCACCGGGGGGGACGACGGGTTCTCCTCCGGGGTCTTTCCCCAGGTCCGCTGGACGAAGAGCTTCAGATCGTCCCACGGGCTCTTCACGTCGGAGGCGGTGGCCCGGACGGTGAGGCCGTCGGCGTGGAGGGCCAGGCGGAGCGGCTTGGGACGGGGGGGCACGAGCCGGGCCAGAACCGCGGCCGCCTTGTCCACCGTGGTGTCGGCCTCCAGCTCGGCCGGGTGCGCGGCCAGAATCTGGGCCGCGATCAGGTGACGCAACGGATGGGCGGCCAGGGAATCCGCGGCCCCTTCTCCCAGCTCGAAATCCGAGACCGCCAGGGTGTCGTAGACCGTACCCGCCACCTCGAGGAGCACCATCCGCTGTTGCAGGTCCAGGACCAGGTAGGGAAGGCGTCCCCGCGCCGCGGTGAGTTCCCCCCGCGCGAAGGCGAGGTCGTAGCGCTCCTGGTCGCGAAGGGCGGTGAGGGAGTCGCGCTTGGCCTGGAGGCGCCCGGTCTCCCGCGCCGCCTCCCGGGCGGCGGCGCGCCGGTCCGACCCGCGGCAACCCGAGCCGCCGAACATCGAAAGCAAGACCGCCAGCGCGAGGAGCGCGCGCGCCGGGCCGGAGATCAGGTGGTGCACGGTCGTCCCCCGCCTAGTAGATGATGACCGGAGTGCCCGGCTTGGCCACTTTCACGATCCGGGCCAGGGTCTTGTCCCCGAGCCGCACGCAGCCGTGGGTGGCGGGGTAGCCCAGGAGACGGGTATAGAGCGTGCCGTGGATGAAGTAGCCGTCCCCGATGGGGATGGCGTACTTCCCGAGGACGCCGCCCTCGGCCCGGTCGCGGGGATCGTCGGGGGGAGCCTCGCCTTCCTCGATGAACGCCCAGTCCGGCCGCATCCACACCGGATCCGCGAGCGCCGATCCCTGGACCGCGCGCCGGCCCCGCGGGGTCCGAAACGTCCACTCCCGCCCCGACGCGGTATCGGCCAGGGAGGCGTTGGTGCCGGTGGAACACACGTCCTCCAGCACCACCCGGCTCCCGTTCATGAGCCGGACCCGGTTCCGGTAGGTGTCGACCACGACGTAGTTTCCCGCGGGCTCCAACCGGTCGATCTCCGCGAGCACCTTCTTCCGCGCCGCGCGCATCTGGTTCACTTCCTTGGCGAGGGCGATGTCCTCCGCCCGGAGCGACTCCACGTCCACCTTGGCCTCGCTCTTCCCGCACCCCGTCGCCCCCGTCGAGGCCGCGATCAGCCCCCCGAGTCCGACCACCCAGGTCACCCGCCGTACCCACCCGCGTTTCATCGCCTTCCCTCCCTGAGCGCCGCGGTGTCCAGGAGCCCCTCCGGCACCCGGCCCACGATGACCACCCGATCCCCCACCGAAAGCTCGCGGTAGAGCGTATCCATGTCCGGGTTCGCCAGCGCCACGCATCCCAGCGTCCAGTCCGCGCGGCGGCCTCCGTCGCCGTGGATCTCGATCAACCCCCCGAGCTTCGTTCCCGGAGCGAGTTCCCCGTCCCGCTTCCGCCGTCGGAACCGGGCCTGGTCCTCGGCGTTGGGGTAGTTCAGGAGCAGCGCCTTGTGGTACCGCGTCTCCCCCCCCGACTTCTTCCGGGTGATGGTGTAGAGGCCTTCCGGGGTGGCGAGATCCCCCTGCCGGATCTTGGGCCGGGTGCCCTCCACCCCGAGGTCGACCGGAAAGACCCGGGACACCTTTCCACCCCGGACCAGGAACGCGCTCCGGGACTCCTTCTCCACCACCAGCACCTTGATCCTGCCCCGGCTGAGCCGGGTCCCTTCGGCCACCCAGGCGCGCCATCGGGCCTGGGAGTCGGCCGAATCGAACCGCCGGGAGTCCTCGGCAAGCCGCTCGCCCAGCCGGGAGGACCGCGACTCCAGCCGGGAAAGGGTGGTTTCGGCCCGGGCCGGCTCCCCCCGCTCCAGCCACCGCCGGGCTTCGGCCACGTCCAGTTCGGCCCGGGTGGCCAGGGTCCGGTTGGTTCGCTTTCCGGAGGCGCGTCCGGCGCGGACCTTCATGGCCGCCAGGTCCGCCTCGGCCGAGGCCAGCCGCGCCCGGGCCGCGGTCATCCGGGCCGACCGCGCGTCGTCGGCCTGGGCCCGGGCGGTCGCCGCCCACCGGGGCACCCGGGAAAGCGCGGCCCGCACCAGGTCGGCGCGAGGCCGGCCGTACCAGGTGCGGGGAATGTCCACATTCATGGCCTCGGCCCGGGCCAGCCAGGCGCGGGCGGAGTCCATGGGGGCGGGGGCGTATTCGTCGCCCCGGGCCAGCGAGGCCTCGGAGATCGCGGTGCGGGCGGCGCGGAAGCTCTCGTCGCCCAGTCGGCCGTAGCCGGTGGCCACCATCAGAAAGAGACCGGCGGCCGCGGCAAGGACCAGAGTCGCGACCATGAGAAGCGAGGTTCGGAGGCGGTGGCGTTTCATGCAAGCCCATCGTACCCGAGGCGGGGTGCGAATACGAGAGAGCCGGGCCCAGGCGGACCCGGCTTCTCGATCTACCATTGCGGCCTTCCGGCTAGGACTTCTTGGCCTTCATGTTGGCGGTCGCGGCGGAGAGCTCGGAGTTCATCTTCTGGAGCTGGTCCACCAGGACCTGGCCCTTGGTCTGGGCCTCCATGTACTTGCCGCCGTCATAGAGCGCCTGCACGTCGGTCAGCGACGTCCGCATGGCGTCCAGGTCGGCCTTCATCATCTCCAGGTCCGCGCGGTTGTCCTTTCCCGCGGGGGCGTAGGAGAGCATCTGGGCCGCGGAGTCGATGCCCGCGGTGGCCTCGGTCAGGAGACTCTCGACCTGGGACTTCACCTCGGCCTTCTTGGCCTGGGCTTCGGTTTCGGCCTCCTGGGCCGCTTCCTGGGCCCGGGCCAGCAGGGCTTCGGCCTTCCCGTACTTGCGGAAGGGCGCGAAGGATTTCCCCTGGGCCTCGATCACCGCCTTGGCCGCGGCGAGGGAGTCCCGGGCCGCCGCCATCGCCTCGGGGGCGTAGGTCTCGGCGTCGGCCGAGGTGGCGGTGGAGATGGCGCTTTCCGTCGCGGCCACCTGGTCGCTGGGGGCCTTGGCGCAGCCCATGGCCGCGGTCATCAACACGAGAAACGAGACGAACAGCTTCGTCTTCATGGTTGTCACTGCCTTCACTTGATAGCCGGCGGATGCCGGCTGCCGCGAAGGGCCCGATAGGGCCCCGGTGGAGGCCGCCTTCGCTCGGGCGGACGCTTCACCTTTGGTACACACGCTCCCGTGCCCGCTCGTTCGGGGGTTCTCCGGTGCGGCAAGCCGCGGAACCCTGGGTAAGAACGAACCTACATGGGAACGCCCCCACAGGGGGGGGCGTCGTCCCGGCGTTTGAGCGGGGGGGATCATACTGCCGCCGGATCGCCAGGCGCCATACATTCTTTGAATGAGTCCCGGCGGCAAAGAATTCCCACCGGGATTGCCGGGGAGGGGATCGCCGACGGATCCGGTCGGGTTTCCGCGGGCGCGACACCGCCCCATTGTGGGGAGCGTCAACGGGTTGAAGGCGCGGGAACGGGGGTCAGGGCCGGGCCGGGGCCTCTTCCTGGGAGGGGGCGGTTTCGGCCTCGGTCTCGGCCTGGGGGCGGGTGTTGAAGAGGGTGGCCAGGGTGCTCCTGAGAGCGCCGGCGTCGAGGTGGGGAATGAGCCGGCCTCCCTCGGCGATCGAAACCTGGGCGGTCTCCTCGCTCACCACCACCACGATGGCGTCGCTCTCCTCGCTGATCCCCAGCGCGGCCCGGTGCCGGGTCCCCAGGGCGTAGGCGAGACGGGGGTTCAGGCTCAGGGGAAGGATGCATCCGGCCGCGGTCACCTGGCTTCCCGCGATCACCACCGCGCCGTCATGAAGGGGGGAAGGCGGGGTGAAGATGGTGATCAGGAGCTCGGCGGAGACCCGGGCCTCGAGGAGGGTGCCGGTCTCCATGATGTTCTTGAGCCCCACGTTCCGCTCGACCACGATCAACGCGCCCAGGCTCTTTTCGGCCAGCCCCTCCACCGCGCGAACCAGCTCGCCGAGGATCGACGTCTCCTGGGTGCGGGTGAAGGACCGGAAGAGCTTTCCGCCCCCCAGGGAGGTGAGCGCCTTCCTGAGCTCCGGCTGGAAGAGGATCAGGAAGGCCAGCACCCACACCGTCTTGAGGCTCGAGATGATCCAGTTGAGCCCTTCGAGCTGGAGCACGCTGGCGGCGAGGGAGATGAGGAGGATGATGAGGAGCCCCACGAACATCTGTGCCGCGCGGGTGCCCCGGATGAAGCGGAAAAGGTAATAGAACAGGCCGGACAAGAGGGCGACATCGAGGATGTCTCGCCAGTGATTTCCCAGAAAATCCAGCATGTTCTCGCTTACTCAAACGGTTGAAGGCGACGGCAAGCGAAGGTTGGACGCCCTCGCTTCCCATTCTCTCATTGGAGTCGGGTTCGATGCGAGCGGTTACTGGAAATCACCGCGAATTTCGGCCGAAGGGCGGCGGCCGTCCGGGCGCCGCCCTCGCGATCAGGCCCGGTCGGGGTCGAGAACCGCGTCGGCCAGGCGAAGGGCCCGGCGGGTGGCCTCCACGTCGTGGACGCGCAGGACCGAGGCCCCGGCCAGCCGGGCCGCCACCGCCGCGGCCACGCTCCCCGCCAGCCGATCCCCCGGATCGTCGCCGCCGGTCAGGGTTCCGATGAACCGCTTCCGGGACGCTCCCACCAGGACCGGCGAGCCCAGGGCCGCGACCTCGGTCAGGCGGCGGAGGATCTCCAGGTTGTGCCCGATCCGCTTCCCGAAACCGATTCCCGGGTCCAGCACGATCGCCGAGCGCTCCACCCCGGCGGCCTCCGCCCGGTCCCGACGATCCCCCAGGAAGCGGACGATCTCCGCCATCAGGTCCGCGTAGCGGGGATCGTCCTGCATGGTGCGGGGGGTGCCCCGCATGTGCATGAGGACCAGGCCGGCCCCGCTCTCCGCCACCAGGGGGCCCATGGCCGGGTCGCCGAGGGCGGTGACGTCGTTCACCACCGCCGCCCCCGCCTCCAGGGCCGCTCGCGCCACCCCGGCCTTGGAGGTGTCCACCGAGACCGGAACCCCCAGCCGCGCCGCTTCCCGCACCACCGGGACCACCCGGCGAAGCTCCTCCTCCTCGGGGACGGGGTCGGCGCCGGGCCGGGTGCTCTCGCCCCCCACGTCCAGGAGGTCGGCTCCCTCGCCCACCAGGGTCTCGGCGTGGCGGCAGGCGGCGGCGGCGTCCGGGAAGCGGCCCCCGTCCGAGAAGGAGTCGGGGGTGACGTTGACGATCCCCATGACGCGGGCCCGGGAAAAGTCGAGGCTCCCTCCCCGGAGCCGCCAGGGCGGGGGGGAGGGAGCCTTGAATTCGGTCATCGTCCGGGGGGGCTAGGCCGGACCCGGATGCGGGTCCGGTGAGGGCTGGATCCGGCCCTTCGGGCGGTCGGGCTCCTCCTCCCGGACGGCGGGAATGGGCGGCTTGTCGGCCGTCTCCTCCTCGGGCCGGAAGGGATCGAGCTCCTCACCCCGGATCAGCTTGTCGATCTCCTTGGCGTCGAGGATTTCCCGCTCCAGGAGGGCGACGGCCAGGGCGTGGAGCTTGGGCTCGTTCTCCCGGAGGATGGTCAGCGCCCGCTGGTGGCTCTCCTCCACCAGGCGCCGGATCTCCCGGTCGATCTTCTGCTGGGTGTCCTCGGAGTAGTTGCGTTCGTGCCCGAGTTCCTTCCCCAGGAAGACCATCTCCTGCTTGTTGCCGTAGGTGAGGGGGCCCAGCTCATCGCTCATCCCCCACTCGCAGACCATCTTGCGGGCCAGGGAGGTGGCCTGCTCGATGTCGTTCCCGGCCCCGGTGGTGATCTCGCCGAAGATCACCTCCTCGGCGCCGCGGCCGCCGAGCATCCGGGCCAGAACCCCTTCGCAGTATTCGCGGGTGTAGGTGTGGCGCTCGTCCAGGGGGAGGAAGTGGGTCACCCCCAGCGCCCGCCCGCGGGGGACGATGGTCACCTTGTGGATGGGGTCCGCCCCGGGGGTGAGCTTCCCGACCAGGGTGTGGCCCGCCTCGTGGTAGGCGGTGACCTTCTTCTCGTCCTCGTTGATGATGCGGCTCTTGCGCTCCGCCCCCATCATCACCTTGTCCTTGGCGTCCTCGAAATCCCGCATGGTGACCCGGCGGTGGTTGTGCCGGGCGGCCAGGAGCGCGGCCTCGTTCACCATGTTGGCCAGGTCCGCCCCCACCATCCCCGGGGGTCCCCGGGCGATCACGCTCAGCTCCACGTCGTCGGAGAGCGGGATCTTCCGGGTGTGGATGCGGAGGATCTCCTCCCGCCCCTTGACGTCGGGGGCGTCCACCACGATCTGCCGGTCGAAGCGTCCGGGCCGCAGGAGCGCGGGGTCGAGCACGTCCGGGCGGTTGGTGGCGGCCACCAGGATCACGCCCTCGTTGGATTCGAAGCCGTCCATCTCCACCAGGAGCTGGTTCAGGGTCTGCTCGCGCTCGTCGTGACCGCCCCCCAGGCCCGCGCCCCGGTGGCGGCCGACCGCGTCGATCTCGTCGATGAACATGATGCAGGGGGCGTGGCGCTTCCCCTGCTCGAAGAGGTCGCGCACCCGCGAGGCGCCCACCCCCACGAACATCTCCACGAAGTCGGAGCCGGACATGCTGAAGAAGGGCACCCCGGCCTCGCCGGCCGCCGCCTTGGCCAGGAGCGTCTTACCGGTGCCGGGGGGTCCCAGGAGCAGCGCCCCCTTGGGGATGCGCCCCCCCAGGACCTGGAACTTCTTCGGGTCCTTCAGGAACTCGATGATCTCCTGGAGCTCCTCCTTGGCCTCGTCCGCCCCGGCCACGTCCTTGAAGGTGATCTTGGGCTTGTTCTCGATCAGGAGCTTGGCCTTGCTCTTCCCGAACTTGAGCGCCGCCGACCCGCCGGATTGCATCTGGCGGATGAAGAAGAGCCAGAAGGCGACGATCAGGAGGATCGGGAACCAGGTGAGGAGGATCTGGAACCAGTTGGTCCGCTCCTTGGCCCCGTCGACCTCCGCGTCCGGGTTCTTGGTCTGGATCTTGGTGATGAACTCGTCGCTGGGCTGCATCGGGAGGTCGGTGGTGAAGCTCTTCACGCTCTCGTTCCGGCCGTCGGTGTTCACCATCACCGGCTGGCGAAGCTCCCCGGTGGCCTCCTTGTCGGCGATCTTGAGGACCTTGATGTTTCCGGCCTCGATCTCCTCGGAGAGACGGGAATAGCTCAGCCGGCGCTCTTCGGGGCGGCTCAGGTGGTAGAAGTTCACCGCCAGGAGCACCAGGACGAGC
Organism: uncultured bacterium; assembly: GCA_964424285.1. Classification (GTDB taxonomy): domain Bacteria; phylum Eisenbacteria; class RBG-16-71-46; order JABDJR01; family JABDJR01; genus CAVSKL01. Next base: position 16,695 of record CAYRIJ010000035.1, read on the forward strand.
ATCATGAGCCAGAAGGCCACCGTCTTGAGCGGACGGGGGGTCATGAGAGGGGGGGGCTTTCGCCCGCCGGGTCCGCCCGGGGGTTCCCGGCGACGCGGACCGTGCGGCTCCTCGTCGTCGCCGCCCCCGCCGAGGCGCCGATGGACCGCGTCAATGGGATCGGGTTTCTTGGAGGACATCCGCACAGCTTCCTTTCGAACACAGGGGTCGGGGTCTCCGCGCCGTCGCGGGGCCCGGACGGCCGGCGGTTCGGACGGAATACCCGCCGTCAGATTATCGTTTCGGCCTCAAAGATCACGACTTGAGACGTATCCGGACGGACCGGGGCGTGGCCGGCCCGGCGGTGGCCGGTGACCCAGAGAATCCGTTCTCCGCCCTCCGCCCCCCCATTGTCGCACAGAAGGGCCACCCGAGTCCTGAGCCGTCGCGGGACCTTTCGATTGATGAGGAGATCGCTGATCTTCTGGCTCCCGTCCATCCCCAGGGGCTCGATCCGGTCCCCGGTCCGGGCCGCCCGGAGGTAGACCGGCGGAACCAGCGCCTCCCGGTCGAAACAGCTCGTTTCCGGCGCTCCCGCCCAGGAATCCAGGTCCCGCTCCCCGGACGGGGCCAGGCCCCAGCGGAGATGGATCGCCCCCCACCGGGTCTCGCCGTCCCGGTTCAGATCGAGGGGGGCGGACGGCTGGGGAGCCGCGAACTCCGCGGGCCCTCCCGCCGGCCCCATGGTGAGGACGTCGTACTCCCGCCGGGCGGTGAGCCCCCGGGCGAGGTCGACCCCGCCGGTTCCCTGCTCGCGGCCGCACAGATCCAGGACGGCGTCCACGTGGGCCAGGGTGACCTCGTCGAGATCGCCGACCAGGTCCTCCACCGCCGCCCGGACCGCCGATCGCTGCAGAACCTTGTGGTGCTTCTTGAGTTCCGAAATAGCCAGACGGATCTCGGGCCCGCCCTCCCCCGGCTCCCGGTCCAGGGCGGCGCTCCGGAGGATCCGGGCCCCCTCCAGGCTCAGGTAATCGTCCACCTCGTTCATGAGCTGGGACTCACGAGCCAGGACCGACGTCACGCCCTTTCCGAACTCCTCGGTCAGGAGGGGTACCACCCGCTCCCGAACCCGATTCCGGGTCAGGGTGACGTCCCGGTTGGAGGAATCCACGCGGTACTCGGCGTTCTCCTTCTCGAGGAAGGCCAGGATCTCCGCCCGCCAGCTGGTGAGGAGCGGCCGGCACATGGAGCCCGGCCCGACCGGGAGCATGCCGCCGAAGCCTCGGGGGCCCGCGCCCCGGATCATGTTCAGGAGGAAGGTCTCGACCTGGTCGTCGGCGGTGTGGCCGGTCACCACCCACTTGGCGCCGGCCACCGCCCGCGCCTCCTCCAGGAACCCGTAGCGCTCGCGGCGGGCCAGGGCCTCCAGGGAGCCGCCTTCCTTCTCCCGGAGGGCGGGAACGTCGACGGTTCTCCCGTGGAGGGTCAGGCCCTGGGCCGCGGCCAGCTCGGCCACGAACCGGGCGTCCTCCCGGGCCTCTTCGCCCCGGATCCGGTGATTCAGATGGGCGGCGTGGAGGTTCAGGCCGAGGGTGTCCCGGAGCTTGAGCAGGAGGTGGAGGAGGGCCACCGAATCGGGCCCTCCCGAGACCGCCACCAGAAGGGTGTCCCCGGGCCGGGTGGGGCAGACCGAGGTGAAGAAGTCGAGGATCTTGTGTTCGAGCATGGCACCCCTCCTGGTTGGGGTCGGGGGGGCCGGCGCCTCGGGCCGGGGTCCGAGGCGGGGGGAGACCGGAGCCCTCCATGTATGGTGCAATGTTCCCCGGGAATGTCCACCCCTAAAACGCGATCGGGAACGGATCGGCGGCAGGGGTCTGGAAGGAGGTATGGATGCGCGTGGTGCTGTTGGGGGCGGGATTGCAGGCCCAGGCCGCCTGTCACGATCTGGTGCGACAGAAGGACCTGACCGAGATCACGGTGGCCGACGCCGACCCGGCCCGGGCCCAGGCCCTGGCCCGGCGTTGGGGGGATCCGCGGGTCCGACCGGCGGCGCTGGAGGCGGCGGACCCCGAGGCGGCGGGCCGGCTGCTTGCCGGCGCCCGGGCCGCCCTGAGCGCGGTGCCCTATCGTTTCAATGCGGGGCTCGCGCGGGCGGCGGTCGGGGCGGGGTGTTCGTTCTGCGATCTGGGGGGGAACAACGCGGTGGTGTCCGAGGAGCTGGCCCTGGACGCGGCCGCGCGCGAGGCCGGGGTGACCGTGGTGCCCGACTGCGGGCTGGCTCCGGGGATGGTGGCGGTCCTGACCGCGCATGCCGTGGCTTCCTTCGACGAGACGGAGTCGGTGGAGATCCGGGTGGGCGGGCTTCCCCAGCGGCGCGGCGGCGTCCTGGATTATTCGCTCCTCTTCAACATCCAGGGGCTCATCAACGAGTACGTCGAGGACGCGGTCGTGCTGGAGGACGGGGAGATCCGGTCGGTGCCGTGTCCGGGTTCCTTCGAGGAGCTGGAGTTTCCGGAGCCGTTCGGGCGGATGGAGGCGTTCGCGACGTCCGGGGGGACGTCGACCCTTCCCGAGACCTATCGCGGGCGCGTGAAGCGGCTGAACTACAAGACCATCCGCTACCCGGGCCACGGGGGGGTGATCCTCGCCATGAAGGAGCTGGGGCTCCTGTCCTGGGAGCCGGTGGAGGTGGACGGGATCCGGGTGGCGCCGCGGGCGGTGTTCGCGGCGGCGGCGGAGCCGGTCCTGGACCGGGGCGAGCCCGACGTGATCCTGATGCGGGTGAGCGTCATGGGGGTGCGAGCGGGGCGCGCGGCGCGCCGGGTCTACCAGATGATCGAGTACCCGGACGTGGAGAACGGCCTCTCCGCCATGATGCGGACCACGGCGTATCCGGCCACCACGGTGCTGATGATGCTCGCGCGCGGCGAGGTCGAGGCCAAGGGGGCGCTTCCCCAGGAGCGATGCATCGACCCGGAGCGGTTCCTGGAGGGACTGGCGGCGCGGGGGCTCACGGTGACGATCGCGGACTCGTAATGGGACCCGCTCGCCGGGGCCGTGGTTCACCCGAGTGAACGCCGCCGGTTCCGGCTCGCACCCATCGCACCGCCGAGCCTCTCGTCACGCGAGGTGCGCTCCACCCTCGGCCGCGCCGGTTCGTCCCGCGGCGTCGATCAGTCCACGATGGCTTCGCCGAAGCCGCATGGGGGCTGGGGATCGAGCCTCCCCCGGATGGATGCGCGCCTAGCCAGGCTGGCAGCCTTGCCGGCTGGAGGTGCGCCATGGCCGCGAAACGACGGCGGTTCGCCCGTGAGTTCAAGCTCGAGGCGCTGAGGCCGGTCCTGGT
>CAYRIJ010000036.1:0-4939 GCA_964424285.1 uncultured bacterium
GGCGCGGCCATGCTGGTCCCCTGATTCACCCAGTAGAGACGGTCGGGAGTGCTCAGGGTCTTCAACAGCTCCGGATCGTAGGCGTCCGGATCGATGTTGGAGGACCGGGCGGAGATCACCCCGAAGCCCGGCGCCAGCACCTCGGGCTTCGTCCGCCCGTCGGCGGAGGGGCCCAGGCTGGAGAAGTAGGCGACGGCGCCGTACGCGGGGGGCGTGGTGTAGCAACGGTCCATTCCCGCCACGTCGGTCCAGCAGGACCGGGTGGAGATCGCGCCCACCGCGAGGATGTGAGGCGCGGTGGCCGGGCTGAGCACGGTCTCCCGGCGGTCGGCGTGGTCGAGAAAGCTGGGCTCCCGGTCGCGATTGTTGACCCAGCCCACGAGCCAGAAGTCGACCCGGGGGGACCGGGAGACGTCCACCCCTTCCACCACCAGCTTGAACTCCCCCACCGCCAGGCTGGGGCTCTGGTTGTCGTCGGCGATGTCCACCAGGACGCTTCCGTAGCCGATGTCCTCGGTGTTCCAGCCCCGCACTGCGCCGAAGGCGCTCTGGAACGAGGCGTCGGTGTCTCCCCAGTTCATGACCCCCACCGGCTGCCCGGCGGGGTCGAGCACGGTGAACCGGTAGCGGTTCCGGACGTCGAACCATCCGGCGAAATCGACGAAGTTGTAGGACCCGTCCCTGGAGTAGCGGGGCACGTCCACGGTGAGGGTGTCGGATTCCCCGGTCCCGACCTCCATCCAGGCGTGCAGGTCGCGGGCGCCGTCGTTGCCCGCCGCGGCCACGATCAACCGCCCGGGACCGATCCGGCTCTCCAGGGATTTCTCCAGGGGGGTGTCCCCCAGATGGGGACCGTACTGGTTTCCCAGGCTGAGGTTGAGCACCGCGGGCATGCCCATTTCTTCGGCCTTGTCGAAGAAGTACTTCGCGGCCATCGCCACCCCCAGCTCGGTGAAGGTGATGCGCACGCCGATCAGGGTCGCCTCGGGGGCGATCCCCACGAAGGGCGCCCCCTGTCCGGGAACGAAGGAACCCCGGCCGTTTCCGGCGGCGATGCCCAGCACGTGGGTGCCGTGGCCGGTGGGATCGTAGGCGGCGCCGATGCCGCCGTCGAGCAGGCGCGCGTCGTACTCCTCCCCCACCGGGTAGCCCTGGGGGGGGCGGGAGAAGGGTACGGTCTGGTCCCAGAACCAGGCGAACCGGGTGGTGCCGTCCGGATGGCGGAAGTCGGGGTGGTTCCAGTCCACGCCGCTGTCCGCGAGCCCCACCAGCACCCCCTTGCCGGTGATGCCGCTGAAGTCGCCGGTCCGGGGGTCCTGACGCCGGATCAGGTTCAGTCCCAGGAAGGCGGTGCTCCGGTCGAGAGCGGGCTGCACCGGGCGGGACAGGCGGGCCGCGGCCAGGTCCCCTGCCGCCAGCAGCCGGCGGAGACCGTCCAGGGTGACGAGACCTCCGTACAGGCCGTCCCCCAGCGGGGTGACGCTCACCCCGGGCCCGGCGGGGACCCGTCCGGCCGCCCCACGCAGGAAGACCTGGAGCCGGGGGGGATTCCCGGGGGTCACCGCGGGGGCCAGGCTCAGAGGGATGACCGACGGCCGTCCGGCCGCCGCCTCGCTGAGCACTCCCCGCGCCGCTTCGGGCGAGCGGCCGAGCAGGGCGCGGAGCGCCGGATCCAACGCCACCGGCGGTTCCCCGGCGGGAACGGGCGAGGCGTGGAACGAGGCGAAGAGGATGAGACCGAGGAGAGTCGCTCGAATCCGGTTCATGGTGCCGCCCTCGCGGGTGGTTAGCCCGAGTACACGGTAGCACGGTTCGGGGCCCGATCCTACAATGTGGGGAATGAGACCCTATGTGATCCACGGGGCGGGAGCGGTGGGATCGGCGCTGGCCGCCTACCTGGCCCGGCGGGGACACCCGGTGACCGCGGTCGCCCGTCCCGCCCACGCGGAGGCCATCCGGGCCGGCCGGGGACTCCGGACGATCTCCCGCGACGAGACCTTCCTCGCCCCGGTAACGGCGGTGACCGCCTTCCCGGCGGCGCTTCCCGGCGACGCGGTGGTGTTCCTCACCGTGCAGGCCCCCGACGTGGCCGAGGCCGCGGCCACCGTCTCCGAGGCCGCCCGCACCCGGGCGGTGGTGACCTGGCAGAACGGCATCCGGGCCGAGGAGACCGCCGCCCCCCTCTGTCCGCGGCTCTACGGCGGGGTGGTTCGGTTCACCGCCACCCTGCTCGATCCGGGGGAGGTCCGGCTCCGCCGCCCCGGCCAGCTCATCGTGGGCCGGTATCCCCGGGGACGGGACGCGCTGGCCGAGGAGGTGGTGGCGGACCTCGACGCGGCCGGATTCACCGCGGCGGTGTCGCCGGAGATCGGGGCGGACAAGGCGCTCAAGCTCCTGGTCAACCTGGTGAGCGGCCCCCCGGTGCTCATGAAGCGGACCGGGGCCGAGCCGGCCCTGGCCCGGGTGCAGGTGGCGGTGCTCGAAGAAGGCCGCCGGGCGCTTCAGGCGGCCGGGTTCCGGCCCGAGCCGGCCTCGGGACTGGGGCAGGGCGCGGAGGAGCTTCTCGCCCGCTTTCGCGCCGGCGGCTCCCCCCCCGACACCACCGGGGGCGTGTACAACTCCACCTGGCAGAACCTCCACCACCGCCGGCCGCGGCTCGAGAACGACTTCTATCATGGCGAGATCGTGCGGCTCGCCCGGTCCCACGGCCTGGACGCCCCGGTGAACGCGCGGGTGCTGGCTCTGTTGGAGGAGGCGCGCGAACGGGGGCTCGGGCCCGAGTCGATGGACCCCGGCACGTTCCGGAACCGCTTCGAGGACGTCCTGAACTTCGAGGACGGGACGGTACGCGAGCGGGAACCCGGCTCCGGCGACCTGGAGATCTAGATCCGGCCGTTCATCCCCGCGAACAGGTCGGTCACCGGTCGCGGCGTCCCGGACGGGAGCGGCGTGCGCGCCGCGGCCAGGACGAACGCCTCCGGGGTCCAGAACCCGGCCAGATCCCCCAGCCGCGCCTCCATGTCGTCGATGTACGGCTTCTGGCTGGCGTGAGCCGCCACCGCCCCACGCTTGGCCCCGATGGAGGCGCTCACGTCGATCAGGGCGTCGATGTCCGCGTCGGGAACCGAGTGGACCCTGCGGTAGTCGATCCGCCGCGCCCGGGATTCCGTAAGCGCGTAGGTCCAAAGTCGATCCGGGGCGTGGACCGGACCCAGGTCGGGCGCGTAGGCCGGATCGCCCGCCGCCTCGAAGGCGGCGACCGCGCGCTCGGTGACCGTGCGATGATCGAGGTGGCCGCTGATCCCGTTGGCGTGGAAGGTGATGAGGATCGAGGGGCGGACCGCGCGGATCCATCGCACGAAGGGTCGAACCAGGGTCTCCGCCCCCAGGCGTCCGAGACCGTAATCGGGAAGGTAGAGGAATTGAGGGGGGAGAAGCCCGAGGGCCCGGCAGGCGCCGGCGAGTTCCCGTTCGCGGAGCTCGGCCAACCGGCGGCGTCCCAGGGCGGCGGAGCGGCCGATGGTGCCCGCTTCGCCTCGAGTCGCGCACACCAGGTGCATGGGATGACCCTCCGAGGCCAGGCGGGCCAGCGTGCCCCCGGGGCCGAAGGTCTCATCGTCGGGATGCGCGAACAGGGCCAGAACCGGCGTCTTTGAGGCCAATTGGGATCTCCTGGACTCGGGCCGAAAAACCTGCCAAACTGCCCCTTAACGCCGTCCACTGGATGACGTGAAGCCGTGATCAGGGAACCGCGCCCCCGGTTCTCCCCGAAATACCCTCGGAAGAGCGGATCGATCCCCCGCGATTCGCAGCGTTCGCGTGTTCCCGGAGCGGGCCACCGACCCATCAGGATACGGAATCCATCGCAATGAGAAAACCCGAATAGCCATGGTCTCGATCTCCGTCCTCCTTCCCGCGCGGAACGCCGCCGACACCCTCCCGGCCGCCCTGGAATGCGTCCTGGGGCAGGAGGGGTTCGGGTTGGACCTGGAAGTCCTGGTCGCGGACGACGGCTCGGAGGACGCCACCCTCGACATCGCCCAGTTCGCCGGCTGTCGCGACCCCCGGGTGCGCATTTTGGCCCTCCCTCCCTCGGGCCTGGTCGGCGCCCTGAACGCCGCGATGGCCAAGGCGAACGGCCGCTACATCGCCCGCATGGACGCCGACGATCTCTGCATGCCGGACCGGCTCCGGCGCCAGCTCCGCCACATGGAGCGGCACCCGCGTCTGGACGTGGTGGGAACCGGGGTGCGCATGATTCCCGAGACCGAGATCTCGGCGAACATGAGGGACTACGTCCATTGGCAGAACCGGCTGCTCACCCATCGCGCCATGGTGCGAAACCTCCTGGTCGAGAGCCCCCTCACCCACGCCACCGCCCTCTTCCGCCGGGAGGCGCTGGAGCGGGTCGGAGGGTGGCGCGAGGTGGACGGACCCGAGGATCTCGACCTGTGGCTGCGCGGGGCGGCCGCGGGCTGGCGGTTCGGAAAGGTGAACCGCGAACTCTATCTCTGGCGTGACGGTCCCGAACGGACCACGCGTCGCGACCCCCGCCTCTCCCGTGAGGGGTTCCGCCGGGTGGCCATGAACGCGTGCGCCGAGTCGAGCTCCCGGGATCGGCAGGTTCTCATCTGGGGATGGGGGCGCTCCCTGGAGGACTGGGACGAAGGGATGCGGAGCCGCGGGTTCCGGGTGCGGTCGGTGGAGGTGAATCCGCGGAGCCTCCGGGGCGGGGACGGCCTCCCCCACCTCCCGCCGACGCAGAAAGTCGGCTGTCCCCACATCACTCCGGCGGCGCGGGCCCGCGACGGGACGGCCGAGACCTACTGGCTCCTGGCCTATGGGACGATGAAGTCCCGTCGCACCCTGCAGGGGCTGCTGGAGGAACGGGGCTACCGGGCGGGAACCCACTACCGCTTCGTTTCCTGAGCGGGCGGCT
>CAYRIJ010000036.1:5039-19528 GCA_964424285.1 uncultured bacterium
CCGGGGGGGTTCAGTTCCGGTCCGGGTCCTCGGGCCGGGGCAGGTGGCCCAGGCTGGTGACGATGCTCGCGGCGAGACGGAGCTGGTGGAGTACGAGCCCGGCGCGCGCCCCGTAGTCGTGCGCCTCCAGCATGGCCTGGCGTTCGGCGGGTTCGGCCAGAACCACCGAGGCGAGCTGATTGAGGAGGAGCGCGCGTCGTTCCCGTCCCCGGGGCGGCGCCTTCCCCGCGGTCTCGCGGTCCAGCACCCCCAGCTCGACCCCCAGGACGAGGATCTCCTTCAGGGTCCGCGTGGCCTCCCGTCCGGAGAGCCAGGCATCGTCTTCGGGGGCGGAAACCGCCCGGGCCCGGCGGTAGAGCCGGTCCGAGGGCACCTCCGTCAGGCGCACCCGCTCCTCCCCTTCCACCATGACGTTCATCCTGCCGTCGGGGAGACGGGTGTAGCGCCCGATCCGCCCCGCGCCGCCGAGTTCCTCGAACTCCGGCTCCCCGGAACCGGAGCGTCCGGGACGGAGGAGGGGAATGGCCAGCCAGCGGTCGCCCCGGAGGACGTCCTCCACCAGCTGGCGATACCGGGGTTCGAACACGAGGAGGGGGAGGGTGACGTTGGGAAAGAGCACCACGTTGGGCAGGGGAAACACCGGAACGATGTCCGGTCTGGGCGCGTTCAAGGAACCTCCGGGGAATCAGTCCCGGCCCTGCTCCGAGCAGGGAAGGCCGGCGCGGTCGGCGGCCTCCTCATCGACCAGGACGTAGACGATGCCCTCCTCCACCGTCACACGATACACCTCCACCAGGGCTTCTGCGTCGAACGGAGAGCTTCCGTCCTGGAGGTCGAACGCCCAGCCGTGCCACGGGCAGACCACCGAGGTCGCGTCGAGATAGCCGTCGGAGAGAGACGCCCCCATGTGGGGACAGGAGTCGCCCAGAGCGAAGACCCGGTCTCCCCGGCGGAAGACGGCCACCGTCCGCTCCCCCAGCTGGACCCGTACCCCTTCGGAATCGGGCAGGTCGGCTATCGGCCCCACGAGGTGGCGGACGATCATGGGAAGGAATCCCCTCGAAGTCACCCGAGCCATACGGCGCAAGTGACTATGAGTTATAGAAATAAGGCGTCTGTTATGACGGGGAGATCCGACGGTTCGGGGCCCCCTCCTGTGATCGGGTTACCCGCGATCGAGTTTAGGATCAAATCAGTCGGCTGGAATCTCCGGCCGGGCGGCCCCGGGGGGCTCAATCCCGGCCGCGCTTGCGGCTCAGGAACGCGGTCATCCGCCGGGTCTTCTCCGAGGTCTCGTAGAGGCGGGCCTGGGCCGAGCGCTCCATCGCCGCCCCCGCCTCGGTTCCGTGGCGCTGCGCGTTCAGGGCCAGCTTGGCCAGGCGCACCGCCTCCCGTCCCTGGGCGGCCACCGCCCCGGCCACCGCCAGGGCCTCGTCCAGGACCCGGGCATCGTCCACGACCCGGTTGACCAGGCCCATGGCCGCCGCTTCCTCCGCCGGGATCACCCGGCCGGTCAGGATCAGCTCCTTGGCCCGGCCGAGGCCGATGAGCCGGGGGAGGCGATAGGTGGCCCCCGCGCCGGGCACGATGCCCAAGCCCACCTCGGGCTGGCCGAACCGGGCGGAGCGCCCGGCCACGCGAATGTCGCAGGCCAGGGCCAGCTCGCAGCCTCCGCCGAGCGCGTAGCCGCGGATCGCCGCCACCACCGGCACGGCGAGCTCCTCGATCCGGGTGAACAGGGAGCCGTTCAGGGAATCGAGAGCGTCGGCGGCGTTCCGCTGCAGGAGCTGGGCGATGTCCGCCCCGGCCATGAAGTGCTCCCCCGCCCCGACCACCACCACCGCGGCCAGGTCGCGGTCCCCCCCCAGCCCGTCGAGGGCGCGGTGGAGCGCCTGGACCAGCTCCAGGTTCAGGGCGTTCCGTTTCTGGGGGCGGTTCAGGGTCAGGATCTCCGTGGTGGCGCGGCGCTCGCGGAGAAGGACGTCGTTCACGAGGTACCTCTTTCCGAGGGATCGGTGCCTTCCGGGCCGGCGAGGGCCCGCGTTCCCGGCCGCCCTACCACGGGGTCACCACCACCTTGCCGAAGGCCTCGCGGTCCTCCAGCACGCGGTGGGCCTCGGCGATCGCGGTCATGGGAATCACCCGGTCCACCACCGGGGTCAGGACCTCCCGCTCGATGAGCCGGATGACGTCGTAAAGCTCGGCCCGGGACCCCATGGTGGACCCGAGGAGCGAGAGGCTCTTGAAGAACACGTGGGGGAGGGACGTCACGGCCTCGCGGCCGCTGGTGTTGCCGCAGATCACCAGGCGGCCCCCCTTGACCAGGCTCCGGATGTTCCCTTCCCAGGTGTCGCGGCCCACGTGGTCCAGGATCACGTCCACCCCCCGTTTGCCGGTGAGGCGGCGCACCTCGTCGGCGAAGTCCGCGGTGCGGTAATTGATGGTCTCGGTCGCGCCCAGATCCCGGGCCCGGGCGAGCTTGCCCTCGCTTCCCGCGGTGGCGATGATCCGGGCCCCGAGGAAGTCGGCCATCTGGATGGCCGCGGTGGAGACCCCGCTCCCGGCGGCGTGAACGAGCACGGTCTCGCCCGGGCGGAGGCGCGCCCGCTCGAAGACCATGTGCCAGGCGGTGAGGAACGACAGGCCGAAGGCCGCCGCCTCCTCGAAGGAGAGGTTCTCGGGCTTGGGGAGGATGTTCCGGGCGGGAACGGCGACGAGATCGGCGCAGGTCCCGTCCCGGTGCTCCCCGAGGATCCCGTACCCGCGGCAGAGATGGTCCTCGCCGCGCGAGCAGGCCTCGCACCGGCCGCAGGAGACCCCGGGAGCGAGCACGCAGGCCGAACCGATCTCGATCCCCGACACCCCCGCTCCCAGCGCATCCACGATCCCCGACCCGTCGCAACCGGGGATGATGGGGAGCGGGTAGCGCACCCCGGGAACCCCCTTCCGCACCCAGAGATCGAGGTGGTTCAGGGCGGCGGCGCGGATGCGCACCCGGACCTCTCCCGGGGCGGGTTCGGGATCGGGACGTTCCCCGACGGTGAGGGCATCGAGACCGCCGTGCTCCTGGATGACCACCGCGCGCATGGGCTGTTCCTCTCGAGGGGTCAGGGGTTGAACGGGCTTGCACCCGGGTCCGGGCTTTCGGAAGTCAGCTCGGGAAGGGTACCCAGGGCGCCGGGGGCGGTTCAAGAGAGCCCGCCGGCGGCCGGCCGGACCCCGGTGATTGTGCCAGACCGGGCCGGCGATGACCACGCGCCGGTGGGCGCCGGTCCGGGCCCCCGGCGTCCCGGGGACGGGCGCATTGACTCCATCCGACAAAAAGCGTAGAATTTCGTCCCCGGAGACCCCACATTCCATGTCGCCACCCGCAGAGATCAGCCTCGAGTTGCAGCCGGAAGCGCGCTTCGACGTGATCGACGTCGGACGGCACCTCGCTACCCATTTCGACGGCTTCTTCCAGCGTTACCGGAAGGCGGTGTACTGCTCCCATCACACCACCGCGGGGTACCTCGAGCAGAGCTTTTGCGCGCGGCTGAACAACGACCGGGAATCCCTCGGCCAGTTCATCGGGACCTTCCAGAAGATCTTCCCCCCGGGGGCCGAGTACCAGCACGATCAGCTCCACCTGCGAAGCGAACTCTCCGAAGCCCAGCGCCGGGTGGAGCCTCGAAACGGCGACTCGCACCTGACCTTCATCGGGTCCGGGCTCCGGAGCTGCGTGACCTACCTCAACCGCTCCGACACCCCGGTCTACTTCATCGATCTCGACGGGGTGAACGGGCGCGCCCAGCGCCGCCGGCGGACCACGGTCATCGGCTTCAACCGCGAGGAGACGGTGGAGCGGATCCGGGTGGAGGTGCCGACCTCGGTTCACCCCATCGACTCGGTGAACCTGAAGGACCCCCGGTTCGGCCTCTACGAGGAACTCTGCCACCTGGTCCGGAAGCTCGAGATCGACCGGGGACGGATCGACATCGCGCTGGCCCCCGGCGAGGGAAACGCCGCGCTCACCGTGAACGAGTACGAGACCCTGCTCATGCGGCACGATTTCGCCGAGGTGCTTCGGGACCCGCTCCGGTTCATGGCCGAGAAGGGGCGGAACATGCTCCTGGATCCGCGATCCATCCCCGGGAAGACCCTGAACTACGCGAAGTACGACTTCGTCCAGGTGCTGAACGAGGTCATGGACGCCCTGGGGATCAGCGGATCGGGCCTGGAACGCGCGGTGGACAAGTTCCTGGCCTTCCCGGTGGCGCGCATCATGCGGATGAAGCGGTCGGTGAGCCTGGTGGTGAGCGAATCGGAAGGCCGGGGCCCCGGGGCGATCGTCGAAGGCACCTACCAGAGCCCCATCCTCGTCCAGTGGCGAAACGCCCGGGCCCAGACCAGGCAGCTCGACATCACCTTCACCCGGTTCCGCTAGCCCGACTTCCGCGTGAGCAATCTGCTGCGGCGGCGGACCGGGCCCTACCTGGAGATCGCCCGCGCGCTCTGGAACAACCGCGACCGTCCCGGCTACGCCTGGCGCATTCTCACCGACGGCGTATGCGACGGATGCGCGCTGGGAACCAACGGCCTCCGTGACTGGACCATGTCGGAGGTGCACCTGTGCTGGGTGCGCCTGAACCTCCTCCGCCTGAACACCATGCCCCCCCTGGACCCCGCGGTCCTCGGCGACGCGGAGAGGCTCGCCCGCCTGAAGGAACGGGAACTCCGGGGCCTGGGCCGCATCCCCTTCCCCATGGTCCGCCGGCGCGGGGATCCCGGCTTCCGCCGGATCTCCTGGGACGAGGCCATGGAGCTCTCGGCCGCGCGACTCGGGGAGGTGGACCCCCGCCGCCTCGCGTTCTACCTGGTCTCCCGCGGCACCGCCAACGAGACCTATTACGCGGCCCAGAAGGCGGCGCGGTTCCTGGGCACCAACCACGTGGACAACTCCGCCCGCATCTGCCACTCCCCCTCCACCACCGGGCTCAAGGAGTCGGTGGGGTTCGCCGCCACCACCTTGAGCTACCGGGACCTGATCGGCTCCGACCTGGTGGTCTTTCTGGGAAGCGATCCCGCCAACAACCAGCCGGTGATGATGAAGTACCTCCACCTGGCCCGGAAGCAGGGCACCCGGATCGCGATGGTGAACCCGTTCCGGGAGCCGGGCATGGAGCGCTACTGGATCCCCTCCTCGGTGGACTCCGCCCTGGCCGGGACCACCATCGCCGACAGCTTCTTCCCGGTCCAGGTGGGGGGCGACATCGCGTTTCTGAACGGGGTGCTCAAGTACCTGATCGCCGAGGACGCGGTGGATCGCGGGTTCGTGGCCAACCACACCGCGGGGTGGGAGGAGCTGGAGCGCGCGCTGGCCGGCCAGAGCTTCGAGGAGCTGGAGCGCCACTCCGGGGCCTCGCGGGAGAGCATGCACGAGTTCGCCCGGCTCTACGCCGGCGCCCGCACCGCGATCTTCGTGTGGTCCATGGGCATCACCATGCACCGGCACGGGATCCAGAACGTGAAGGCCATCGCCAACCTCGCCCTGGCCCGGGGCATGGTGGGCCGTCCCCGGACCGGTCTGATGCCGATTCGCGGGCATTCCGGGGTCCAGGGGGGCGCGGAGATGGGATGCGTGCCCAACCAGTTCCCGGGCGGGGCCGCGGTGGGCGAGGACGGGGCGCGGGAGCTGGCGGCGGCCTGGGGGTTCCCGGTGCCGGCGTGGCGGGGCCGTTTCGTGGCCGAGATGGTGGACGCGGCCGCCGAGGGGGACCTGGACGCGCTCTACTGCGTGGGGAGCAATCTCTTCGGCGTCCTACCCGACCCGGACTACGTGCGCCGGGCCCTGGGCCGGATCCCCCTCCGGATCCACCACGACATCGTCCTGAACCCCCAGATGCTGGTGGAGCCGGCGGACACCGTGCTCGTGCTTCCCGCCACCACCCGCTACGAGATGGCGGGGGGAAACACCGAGACCTCGACCGAGCGGAGGGTGATCTACAACCCCGAGATCCCCGGCCCCCGGGTGGCGGAGGCCCGGGACGAATGGCGGGTGCTGGTGGAGCTGGCCCAGCGGGTCAAACCCGGGTCGGCGGCGCTCCTGGACTTCGAGTCCACCGCGGCCATCCGGGCGGAGATCGCCCGGGTGATCCCGATCTACGACGGCATCCAGCGCCTCTCGCGGAAGGGGGACCAGTTCCAGTGGGGCGGCGAGCGGCTCGGTGAGGGCGGACACTTCGGACTCCCCGACGGGCGGGCCCGGTTCACGGCGGTGGAGCCTCCCCAGCGGGAGGTTCCCCCCGGCCGGTTCCGCCTCACCACCCGCCGGGGAAAGCAGTTCAACAGCATGGTGTTCGCCGAGCGGGACATGCTGACCGGCAACGTCCGCGACGCGGTGGTGCTCGCGGCCGAGGACATGTCCAAGCTCGGGCTGGGCGACGGCGACCGGGTGAGGGTGCGCTCGGTTGCCGGGGAGGTCCGCGGGCGGGCTCGGGCGGGCGCGCTTCATCCCGGGACGGTGATGATGCACTGGCCCGAGGCCAACGTGCTGATCCCCCGCGGGGTGTCGGACCCGGTGTGCGGGATCCCCGCCTACCGGGACGCGGTGGTGGAGATCCTGCGGGACGACGGCCGGAGCGCTCCCCGGTGACCGCGCCCGCCGGCCGGGGCGCCCGCTCGCCCGCCGAGGCCTCGGTGCCGGTGGCGATGGACGCGGTGGGCGACGCCGGCGCGCAACCCCGAACGGATCAGGTGGCGGTCGAGGAGCCGATGGAGATCCGGGTGGTCGCGCGGGGCTCCGACGGAGTGGAGCGCCGCCACGCGGTGGCGGTCACCATGCGCACGCCCGGGCACGACGCGGAACTGGCGGCCGGTTTCCTCCTGAGCGAGGGGGTGATCGCCGGGCCCGGGGATCTGGCCCGTGTCGCCCCCTGCGGCGATGGGGACGGCGCCGGGAGGAACGTGGTGAACGCCTACCTCGCCCCCGGGGTGGAGTTCGACCCGGCCCGCTTCACCCGGAACGTGTACACCACGTCGAGCTGCGGCATCTGCGGGAAGGCGTCGCTGGAACTCATCCGCGCGGTGTGCCCGTCCCCGCTCTCCGGCGGGTTCCGGGTCGCCGCCGAGGTCCTCCACCGGCTGCCGGCGCGGTGCCGGGAGGCCCAAGGGGTGTTCGATCGCACCGGGGGACTCCATGCCGCCGCCCTCTTCGATGCCTCGGGGAAACTGCTCCTGGCGCGGGAGGACGTGGGCCGTCACAACGCCTTCGACAAGGTGGTGGGGGCGTTGCTCCTGGCCGGGGAGATCCCGGCTTCCGAGCGGGTGGTCCTGGTGAGCGGGCGGGCGAGCTTCGAGCTGGTGCAGAAGGGGTTGGTCGCGGGAATCCCGGTGCTGGCGGCGGTGGGCGCCCCGACCAGCCTGGCGGTGGAGACCGCGCGGGAGTTCGGGATGACCCTGGCGGGCTTTCTTCGCGACGGCCGGTTCAACGTGTACGCCGGCGGGGAGCGGATCCTTCGCGCCTGAGGCTCCTCCACGGGGCTGCTATACTCGACGGCGCACCCACCCCCCACTCCCGCGAACGGAGCCGCCATGCATCTCAACGGAAACCTGCGCCCCGCCCTGGCCGGGAGCGCCGCGCTTCTCCTGATCGCCCTCTTCGGACCGGAGGTGTCCATGGCCGCACCGACGAACCACGAGCCGGTGGAGCTCGTCGTCTACTCCGACTACGTCTGACCGTGGTGCTACCTCAGCACGGTTCGTGTTGAGAAACTCACCCGCGAGTACGACGTACGGGTCCGCTACGTCCACTTCCCCCTCCACCCCGACACGCCGATGAAAGGGCAAACCCTGATGGAGCGGTTCGGGGGCGGTCCGGGCGCCGAAGCGCGGATCCGCGCCGGCCAGGAGCGTCTCCGCGGCCTCGCCGCCCGGGAAGGGCTCCCCATGTCCGAGCGGACCATGACCTACAACAGCCGCCTGGCCCAGGAGGTCGGCAAGTGGGCGGAGTCCCGGGGCAAGGGGCCCGAATTCAATCGCGCCGCCTTTCACGCCTATTTCGTGGACGGGAAGAACATCGCCGACGAGGACGTTCTGGCCGCCCTGGCCGGGTCGGTGGGTCTGGACCCGGCCGAGGCCAGGGAGGTCGTCCGGAAGCGCACCTTCCAGAAGGCGGTCGATCGGGATTGGGCGGAGTCGATCGCCGCCGGAGTGACCGGTGTCCCCACCTTCACCGCGGGAGGGCGGGTGGTGGTGGGCGCCCAGCCCTATGCCGTTCTGGAGACCCTGGTTCGCCGGGCGGGAGCGGTCCCGCGCGAGAACGAGGGGGGGCCGGCGCCGGAGAAGCAGGCCGGGCCGAGGTAGCCGGGAGAGCCTGCCGGCCGCGGCGCCCCGGACCTCCGGCGAACGACCGGAAGCTCGATCTCGCCCTTCGAGGGCCGCCTCGCCATTCGGCCGTCCGCGCCTTGTCGAACCTCCGGACGGATCCTTGACCCGGGACATTGACCCGGCGCGACGGCCGCTCCTACCGTGGAGTGTCTCCTCCCCGTTCAGGATCGTTCCCCCGTGCAGGTCGTAGAGCAGAGCCGGCCCGCGGGATTCGCTTTGCCCCCGGATCCCGAAAACCTCGTGACCGAATTCCGGATCGCGCGTCCGTTCATCGGCAGCTGCTTCAGCGCGCTTGGCGGGCTACGGGCCACCCTCCAGGCCGGGTTCGCGGATTGACCGCGGACCAGACCGTCGGCACTTCATGGAGGAGACGACCATGCGTGTCCAGCGTCCGTTTGCCCGTTATCTCCTGCCTCTCTCCGCGGTTCTCCTGCTCCAGATCCTCCCGGTCCCCGAGTCCCACGCTCAAGCCGCCCCCACCGCCACCGGCGACTACATCATGATCGGATGGAACGATCTGGGGATGCACTGCGCCAACGCGCGGTTCCAGGACCTCACGGTTCTGCCCCCCTACAACACGCTCTGGGCCACGGTGATCCGCCGAGGGGATCCGGCCCGCGTACCCGAGGTGGTGACCTCCAACATCACCGTGAGCTACCGGTTCCAGGACAACACCTATTCGGTGGGCAAGACCGACTTCTGGACCTACGCCTCGCAGATCTTCGGGACGAACATCCCCCCGAACATCGGGCTCACCGGACGGGGCCTCGCCGGCACCATGGACGTCGCCCCCGACCACTTCCACGCCGAGGGGATTCCGCTCACCGAATACACCGACAGCGATCTGGTGAACAAGCAGCCCTTCCAGCTCGCGGAACTCGAGGCCCGGGACGCCTCCCAGGCGCTTCTGGCGTCGACGGAGATCGTGGCGCCGATCTCCACCGAGATGATGTGCTCCAACTGCCACATTCCCCAGGCCGGGGAGACGGTGGAGCACTCGATCCTCCGGCTTCACGACCACGAGAACGGCACCCACCTGGCCACCAGCACCCCGGTCCTCTGCGCGAGCTGCCACGCCAGCAACGCCCTGGGGGCGCCGGGTACCCCGGGTCTTCCCAGCCTTTCCGAGGCGATGCACGACCAGCACTCCGAGGAGACCAACAACTGCTACCAGTGCCATCCCGGGCCGAACACCCAGTGCCTGCGCGGGACCATGGCCACCGACTTCCACCTGGTCTGCCAGAATTGCCACGGGTCGGTGCGGGACGTGGCGGAATCGATCAAGAACGGGCGGCGGCCGTGGCTCGACGAACCCCGGTGCGAGACCTGCCACGGGTCCACCTACGCCGAGGCCGCGAACACCCTGTACCGGAACTCCAACAACGGCCACGGACACCTGTACTGCCCCACGTGTCACAACAGCCCCCACGCGATTCTTCCCTCGCGGGAGGAGCGGGACAACCGTCAGACCGTGGCGCTGCAGGGGATGACCGGCACCCTGCGTCGCTGCGACGTGTGCCACGGCTACACGCCGACCGGGGCGGGACCCCACGGGTTCGTGGTGACCGGGGTGGGCGACCAGGTTCCCGGAGGCGGGGCGACCGCGCGGGTGATGCCCTCCCCCAATCCCTTCGGGGCCCGGACCGAGATCAGCTACGAGGTCCTGGGCACCGATCCGATCCACCTCGCCGTGTACGACGCGAACGGCCGGGAAGTGCGCGTTCTCACCCGGAGCGCCCAGACCCCCGGCCGGCACACCCTGGTGTGGGACGGGCGCGACGAGGGCGGACGGACGATGCCCGCCGGGATCTATTTCTGCCGGATCCAGACCGAGGGCCGGTCCGCGGCGGTCCGGCTGGTCAAGGTGGGGACCTGATCGACCGCACTTCGATTGGAGCCTGATCGGCGGTCCGGCCGTCCCCCCGGCCGGGCCGCTTGATCCGGCATCCGCCCCGGCGCCCTCCCCGTCCGCCCGCGCGGACAACGCATCCACCGTTCTGACCGCCACCGGCGGGAACCCTCACCGGCCCCCTCAACGCGCGCGGGCGGAGCCTCTAGCGAGGCCCCGCCCGCACCAAACTCACTCGATCGGGAACCGCCTCGCGGCGGCCTCTGCGTCTACTCGTACCGCGCCTTGAGCCGTCCCCAGGTCGTCTCTTCCGCGGGCACCGCGCAACCGACGATGTTCATGGTGATTCCGGTCGCGTCACCCCATCCCCCGCGGGTCCGGCCGCAGGTGCAGGTCCCGGGGTCGAGTAGGCAGGGGTAGTCGGCCGGGAATGGAAGGTAGTCGGTGGAGGCGATTCCAGCGGCGTTTCCGATCGCGAACTCCACGCAGTCGTCGTATCCGTCGATGGAGGCCTGCACGTTGATGTTGGTCACGGAGCCGGTGATGTTTCCGCCCTGGTACTGGAACGTGGTGATATCGGTGTAGCTCTGGATGGTGGCGGTGTAGACCGCGTCGCCCCCGTCCCAGGCCTCACCGGTTCCGTTCAAGGTGATCGTCCCTCCGCAGTAGCCGGTCTGGTAGATGACCTGCCCGTCGCCGCTCCCGTTCACGGTATTCAGGATCATGACCGGGGCAACGCAGATCGCCGGGCAGGAGACCTCCCACTGGGTCGCCAGCGTGGTTCCGTCCCAGGAAGCACCGTGCTGGGTGTTGCCGATCTGGCCGCCGGCGCCCGTGGCCGGCCAAGACTCGCTGGCGTGGCCGAGGAGGATGGTCCCTCCGGGCAGGTCGATGCTCTTGTAGGTTCCGGGAACGGGCGGGCCGGCCGCGGCCGAGGCCACGGCGAGGACCAGAAGGAACACGCCCGCCACGAGAGTGAACGGGATGCGGTTGCCAGGGTTCATAGCACTGCCTCCGGGAATAAGTCGGCACAAGACCGTCGGGCCCGCGAGAGAATCGGGCGGTACCGGCGCAAGGGTTCATGGTCTCCAGGGGAGATCGCTCTCCGAGGCCGAAGGGGGAATTCGACCTGTCAAGGATCCCACCCGGGGGGACCCGACTCAAGCATTCAATCTCTATATGCGGTATCCCCGTCATCGGCAGCCGTTCGGTCGGCAAACCTTACTGAATCGATCGGCAATCGCATCCACCGGGTGAGCGCGGGCATCGGGCCACGGCCGAGAGGAACCCCGCCCCCCCCCAGGCTCCCCACCCCGGCTCGGGCGTGCGTCGGCTCGCTCCGCCCCTACCCCAGGTTCACCCAAACCGACTTGGGGCGGGTGTAGGCTCGGATGCCGTCCTCCCCCAGCTCCCGGCCGAAGCCGGACTGCCGGGTGCCTCCGAAGGGAACCGCCGCGTTGTAGAGGCCGTAGGTGTTGATCCACACCGTTCCCGCCTTGAGCGCGGCGGCGACCCGGTGGGCCTTGGACACGTCACGGGTCCACACCCCGGCGGCGAGGCCGTAGGGACTGTCGTTGGCCTGGGCCACCAGGTCCTCGGCATCGCGGAAGCGGATCACCGAGAGCACCGGGCCGAAGATCTCCTCCCGGGCCAGGGTCATCCGGTTGGTGACCCCGGTGAACACCGTGGGCTCGTAGAAATAGCCCTTGCCGTTCCCCACCCGGGCCCGCTCCCCGCCGATCAGCACCTCCGCCCCCTCCTCGCGCCCGACGGCCACGTAATGCTCCACCCGGGCGAGCTGGGCGGCGGAGACCAGGGGACCGATCTTGGTTCCCGGGTCCATGGGATCACCGGGCCGCGACCGCTGGGCCCGCTTCACCAGGAGCGCGGCGAACTCGTCCGCCACCGACTCCTCCACGAAGAGGCGGCTCCCCGCGGTGCAGGTCTCCCCCTTGTTGTAGAAGATGCCGATCACCGCGCCCTTGGCCGCGGCGTCGAGATCGGCGTCGGCGAACACCACGTTGGGGGACTTCCCGCCCAGCTCCAGGGACACCGGCTTCGGGGCCTCGGCGGCGGCGCGCATCACCGCCCGGCCCACCTCGGTGGAGCCGGTGAAGGCGACGCGGTCCACCCCCCCGTGCCCGGCCAGGGCGTGCCCCGCGGTGGGCCCGAAGCCGGGAACGATGTTCACGACCCCGGCGGGGAGCCCGGCCTCGGCCAGAAGCTCCCCCAGCCGGAGGGCGCTCAGGGGGGTCTGCTCCGCCGGTTTCAGCACCACGGTGTTTCCCGCGGCCAGGGCCGGCGCCAGCTTCCACGCGGCCATGAGGAGCGGAAAGTTCCAGGGGATGATCTGGCCCACCACCCCGTAGGGCTCCACCCGGGTGTAGTTCAGCATGTCGGGGCGGACGGGAATGGTGGCGCCGTGGAGTTTGGTGGCCCATCCGGAATAATACTCGAAGGTATCGGCGGCCATGGGCACGTCCACCTTCGAGGCCTCGAAGATGACCTTCCCCTGGTCCAGGGTCTCCAGCTCGGCCAGCTCGTCCCGGTGGGCGAGGATGAGCTCGCCGATCCGGCGGAGGATCCGCGCCCGGCCCGCCGCGGGCAGGTCCGACCACGCGCCCTCGTAGGCGGCGCGGGCCGCGGCCACCGCCCGGTCCACGTCGGCGGCGTCGGCCTCGGCCACCGTGGTGAGCACCTCCTCGGTGGCGGGATTCACGGTCTCGAACCGCCTCCCCGAGGCCGCCTCGACCCACTCCCCCCCGATGAAGAGTCGTCCCGGCTTGATTTCGGCGTGTTGAGCGTCGGGCATGGCGCCTCCGTGATGATGGAGCCATCGCCCCCGGGCCGCGCGAACCGGCGGAAACCCGGGCGCGGGCTACAGGTCGGTGTACTTGGGCCCGCCGCCCCCTTCGGGGGGAACCCAGGTGATGATCTGGTAGGGATCCATGATGTCGCAGGTCTTGCAGTGCACGCAGTTCGAGGCGTTGATCTGGAGCTTCTTCCCCGAGGGCGCCTCCCCCTCCACCATCTCGTAGACCGAGGCCGGGCAGAAGTGCTGGCAGGGATTCCCGTACTCCTCCACGCAGCGCCCGGCGCAGATGTCGGTGTCGTTCACCACCAGGTGCGAGGGCTGGTCCTCCTCGTGGGTGGTCCCCGACTTGTAGACGTCGGTCAGCTTGTCGAAGGTGAGCTTGCCGTCGAACTTCAGCCGCTCGAGGGGGCGGCCGCCGATCTGGGAGAGCTTCCGCATGTGGGTGTGGTCCTTGGCCACGCCGGTGCGGTCGCCCAGGCCTTTCCCGCCGGTGATCATGAGGAGCCCGGCGTTCACGATCCCCGCCCAGCGGCCGCCGGAAAACCCCTGGTGGAAATTCCGCACCCCGTAGAGCTCGTCCCGGGCCGGGCTTCGGGCGAAGATCTGGTCGAAGAGGGCAAGCGAGGTCTCGGAGAAGTCCTCGGCCTTCAGGGCCTCGAACGCCGCCCGGGCCGCCATCATCCCGCTCTCGATGGCCAGATGGATCCCCTTCAGTCGCTCCGCGTTCAGGAACGCGCCGGCATCGCCCACGATCAGCGCGCCGGGGAGCACCCGCTTGGGCATGGAGAACCAGCCCCCCAGGGGGACGGTCTTGGCCCCGTAGACCAGCATCTCTCCCCCCTCGAGGATCGACCGCACGAAGGGATGCGCCTTGTAGCGCTGGAACTCGTGGTGGGGATCGGTGGCGGGGTTCCGGTAGTCGAGGCCGACCACGAAGCCCACCGAGACCTTGTCGTCGGCCATGCCGTAGATCCAGCCCCCGCCGTAGGTGGAGGCGTCGAGCGGGTGGCCCAGGGTGTGATAGACGGTGCCGGGGGCGATCCGCCCCGCGGGAACCTTCCACACCTCCTTCACCCCGGTGCCGTAGGTCTGGGGGTTGACCCCGGCCAGGCCCCGGTCCCGGGTGAGCTGCTTCACGAGGTTTCCCCGCGAACCCTCCCCGAACACGGTGACCTTGGCCTTGATGTCCACCCCGGGCTCGAAGTTGCTCTTCCGGTTTCCGTGCTTGTCGATTCCCTTGTCCCCGGTTCGCACGCCGGTGACCTGGGGTCCGTCGGTGAGCACCGCGACCGCGGGAAACCCGGGGAACACGTCCACCCCGCGCTTCTCCGCCTCGTCGCCCAGCCACCGGGCCAGGCGGTTGAGCGAGACCACGAAGTTACCGTGGTTCTGGAGGGGAGGCGGCGTGAGCGGCGCCTTGATCGCCTTCCCGGCGGTGAGGTAGTGCATGGAGTCGTC
>CAYRIJ010000036.1:19538-19967 GCA_964424285.1 uncultured bacterium
ATTCCACCGGGCAATCCCGCTCCCGCCAGTCGGGGATGAGGGCATCGAGGCCCCGGGGATCCATGACCGCGCCCGAGAGCATGTGGGCGCCGATCTCCGCCGACTTCTCGATCACCGCGATGGCCGGCTCGAGCTTCCGCCCCTCGCCGCTCTTCTCCACCTGCTCGTTGTGGGCGGCCACCAGATCCGCGAGGTGAATGGCTCCGGCCAGCCCCGACGGCCCCGCTCCCACGAACACGACGTCCAGTTCCAGCTCGTCCCGTTGGATCTCCTCGTTCATGACACCTCCTCCCCGGTGGAAGGCATCATCATACCGGCGGGGTCGGGAAAGCCGCAACGCGGCAGGGGTGCACCGACGCCGGCGCCCCGAACCCCGCCGGATCAGGTGCGGGACTTCCGGATCGGAGCCCTACTCCGCGGTCCGGCCGG
>CAYRIJ010000037.1:0-19337 GCA_964424285.1 uncultured bacterium
AGCCTCCGGCGGCCAGGCGGGCGATCAGGGCGGCGGCGTAGCCCGCGGAGAAGCCGTTGTCGATGTTGACCACCGTCACCCCGGCGGAGCAGGAGTTGAGCATTCCCAGGAGCGGGGCCAGCCCGCCGAAATGGGCCCCGTAGCCCACGCTGGTGGGGACCGCGATCACCGGCCGGTCGGTGAGCCCGCCCACCACCGAGGGGAGCGCGCCTTCCATCCCCGCCACCACCACCAGGGCCGCGGCCTCGCGGAGGAGGGTCTGATGGACCAGCACCCGGTGGAGCCCGGCCACCCCCACGTCGCGGAGCCGCTTCACCGGAGCCCCCAGCGCGGTGGCGGTCCAGGCCGCCTCTTCGGCCACCGGAAAATCCGAGGTCCCGGCGGAGATCACCGCCACCATGGCCGCCGGGGGCGGCGCCTCGCTTCCCGGCCGGTGGAAGACCCGCCCTTCGGCGGAGTGAACGCCGTCGGGGAAGCGCCGGCAGAGCGCCGCCGCGGCCTCGGGGGCGAGCCGGGTGGCCAGGAGCGGCTCCCCCGCGGTCACGATCCGCTCCGCGATCGCGGTGATCTGCTCCACCGTCTTCCCCTGACCGAAGATCACCTCCGGGAAGCCGCAACGGATTCCGCGCTGGTGATCCACCGTCGCCTCCGGGGTGGTGTCGGCGGGAAAGCCGCGGAGGGACTCGTAGGCCGCGCCGGGGCTGAGCGCCCCGCGGGCCACCTCGTCCAGGATCCGGCGCAGGCGTTCGGGGGTCACGCGGGGAGGCCTCGGGCGGCGATCACGCCGCCTCTCCGGAGGCGAGAGGGACCGGTTCGGCGCCGGCGTCTCCCAGCGACGAACGATATTCCTCGAGGAGGGCCACCAGCCGGTCGAAATCCGATTCCCGGAAGAGGAGGGGGCGGACCTTGGCCGCGTGGGGAAAGCCCCGGACGTAGCAGGCCAGGGTCTTCCGCATCTCCAGGAGCCCCTTGGGGAGGCCCTTCCGGGCCACGCTGCGCCTGAGGTGCTCGATGGCCAGGCCGATCACCTCGACGCGCGCGGGTCGGGGGATCTCGATCCCGGTCTCGAGGAGCGAGCGCGCCTCCCGGAAGATCCAGGGATTCCCCACCGCCCCGCGCCCCACCAGGACGCCGGCGCACCCGGTCTCCTCCAGCATGCGCCGGGCGTCGCGGGCGGTTCGAACGTCCCCGTTTCCGATCACCGGGATGGAAACCGCGCGGGCGAGGCGGGCGATGTCGTTCCAGTTGGCCTTCCCCTCGAACCGCTCCGAGCGGGTGCGGGCGTGGATGGCCACCGCCGCCACTCCCGCCCGCTCCAGGATTTCCCCGGTGACTTCAATATCGGAGGAATTTCTGTCCCAACCGCTTCTGATCTTGGCGGTCACCGGGGTGGGGGCCGCCCCCTCCACCACCGCCCGGGCCAGATCGGCCAGGAGCGGCTTGTTGCGAAGGAGCGCCGCGCCCGCCTCCTTCGTGACCACCTTGGGGACCGGGCAGCCCATGTTGATGTCGATGAAGTCGGGACCCAGGTCCCGGAGGATCGAGGCCGCCTCCCCCATGGAACCGGGGTCGGAGCCGAAGAGCTGCATGCCCAGGGGCCGCTCGTTCTCCTCGTAGTCCAGGTAGCGGTTGGTCCGCTCCGAACCCCGCACCAGGCCTTCGCTCGAGACCAGCTCGGTCACCACGAAGGCCGCCCCGTGCTCGCGGCACAGCCCGCGGAACACCGGCTCGGTGAATCCGGCCATGGGGGCCAGCCCCACCCGGCCGTCGATGCGGAGGGTTCCGATCGTCAGTTCCTGCATGATCCTCTTCCCGCGTCGGCCTGGACCCGGGTCGCCGGCCGCGCCGCGAGCGCGACACGGAACGCTTCCCGGGGGCGAAACCGAAGAAGTCTACCACCTCGCCCGCCCGATCCCACCGCCCCGGGCGCGGAGATCAGCCGAGGCCGCCGTCCGCCCGGCGGCGGGCCACCCGCGTCGCCGTCGCCTCCCGGATCCGGAGCGATACCTCGGGCTTGGGCGCGGAGGCGTCGATCACCAGGAACCGCTCCGGCTCCGCCTCGGCCAGGCGCAGGTAGACCGAGCGCACCGCCTGGTGGAACTCGCGGGTCTCCCGGTCGAATCGGGTGTAGGCGCCCCCCTCCCGCCCGCGCTTGCCGACCCGGACCAGGGCCTCCTCCACCGGGAGGTCGAGAAGCACGGTGAAGTCGGGGACGATCCCCGTGGTGGCGAGCGCGTTGGCCGAGGCCACCGCCTCCACCCCCAGCCCCCGCCCCCCGCCCTGGTAGGCCAGGCTCGCGTCGGCGAACCGGTCGCAGATCACGATCTCCCCCCGGTCCAGGCGGGGGAGGATGAAGGTCTGGAGGTGCTGGGCCCGGGAGGCCAGGAGCATGAACAGCTCGGCCTCGGGAACCGGGGTCTCGCCCTCGGTGCCGAGCAGGAGCTTTCGGAGCGCCTCCCCCAACGCGGTGCCCCCCGGCTCGCGGGTGACGGAGACCCGGTGGCCGGCTTCCTCCAGCCCGGCGGCGAGCATCCGGGCGTGGGTGGTCTTTCCGCTTCCCTCCACCCCTTCCAGGGTGAGAAAGAACCCCCGGGGGGTGCCGCCGGACGTCCGCGCGCGCTCCAGGGACCGCATCAGGAGGCCCGGGTGGCCCCCTGCACGTGATGGAAGCGCTGGAGCGCGGTCCAGTACACGAGGGGGGTGAGAATCCACAGGGCTATCTTCATGCCCCATGGGCCGAACAGCGCGGCCACCAGAAGAAGCACCATCCGCTCGGGCCGCTCCATGATCCCCACGCTGCACTCGATGCCCAGGCCCTCGGACCGGGCCCGGGTGTAGCTCACCATGAAGGATCCGCCGGTGGCCAGGAAGGTGAGGAGCGCGTAGAGGACGGAGCCCTCGGCGCGGGTGAAGTAGACCAGGAGCCCGGCGAAGAAGAAGAGTTCCGCGTAGCGGTCGGCGGTGGAGTCCAGAAACGCCCCGAAGGGGCTCGAACGGCCGCTGTCCCGGGCCACCGCGCCGTCCAGCATGTCGCACAGCCCGCCGAAGAGGAGCGCCCCGGCGGCGAGGCGGAACCGGCCGTAGGCCAGAAACACCCCGGCCGCGGCCATGGCCAGGAGCCCGACCACGGTGATGTGGTTGGGGGAGATCCCCACGTTGGCCAGGAATCGCGCGACCGGAGCCACCGCCCGCCGGCCCCCGTCCTTCACCGCTGTCTTCACGCCTGCCCCCCCTTTCCGCCCCCGAGCGTCTTCCGGAGCGCGGCGATCGCCCGCTCCGTTCCCGCGTCGTCCACGTCCAGATGGGTGACCAGCCGGATGCGGGTCGCCCCGAACCCCGCGGCCAGGACCCCTTCCTCGGCCAGGGCCGCCACCACCTCCGCCTGGTCCCGCCCGGTTTCCCGAATCTCGGCGATCACGATGTTCGTCTCCACCGGAAGCGTTTCGACCCCGGGAAGCTCGGCCAGGGCGGCTCCGATCCGCGCCGCCCGGGCGTGATCCTCGGTCAGGCGATCACGATGGTGGAGGAGGGCGTGAAGCGCTCCGGCGGCGATGATCCCCGCCTGGCGCATCCCGCCCCCCAGGCGCTTCCTCAGGAAACGCGCCCGGTGGATGCGATCCGCGGTGGACGCCACCGCCGAGCCCACCGGGGCGCCCAGTCCCTTGGAGAAGCAGACGGACACCGTGTCGGCGGATCGGGCCAGGTCGGCGGGATCCACCCCCCCGGCGGCGGCCGCGTTCCAGAGCCGCGCCCCGTCCAGGTGCACGGCGAGACCGGCCTCCCGGGCCGCCCCCGCCACGGTGTGAAGATCCTCCGGGGGCCACACCGCGCCGCCGGCCCGGTTGTGGGTGTTTTCGAGGGCCACCGCGCGAAGCGGTGCGAAGTGCTCGTTGGGGGGACGCAGCGCGGCGGCCACGTCGGAAGGGGCGAGAACGCCGCGCCGGCCGGCCGCCGGTCGCAGGGTGATTCCCCACAGCGCCGAGGCCGCTCCCCCCTCGTAGTTGAGGACGTGGGAGCCTTCCTCCACCAGCACCTCGGTCCCCGGACCGGCCACCAGCGCCATGGAGATCTGGTTGGCCATGGTTCCGGAGGGCACGTAGAGCGCCGCTTCCTTCCCGAGGATCCCGGCGACGGTTTCCTCCAACCGGTTCACGGTGGGATCGTCGCCAAAGACGTCGTCTCCGACCTCGGCCTCGGCCATGGCCCGGCGCATGTCGGGGGTGGGCCGGGTCACCGTGTCGCTTCGCAAATCGACCGCGGTCATGATGTTGTCCGTCAGGGCGGCGGATACCTCGAGGGCGGCCGTCGCGAAGGGTGACCACGGGCGCGGAGCCGGGACCGGCGTTCCCCCCGGCCGGCGGCGCCCCGGTGTCACGAGGTAGCGAGAAAAAGGGACGAACCGCCCCGCCCGGAACGGGCGGGGGACCGGATTCGTCCCCGATCCAAAGGCCGGTGGTTCAGTTAGGCGGAGGGAGGGTGGGTACCGGCCGCCGGCTCGCCGCTCTCGGCGGCGGGGGCGAGCGACGCCACACGGTCCTTGAGTTCCTTGGAGACCTTGAAGACCGGGACCTTCCTCGGCGGCACGTGCACCGCTTCTCCCGTCCGCGGGTTTCGCGCGGTGCGAGGCTTGCGATCCTTCACCTTGAACGTGCCGAACCCGCGGATTTCTATGTGCTTGCCCGCCACCAGGGCGCGCGACACCGCCTCCAGAAACTCGTCCACCGTATCGGCGACATCCTTCTTCGTCAGGCCGGTGCGTTGGGCGATTTCATCCACGAGATCTGCCTTGGTCATGAGGTACCTCCCCGGGCCCCCGTTCAGGCGGGGCACCAAGTCGCGGCGAAGGAGAACCGGCCCAGGACTCGCCGGACCCCCTCCGCAGACGTATCTGCCGGAAACCTACACGGTTAACCGTCTTCTGTCAAACACGAGCGCCGGATAGCGGTCCGGATGGGGAAATGGTGCCCGGACCCTCCGGATCGGACTCTAGAGGAGCCTAACTTGGCCCGTCAACAAGAGTTCGGTCGACCGGGCTCGAATCAGTGCTGCTGGCGGACCACTTCGACCAGAAAACGGGCCGGATCCACGTTCGCGAGCCTCAATCCGGACCGGGGCAGGTCGACCTCGGGGGACAGGAGATGGCGGCCGGGGTCGAGATGGGCGGCGTCCAGGCGCACGAAGAGACCGTCGACGGCCAGGGAATCCACCGACGCGGGGGCGCCGACCACGGTGACCGAAGCCGAGTCGGGCTCCAGGTGGGCGCGCAGGCCGCGGTCGAGACCGCTCAAGAAAACCGGGACGGAAGAGAACGTGCGTCGCACCGTTTCCATCAACTCGACGTCCACCCGCACGCTGGACGGCTCGATCGTCACCTGGGGGAGTTCGGTGCGAACGGCGAGCTCGAAGCCGCTGGAACCGTGAACCTCGTCCAGGTGAAGAGGTTCGGTGGCCAACGTCTCCAGATCGCGGACCACCTTGGACGGTCCGGTGATCTGGGCCTCGGCGGGAACCGGACGGAGGGGCCCGGACAGGCTGAAGCCTTCGGGAAGGTCCCCCAGGACCGCCACCCGCACTTCGGCCCTCCGGGTGACCAGGGTATCCACGGTGAGAGAGATCATGCGCGGGGAAAGCACCCCGGTCACGTTGACCTCGCTCCCCACCGGAAGGGCCACGTCGGCGGGCGAGAGCATGCGCTGGATCGTCCCGGGGTGAACCTCGCTCAAATCCACCAGGGCCCGCGGATCCCGATAGCGGAGCAGAAGGAGCTGCTTCCCCTTGCCGCGCACCGCGATCTCCACCGAGGGGGGAAGCGTGTTCTCCAGCACGAGTTCGTGGGAGAGCCCTACCGTCCTCAAGGGCACGCTGAGCTTCCACTCGCGTTCCTGTTCGGTGTAGACGTGAACGTACACCACCAGGGCGAGCAAGAGGGCGAGGAGCTTGATGCCGAGGTTCTTGGAGAACCATCCGAAGATGTTCGAGGTCATGTCCCGCGGGAAGCGCCCGGGCGGACCGATTTCCCCCGGGCGTCCTAGGCGATTGTGAGAGGCGCGGGGGAGGGGGTCAAGCGCCGCGCGCCTAGAAACGACGGGCGGCGGAGAGGGTGACGAAGGTGACCTGGATCCGCTCCGACCGGTCGCGATGGAACTCCCAGGCGGAGCTGGCCATGAGATCGACGCTCACCCCCGGGGAAATCGGAAGGCTGGCGACGGCGAAGAGATCCAGAAGCCAGTAGTCCGAGCGGGTCAGGGACGAGGAGAGGGACGAGATCTCGATGGTCGCATCCCCGGCCCCCCGGTAGTCGCGACGGCCGCCCTCCAGATCGAGCTCCACGAACCCCCCGCCGGTCAGAAACCGCTCCGCGGACGTCCGCGCGCTCCACTGAAGGTAGTCGCGGCTTCCACCGCCGAGGTCGCGCACCGCTTCCGCCGCCGGACCGGCGGCCATCGTCCATCCCCCCCTCCCGCGACGGACCGGAAGGTAGAGGTCCAACCCGGCGGCGTCGAAGTAGAGATCGTCCCGTCCCCGGTAGTCGGTGACCTGGAGGTCGGCCTCGATCCCCACCCCCAGGGAGTCCGATCCGGCCAGCCGCCGTTCGCCGCCGGCCTCGGCGGAGCGGAAGTCGCGCCCGGTCCCCCCGTCGCCGTCCACGTCGCGCACCCGAAGCTCCACCGTGAGGCGGTCGCCGCCGATTCCCCCCCGACGCTCCCCCCCCATCCTCACCTCCCGCCAGCTTCCCGACGCGCCTCCCGGCACGAACTTCCCCGCCCCCTCCAGATGGCCCTCCCACCCGCCGCCCAGGAGATCGCCCGCACGCGCCGAAGCCCGGATGCGGACCAGCTCGTAGTCGTAGAGGTAGCTCACGCTGTCCGCGCGCCCTCGCGAGTGCTCCCATCCCAGGCGGAGCGCCCCTTCCCGGCCGCTCCCCAGGGGCCGGGTCCGCTCGACCTCCGCGCCCGCCCGCCAATCGCCCCGTCCCACCAGGCTTCGCGCGTCGTCCAGGAAGGATCCTTCGGCGCGGAGGCGCCAGGCGCCGGCGCCGGCCGGAAGCTCGGCGCGCACCGAAGCGTCCTGGGAGAACGTCTCCGCGTTGACCGAGGTCGCGGCGCGGATCGCCACCGTCCGCCCCCGGGCGTCGCGCCCGCCCCAGCCCAGCTCCAGGCTCGGGCCGGGGAGCCAGGAGTCGTCGTGAAAGCGGGTGGTGTCGGGGGTGAGGAGCGAGCTTCCCGGAGGGAGGCCGAGGTCCTCGTCCGAGTAGACCTCTTGGCTGAAGTAGCTCTGGCCCAGGTACTCCATTTCCAGGGCGAGGCGGCCGGTGAAATCCATGGCCGGGGCGGGCGCGGCCGCTCCCGGGACTCCGAGCCCCACGGCCAGGAACGCGGCGGAAATCCCTCTCCGCCGCGCGCGACGAGGGCGCCGGCCTTCCGCGCTCATGCCGGGCTAGTGCTCCACGACGGAAGCCATGCCCGCAATCCGGCGGCACGAGGCGCTCGCCATCCCGTGCACCGGACTCCGGTCGCGGAACACTAGTCGCGCCCCTCCGGGAAGAGGCGCCCGGCCACGTCGAGGGCCAACGCCCCCGCCGCCCGCACCGAGGCGAGCGCCGGCCCGTAGCGCTTCTCCGCCAGCGCGCTCCTGGCGTCGTCCAGGAGCTTCTCCGCGCGGACGAGGAGATCCGACTCCCTGCCGTCGCCGTTCCCCCCCGCGCGGAGCTGAGCCAGGAGATCCGCGGCGGAGCCGATCAGGGCCTCGACGTCCTCGGGGTTCACCACCACGTCCACCCGGCCCAGGGCCTGGGTGACCAGGAAGCGCGCCTGCCGGGTGAACTGGAGGGCCAGCGCCGGGCGACCCGCTCCCGCCTGCCGCCGGGCCTCGGCCTGCATGGCTTCCGCCCGCCGCATCAGTTCCCCCGCTTCGCCGGTCCCCCGGGCGTCGTCGGCCCCCAGCACCCGCCCGGCCTCCTCGATCAGCCGGTCGGTGTCGTCGAGAACCCGCGCCGCCCCCTTCGGGTCGTGGTCGGCGTGCCCGTCGGCGATCCGCACCGCGCGCTCGGCGGTGTTCCGCGCCATGAGGGTGAGTCTGAGCGCCACCCGGGGCCGGCGCCGGTCGAAGGCCCGCCGCGCCTCGACTTCCTGGTCGCGGGCGGCGACCAGGAGCCGCCGCGCCTCCGGGCTTCCGCTCGCCGCCACCCGATCGAGGCTCTCCCGCAGGGACTCCTCGGTCCGGTCCAGGATGTTCCGGAGCTCGGCCAGACCGCGGCTTCCTCGAAGCGCCCGCTCCGCCGCCTTCTCCGCCAGCTTCTGGGAGAGGAGCGCCATCCGGCAGGCCTGCTCCCGCCGGCCGTGGGACGCCTCCCCCGCCGCCTCGCTCCGACGCCGTTCCGCGGCGCGGAGAAGCTCCACCGCCTCGGGAAGGGGGGATCGGTCCACCGCCTCCCGGGCGCGCTCGATCAACGCCGTGGCCCGCTCCACCTCGTCGCGCGGGTTGCACTGGGCCGAGGCCCCGGCGGCCGCGCCCGCCAGGGCGCACCCCACCACCAGCGCCGTCAGCACCCGTCCGCGTAGCCCTGATTTTCCGATCATCGTCCGACCTCCGACCCGGATGGGGCCTGCGGCTCCGGAAAAGAGCAGGATCCATGCCAGCCCCGAGGGCGGAGCCTGAGCTGAAACCGGCCGGGAGACAGCGGGTTAGGGGGGCCGCGGCGAGCCGGCGCCCGGCCGGACCGGCGGGCTGTCCGTTCCGGTACAGGGCCCCGCCCCGGGGGGGACAGATCGAGGGGGGACGCGGTCACACCGAGAGCCCGTGGCGTTCGAGCCGCGAGTAGAGGGTGCGGCGGGTGAGGCCGAGGAGCCGGGCGGCCTGGGTCTTGTTCCCGCCCGCCTTCTCCAGGGCCTTCAGGATCAGCTCCTTCTCCAGCTCCTCCAGGCTCAGCCCCTCGTCGGGGATCTCCACCGCGATCCGGCCCGCGGGGGAGGCGGCCCGGTCCCCCAGGGTGGGGAAGTGCTTGCGCTCGATGGGAGCGGACCCGGCCAGGATGACCGAACGCTCGACCAGGTTCTCCATCTCGCGGACGTTTCCCGGGAAGGCGTAGTCGATGAGCGCCACCCGCGCCTCGGGGGCGAGGTCGCCGGGGCTCCGGCCGAAGCGGGAGAGGAAGTGCTCCAGGAGGAGGGGGATGTCCTCGCGCCGGGCC
Source organism: uncultured bacterium (assembly GCA_964424285.1). GTDB lineage: Bacteria > Eisenbacteria > RBG-16-71-46 > JABDJR01 > JABDJR01 > CAVSKL01. Next base: position 9,191 of record CAYRIJ010000037.1, read on the forward strand.
CGAAGCGGAGGCACCGCGATGGGAAAGACGTTCAGCCGGTAGAAGAGATCCTCGCGGAACTCCCCTTCGGCGATGGCCTCGTCGAGGTCCCGGTTGGTGGCGGCGATGATGCGGACGTCGGCGGACGTCGGACGGTCGCTTCCCACCGGGTGGAACTGCTTCTCCTCGATGACCTGGAGGAGCTTCACCTGGAGGGCGGGGGTGATCTCCCCGATCTCGTCCAGGAACACCGTCCCTCCCTGGGCGGTGGCGAACCGGCCGGGCTTCCGCGCCACCGCGCCGGTGAAGGCCCCCCGCTCGTGGCCGAACAGCTCGGACTCCAGGAGGTTCTCGGGGAGGGCGCCGCAGTTCACCGCGACGAATGGGGCTCCGGCCCGGGGGCTCGCGGCGTGGATGGCCCGGGCCAGGAGGCTCTTTCCGGTCCCGCTCTCCCCGCGGATGAGCACGGTGGCGTCGGTCACCGCCACCTTCTCGGCCAGCTCGAACACGTCGCGCATGGACGCGCTCCTCCCGATCAGGCGGTCCAGGCGGATGGATCCCGCCCCGTCGCGCCGGAGCTCGGTGTTCTCCCGGCGCAACCGGCGGACGTCCTCTCCCAGCTCCCGTTCGCGCTCGAGCTTCCGCACCCGGATCCGCAGCTCGTCCAGCTCGAACGGCTTCACCAGGTAGTCGTAGGCCCCCGCCTTCATGGCCTCCACCGCGGTCTGGGCGGTGGCGTAGGCGGTCATGAGGATGACCGCGACGTCCGGGCGCGCCTTCCGGGCCGTCTTCAGGAGTTCCAGCCCGTCGGGGGGAGCCATCTTGAGATCGGTGATCACCAGGTCGAAGGGTTCGCGGGTCAGCAGGGTCGAGGCCTCGGCGCTCTTCTCCAGGGTGGTGACCTCGTGCCCCTCGTCGGCGAGCGCCCCCCCCACGATCACCCCCATCTTGCGTTCGTCGTCCACGACCAGGATCTTCATCGGCTCTCTCCCGGCTCCAGGGGAAACTCCATCTCCACCACCGTGCCCCCGCCGGGGCGGTCACGAAGCTCCAGGCGGCCCCCCGCCTCCTCCATCACCCGCGCCACCACGGTGAGGCCGAGTCCCGAGCCCTTGTCCTTCGAAGTGTAGAACGGCTCGGCCGCCCGGCGGCGGACCTCGGCGCTCATCCCCGGTCCGCGATCGGCGAAGGTCACCGCCACGCGCCCTCCCCGGCGATGGAGCCCCACCTCGAGGGTCCCGCCCCCGGGCATGGCGTCGCGCGCGTTCAGGGCCACGTTCAGAAACGCCTGGCGAAGGTAGTGGGGATCGGTCCGCACCGGGAAGTCGCCCGCCTCCTTATCGACGGTGACCGCGATGCCCTTTCGGGAGATCTCGTGGTCGATCAGGGCCAGGGTGCGGTCGAGGGCCGCGCCCAGATCCTCGACTTCCCCGGTTCCGGGCGGCCGGGCGAAGTCGAGGTAGGCGCCGAGGGTGCGCTCCAGGCGGTCCACCTCCTCGGGGATGAAGCGGAAGACCTCGTCCCCGCCGATCCCGTACCGCTCCCCCGTCCGCTCCGCGGCCCCGCGGATGATGCCCAGGGGATTGCGGATCTCGTGGGCCAGCATGGCCGCCATCTGACCCATGGCGGCCAGGGTCTCGGTGCGGCGGAGCCGGGTTTCCAGTCCCTCCTGGGCGGCAAGGAGCCTCGCGAATCCCGCCCCCAGAAGGAGCATGCCCACCAGCACCACCACCGCCGCGCCGGCCAGGGTGTCCTTGACCTGGTTCAGGACCCCCAGGAAACCGGCGCTGGCCTCCACCCCCACCCCGCCGACGATCTCTCCGGCGGAGTCGGTGACCGCGGCGTAGCCCGACCTGAAGTACGCCCCGCGTCCGGCGTAGAGGCGGGTATAGGCGGGAATTCCGGCCAGGGCGGTGGTCACCGCCACGACGTCGAGGGATAGGGCCGGGTTCGGGGCCCCCTCGTCGTAGTATCCGCCGAGGTCGAGGAGGGTGGTCTCGTCGGCGCCGAACAGGAAGATGTCGGAGACGTCGTTGTCCCGGCGGACCCCTTCCAGCTCGGTCCGGACTCCGGCCACCGCGGCGGAATCCCCGGCGGCGAGCCCGCTCCACACCCCCCCGTTCACCGCGGCCGCGGTCGCCGAGGCCACCGCCACCAGGCGGAGTCCCAGCTCCCGGTCGAGCTGGTTCCGGAAGGAGACGAAGAGGTAGCCGAACGCGGCGTAGACCACGGCCAGGGTGAGCCCCAGGAATCCCAGGACCCAGACGAGGCGCCGTCGCGCCGGGCGTGCCACGTCGGTCCTACTGGACGTACACCGTGCCGCCGAACTCGTGCCCCGCCGGGTACCGCGAGAAGTACGGGTAGACCCCGGGCTCGGCGAACCGGTGGACGAAGTCCTCCCCTTCCGGCTGGCCGGGAGCGTAGCCTTGCAGGGTGACGTCGAAGAGCTTTCCCGCGTCGGGGTCGTCGGGGCCGGTGCCGCTGGTCACGGAGCGGACGTTGTCGGCGCTCCGGCTCAACCCGTTCACCCAGCGGACCGGCTGACCGGCGGTGACCTCGATCTGCTTCTCGAAGAAGCTGTCGGTGCGGATCACCACCTGTTTCTCCCCCGGGGGCCGGGTGGCCGCCCCGTTGCACCCGGAGAGGGCCCCGGCGAGGAGGGCCAGGATCGCGGCGAGCACCGGGACGGGGATCGGACGACGACTCACGAACATCTCCTCTCGGTTCGGGATCCGGGGACGGGAGGCGGGCCCGGCATCTTCCCGTGGGGATGCTTGGCCCCGCGGGCACGCCCTGTCAAGCGCCGCGGAAGCCGGTTCCGGGCGGCGTGGTATACTTCGCGACTGCTTTTTGAACGCCGAAACTCCAGGAGAGCGCCCTCTCATGCACGTCATCCGCCGTCCCCGTTCCGTCCCCGCCGCCGCGATCCTGCTCGCTCTCGCCGCCCTTCTCGTCTCCGCGGGCCGGACCCCGGCCCGGGCCGCCGACGCCCATCCCAAGGTGGTGGTGCTGGGCTTCGACGGGGCCGACGCCCACCTCACCGAACAGTACATGGACGAGGGATACCTCCCCAACCTGGCCCGTCTTCGCGACACCGGAACCTACTCGGAGCTGGGCACCACGACCCCGCCGCAGACCCCGGTCTCCTGGTCCTCCTTCGCCACCGCGATCAACCCGGGGAGGACCGGGATCTTCGACTTCCTGCGCCGGGACCTCGCCACCTACCAGCCCGACTTCGCCATGTACCGGATCGGCTCGAAGCAGGTCCTGTGGGGAAAGCACAACAACGCGCTGATCGCCCTGGTGGTCCTGGGGGCGTCGATCCTCCTGGGGTTGGTCCTGGGCGCGGTGGGCCGGCGCGCCGGGCGCGGGCTCCTGATCGGGGCGGGGACCGGCATCGTGCTGGGGGCGCTGGCCTTCTTCGTCACCAAGGACATGCTCCCCTACCGGCGGCCCACCGTGGTGAACACCCGGCAGGGCGATACCTTCTGGGAGGTGGCGGGCCGCCACGGCATCCGCTCGGAGATCGTGCGGGTGCCGGCCACCTTCCCCGCCCAGCCGTTTCAGAACGGCGAGATCCTGTCCGGGTTGGGGGTGCCCGACATCCGGGGCACCTTCGGCACCTTCAGCTACTGGACCACGGAGCCGGTGACCGGAAAGACCGCGGAGAACACCGAGATGGGCGGGAAGGTCATCGAGGTGTCGCTCCTGAACGGCGAGACCGATTCCTACATCTTCGGCCCCCGGAACCGGCTCTTCGACTCGCCTCCCGACATCATGCCGCCGGTGCACTTCAAGCTCGACCGCAAGGCGGACCCGCCGACCGTGACCATCACCACCGGGGACGAGACGCGGACGGTGGCGCTGGGGCACTGGAGCGACTGGGTCACCCTGAAGTTCACCTTCAGCCCGGTGATCAAGGCCTACGGCACCGCCCGGTTCTTCTTCGTCTCCTCGGAACCCTTCGGGCTCTACATGTCTCCCATCAACATCGACCCCCACCACCCGGTGATGGCGATCTCCGCCCCCCCCAAGTGGGCCGGGGAGATCGGAGACCGGGTCGGCCCCTACAAGACCCTGGGCTGGGCCATCGACACCTGGGCCCTGAACGAGGAGAAGATCGACGAGAAGACCTTCCTGGAGGACGCCTACGCCACCGACGGGAAGTTCGCCGACATCATGCACCACCTGATGGACGAGGGGAACTACGACCTCTACGTCCAGGTCTACGCCATCACCGACCGGGTGGCCCACGTGTTCTGGCGGTTCATCGACCCCACCCACCCCGCCTACGATCCGGCCCTGGCCGCCCGCTACAAGGACTCGATCCGCGAGGTCTACCAGTTCATGGACAAGACGGTGGGCGAGGCCATGCAGAAGATGGGACCGGACGACGTCCTCATGGTCTGCTCCGACCACGGCTTCCACACCTGGCACAAGTCCATCAACTACAACACCTGGCTGGTCCGCCACGGCTACATGACCCTCAAGAACACCACGCCGGACAGCGAGAAGAAGCTCGAGGACCTGTTCGGCCAGGGCCAGTTCTGGCCCAACGTGGACTGGTCGCGGACCAAGGCCTATGCCCTGGGGCTGGGGGACGTCTACCTGAACGTGAAGGGGCGCGAGGCCCAGGGGATCGTGGAGCCGGGGGAGGAGTACGAACGCATCCGGAACCAGCTCATCCGGGACATCGAGGCCTACGCGGACCCCGAGACCGGCGACCACCCGGTCCGCCGGGCCCTGAAGCGCGAGGAGGTGTACTCCGGCTACGACCCGGACCTGATCCCGGACGTGATCCTGGCCAACGACGACAAGTACCGGGTGTCCTGGCAGACCTCGCTGGGAGGGATCCCCCCGGACATCCTCCAGGTGAACGCCCGCAAGTGGAGCGGCGACCACTGCAGCTTCGACGCCGACATCACCAAGGGAATCTTCTTCGCCAACCGGAAGCTCGACGTTTCCGGCGGGATCAACATCATGGACCTCTACCCCACCATCCTGGACTACCTCGGAGTCCCGCTTCCGGACAGCCTGGACGGAAAGCCCATGCGGGAGATCGACTGAGCCGCCGGCCGGGGACGGGGCGGGGCGGGCGGAGGCTACTTCCCGAGGGGGCCCAGGCTGAACTCGGTCTTCTCGAACCCCTCGGGGGGTTCGAACTCCGAGGCCGGGAAGTCCCGGGGGGAGGCCCGGGTCACCGTCATCACCGTGCCCCCCTGCTTGGGATCGAGGTCCACGACCTTGAGGGGAAAGCCGTCCACCCCTTCCAGGGCCTCCACGTAGCGCGCCTGGATTCCGGCCTGGCCGGGGGCGATCTTGCCCAGCCGGGTGAGGACGGACTTCAGGGGAGCCACCGGGATCTCGGAGGTGAGCCAGATCTCGAGGGAGGGCTTCCCGTCCAGCGAGACCACCGATTTCCGCGCGGAGAGGCCGGCGATGGTCGCCTTCTCCCCGGTCGCGGCCACCGTCACCTCGGGGGCCGGGGAATCGCCGGAGCCCCCCATGGCGTCGAGCTGCTTCTGGATCTGGGTCTGCTGGTCGGGGGGGAGGCTCTTCATGGCGTCCTCCAGGGCCTTCCGCTGGGTCTCCTGCACCCCCTTCACCATCTTGGTCATCATGCCGAAGGTCGCCTCCATCTGGGCGTAGGTGACCACGGTGTAGGAGCGCTGGGGCCGGTTCACCACCGTGACCGCCTCCGGTCCCACGATGGCTTCCTGGGCGTTCCCCGATTCGGAGACCCGGAACCGGTCCCCCTGGATGTGGAGCTCGGCGGTCCCTTCGGTGTCGCGGTCGGCGTGAACGAGCTGGACGAGCCAGCCGCCGGCGGCGGCGGCGGGAGCGGGGACGGCGTAGAGTCCGAAGAGGACCAGAAGGGCCGGGACGGCGGGGCGGCGGAACATGATGGAAACCTCCAGGGGTTGGCGGACCCGGTAATCCTGATGATTTCCCACCCCCCGGTCAAGCGGTCGAGACCGGACCCGGGGGAGGCTGCTAGACTGATCGGAGACCATTTGCCCGCGGAGGCCATTCCTTGAGTTACCGCTCGCGCTCATCCTGGTCGGGGGGAGGATTCTTCGGCTTCCCCCCCGCCATCAGCCAGCTCGTCCTCATCAACGTCATCGTGTTCCTGCTGGAACCCCTCGTCCTGGGGAGCTACGCGCCCCGGGGCCTGGCCCTGGTTCCCGCCGACGTGGTGACCCGGGGGATGGTGTGGGAGCTGGTGACCTACATGTTCCTCCACGGCGGGTTCACCCACATTCTCTTCAACATGTTCGGGCTGATCATCTTCGGGGCCGACCTCGAGCGCTGGTGGGGATCGCGGGACTTCCTCAAGTACTACTTCATCACCGGCATCGGGGCGGGGTTGGTCCACATCCTCACCTCCTACCTCTTCCCCGGTCACGGGATGTTCCCGTCCACCATGGTCCCCACCATCGGCGCCTCGGGGGCGATCTTCGGGGTGCTGGTGGCCTACGCCATGGCCTTCCCCAACCGCCAGGTCCTTCTGTGGTTCGTGATCCCCGTTTCCGCCCGAACCTTCGTGATCGGGTACGGGATCCTGGAGCTGATCACCGCGGTCCAGCACCAGCCCGGCGACACCGTGGCCCGGTTCGCCCACCTGGGCGGCATGCTGGTGGGCTACCTCTACCTCAAGCACGACATGCTCTGGTGGCGCGCCAAACGCCTGCTCAACCGGCCGGGGGGCCTCCCCCGGGTCCACGTCCGCCGGGAGGAGCCTCCCGAGGAGGACGATCAGCTGAAGGAGCGGATCGACCAGATCCTGGAGAAGATCAGCCGGGAGGGAATGGGCTCCCTCACCAAGGACGAGGAGCGGCTGCTCAAGAAGCGCGCCGACCGCGCCCGCCGCCGCCAGGGCGGCCACGACGCCTGACCGGCCCCGGGCGGGCCGGAACCGGGCGCAACCCATCGGGGTGCCGGAAAGATCCAGACGCCTATCCCGCCGGCCTATGGACGCAAGTCACCCGACGTCGGCGGGAATCCGCGTCGTGCGCCGGCGATTCAGCTCTTCCCGAGCGTCCGGAGCCGCTCGGTGCGGCGCTTCCCCGCCTCCCGGTGCCGGCGCTTCTCGTCCTCGGTCTCGGGGATGACCGGGGGAATCGCGACCGGGGTCCGGTCCTCGGAGAGCGCCACGAAGGTGAGGTAGGCGGTGGAGGTGTGACGGCGCGTCCCCTCCCATCGGTCCTCCACCTCCGCCCGCACCCCCACCTCCATGGAGGTGCGTCCCACGTAGTTCACCGAGGCCTTGAGCACCAGGACGTCCCCCACCCGCACCGGCTCCTTGAAGTCGATGTGGTCCACCGAGGCGGTCACGCAGTGGCGGCGGGCATGGCGGGTGGCGGCCAGGGCCGCGGCCACGTCGATGAAGTGCATGACCCGCCCGCCCATGATCGTCCCCAGGGGGTTGGCGTCGTTGGGGTACATGAGCTCCAGCATCTCGACCTGGGACTCGCGCATGGGGCGCGGAGCGAGGGAATCCTGGGTCATGGCTCCTCCGGGAGGGGAAGGAACGAGGGGGCGGCGCCGGGGCCGCCCCCCAAGGGATCAGGCGCCGGTGGCCTTCTTCACCTCCGCGGTGAGAAGGGGAAGGATCTCCAGGGCGTCGCCCACGATCCCGTAGTCCGCCACCTTGAAGATCGGGGCTTCGGGATCCTTGTTGATGGCCACGATGCGTTTCGAGGTGCGCATCCCGGCCAGGTGCTGGATGGCCCCCGAGATGCCGCAGGCGATGTAGAGGTTCGGGCTCACCGTCTTGCCGGTCTGACCCACCTGGTGATCGTGATCGATCCAGCCCGCGTCCACCACCGCCCGGCTCGCCCCCACCGCCGCGCCCAGGGACTTGGCCAGATCGAAGACCAGCGGGAAGTTCTCCGGGCCCTTGAGTCCGCGGCCGCCGGAGACGATCCGGTCCGCCTCGGCCACGTCGAGCACCCCCTTCTCGGCGGTCTCGAGCGCGGTCACCCGAGCCCGCGGAGACACCCCGGAGACGTCGAGGGTCACGGTTTCCGCCTGGGCCCCCTCGGTCGGGGCCTCGGCCGCGAACACGTTGGGCCGGGCGGTCAGCACCACCTTTTCGGCCGGCGCGGCCAGCGTCCACACCGCTTTCCCCGCGTACTGGGGGCGGCTGACCGTGAGGCGGCCCCCCTCGATCTTCGCCTCGATCACCTCGGGAAGGAAGGTCCAGCCCAGCCGGGCGGCCACCCGGGGGGCGAGGTCCTTACCCATGGCGGAGGCGGAAAACACCAGGACGTCGGCCGAGGTCTTCTCGACCGCGGCGGCCACCGCGGCGGCGTAGCCCTCGGTGGAGTACAGCGCCAGGAAATCCGCGTCGGCCAGGCAGACCGCCGACGTCCCCTGGGCGGCGATCGGGCCGGCCAGGCCGGCGATCCCCTTCCCGGCAACCACCGCGGCCGGGGTCCCGCCCCCTTCGGCGGCCAACCGCGTGCCCAGCGAGAGCGCCTCCAGGGAACTCTTCTTGATCTCTCCCCCGCGCTGCTCGACGAACGTCAGAACCTTGTGCGCCATCCTCTTCCCCCTTCCCTCAGAGCACTTTCTCGTCTTCGCGCAGGATGCGCACCAGCTCCGCCGCCTGCTGGGCGGCGTCGCCCTCGATCATCCGGTTCTTGCGTTCCTGGGAGGGCTGGGTCACCTTCAGCACCTCGAACCGCGCCCGAGGCTCGGAGAGACCGAGGTCGGCGGCGGACAGAACCTCCAGCGGCTTCTTCTTGGCCGCCATGATCCCCTTGAGGTTGGCGTACCGGGGTTCGTTCAGCCCCTTCTGGGCGGCGATCACCGCGGGGAGGGAGAACTCGACCGCTTCGTGGCCTCCCTCGATCTCCCGGTCGGCCTTTCCGCTCTTGGCCTCGGGATCGATCTCGAGCCCCACCACCACCGTGACCTGGGGAAGATCCAGTCGCTCGGCCAGCATGGCGGGAATGGCCATCCGGTCGTCGTCCACCGCCTGCTTTCCGCAAAGCACGAGGTCGGGTTCCTGGCGGCGGACCATGGCGGCCAGGGCCTCCGAGACGTCGAGCGCGTCGGCCCGGGCGAAGGCGGCGTCCTTGAGGGCCACCGCCTTGTCCGCGCCGAGGGCGAGGGTGTTCCGCATGGCCTCCTCGATCTTCTCCCCGCCGATCGAGACCACGATCACCTCGCCGCCGTGCTTCTCCTTGAGCTGGAGCGCGGCTTCCATGGCGTACTCGTCGTAGGGGTTCACGATCCACTCCACCCCGGCCAGGTCCGCGGCCTTGCCGTCGGCGGTGGGCTTGATCCGCGCCTCGGTGGACGGCACCTGCTTCACGCATACCACGATCTTCACCACATCCTCCTTCACGTAGCCGGTCGGTTCTCGGCCCGGAACGCTCACGCGCCCGCCTCGCGCGGCGGATGCATGAGAAACCCGGGCGATAGGCCCGGGAAAGCCTATCAGCGGGGGTGACGCGGGTCAAACCGCGGGGGGGCGGGCCGGAGCGGTCCCCGCGGCGGGGTCCGCGTTCCGGCCGGAAGCCCGTCCGCGCCGCGGTCACGAACCGGCTCGCGGCCCGGGCGGTTCATGACCCCGCCGCCGCGGCGGGCATCCGGCCGCCGGCTAGGGCTCGCGATCGAGGCCGGGACCGCCGTGGTTGGGGACCGGGGTGGCGTCGATCACCTCCATCCCCGGGGGGATGTCGAGCGCGGTGAGCGCGGCGATATCGGACGGGTTCCTCACGATGCGGGTGAACTCGAACACCACGGTGTCCCCGGTGGACTCCCTGAAGAACAGGCGCTGGGGATACCCGTTCCCACCCACGATGAGCCGGATGTCCTCGATGGGGTAGCCGGGTTCGACGTCGCGGGGGACCAGATGAAGGGCGTTCGGCTCGCTCCCCCACTCCTCCTGGGTGACCTGGAAGGCGTCCTCCAGGCTCCGGTTCCGGCCGCCGAAGAGGAGGAAGATCTCGCTCCCCGGGGAGTCGGCGCTGAAGGGATAGCGCTGGGCCTGGTTCTCACCGGGGAGAATCACCCACAGGGAATCCCCGCGGATCACCAGCTCCTGGGTATCGGGTTCGGCGTAGGCCAACCGGAACTCGTGGGGGGGGCGGAAGGCGAGCAACCCCCGGGCCTGGATCTCCTCTCCGGTGAGGGCCACGTCACGGATCTGCACGAA
>CAYRIJ010000038.1:0-4545 GCA_964424285.1 uncultured bacterium
CCCCGCGTAGAGAACGACCGGGGCGCGCGGGTGGTTCGCCGGTCCCCGCTCGCCGAGCTCGATCCCCAGGGGGAGGTGGCGGACCGGCGCGAGGCCGGCGCGGGCGGCGAGGCCGGCCAGCTCCCGGTTGGAGGCGAGATAGAGCGCGGCCCGGCGCCGGTGGCGGGCGGTGACGAGCCGGGCGGGAAGATCGTGAAGGAGGATCTTCAAGGGGGTGCGGCAGCCCTCGCGCAGGCAGACCATGCCCGGGAGGGCCTCGCACGGCCGGCCCGAGACGGTGACGTGGGTCTTCCGCGGGCAGACCGGCTCGAAGGTGTGGAAGTTCACGATCACCGGCGGCGCGCCGGAAGGGAGGTCGCGGAGGCCGGCCATCGCCTCCCGAAACGCCCAGTGCACGTGGAGGAGGTCCGGCCGCTCGCGCGCGATGAAGTCGGCGAGGGCGGCGGTGAGCCGCCGGTTGGGGAGGTTCATCTGCCGCCACTCGCCGGGGCCGCGCCGCCGCCGCCGGTAGGGAACCTCCGGGGTGCCCGCCCCCTCGCCCTGGGTCCAGAGGAACGCGGTCTCGACCCCGAGCTGATTCAGCCGCGGCGCGAGGGCGGCCAGGTACCCGGCGACGCCGTTGATCTCCGCCGCGCCGGGGCCGACGGTGTCGAGCATCCCGATCTTCATCGCGCGACCTCCCGCGGGTCCGGGGGACGGCGCCCCGCCGGGTCCGCTCCGCGAGCCGCCGCCCGGGCGATCGCCGCCGCGTAGGCTTGATCCAGGGCGTCGAGGGCGGCGCCCGGGGTGCGCATGGCGAGGAGCGTCCGTCCCGACGCCTCGGCCCGTCGGCGCCAGAGCGCGCGGTCCCGCGACACCGCCACCAGCGCCCCCGCCAGCTCCGCCGCGCTCCCCGGCGCGGTCATCTGCGCGCCCTCGAGCCCCTCGCAGAGTTCGGCCAGCCCCCCCACCCGCGACACCGCCACCGGCACCCCGCGCACCAGCGCTTCCTGGGCGGCCAGCCCGAAGGCCTCGACGTAGGCCGGGAGCGCGAAGACGTCCGCCCAGCGCCAGGCCGCCTCCATCCCCGCCGCGTCGAGTTCCCCGGGGAAGGCGGCCGGCGCCCCGCGGAGCCACCATCGCGCCGCCGCCCGGAGATGGAGCCAGTCGTCGCCGGCCACCAGGGTCCGGGTGGGGATCCCCAGGGCGGCGACCAGCCGGAGCGCGCGACCGAGAACCGGGAGCCCCTTCCGGAGCGCGTCGCGGCCGGCGAAGAGCACCCGGAGCGGGGCCTCGGAGGCGCGATCACCCGGGCCGAACCAGGCGGCGGCGGTCCGGATCCCGTCCAGGCCGCCCCCCGCCGGCGGCGCTTCCGCGGGGATCGGCACCACCGTCACGCGATCGTGGGGCACCGCCTCGCGCATGGACCCGGCGTGCACCACCACCGCGTCGGCCCGGGAGAGGAGGCGAAGGTACCGCGGGCGGTTCCGCCCCCGCCGCCAGTCGCGCGCCGCGCGGTCGAAGGCCGGGTAGCCGAGGGGCCCGGCCCAGTAGGCGTCGTGGAGATCCACCACCAGCGGCACCCGCCCCCAATCGCCGTCGAATCGCGCGCCCAGGACCCCCTTCGCGTCCATCACGTGAACCACGTCGGCGTCGCCGGGCCCGCCGGCCGGAGCGTCCGGATCGATGCGGGTCACCGCGTGGCGCCCGGCGAGGAGCGCGGCGGTCCGCTCGGCGTAGGTGCGCGCCCCGGTCCGAGGCCCCGGCGCCGGCGCCACCAGGAGCACCCGCATCGCTAGCGCTCCTTTCGCGCCGCGGCGCGGAAGGGCTCGCCGGCGGGGGCGAACCAGGCCGGGTCCACCGGGCGGTCGCCGTCGCCGGGGCGGAAGGGGTGGGCACGGTGGAGCCGGTCGGCGTCGAGCCGGGCGCGGCGGGCGTCGCCGAGGCGTCCCCGGCCGGCGGCGCGGACCCAGGACACCGCCTCCTCCATCCGGCCGGACCATCCGCCGGGGCGCGCCCCCGGCCAGTTCCGGAGCAGAAAGAGACGCCGCGCGCGCTGGAGGTAGTAGAGCTTCTCCGCGCCGGCTTCGGAGACGTGGTCGTGGGTCACCAGGGCGTCGTCCACCCAGGCCGGGGTCCATCCCGCCCGGCGCATGCGCCAGGCGACCTCGAGGTCCTCGTAGTAGAGAAAGTAGACGGTGGGAAAGCCGCCGATCGCGTCCAGGGCGCTTCGGCGATAGGCGGCGGCGGCCCCGCTCGGGCCGAGGAGGGGCACGCGGTCGAGGGTTTCGCGCGGGGTATCGAGGGAGGCACGGTGGCCGCGAAGGATCCCCATGCCGCCCCGGGTCACCGCGAGCCCGGCGGAGTCGAGCCGGTCGCTCGCGGGGACGGTCCCGGCGCCGCCGGCGGTCCGGACATCGCCCCCGCCGGCGCTCCCGGGCGCGGCCGCCGTGCCGGCGCGGACCCGGACCGCCGCCGCGCCCGCGCGGGGGTCGGCGGTGAGCGCCGCGACCATCCGGCGCGCCCACGCCGGTTCCGCCACCGCGTCGGGGTTGAGGAGCAACACGATCGGCGCGTCGTCCCGGGCCAGGGCGTAGGCGACCCCGCCCCCGAAGCCGAGGTTGGTTTCCGGGCGGAGGCGGTCGACCCGGGGCCGCCGCGCGGCGAGCTTCCCCCCCTCGCCGGCGGGGGAGTGGTCCACCAGGACCACCCGCAGATCATCCAGGTCCTGGGCCGCCAACGACTCCAGCGCCCGGCCCGCCCGCTCGGGACCGGAGTGGTAGACGAGGATCGCGGTGGCGCGGGTCACGCCGCGTCCCGCGCCGGCACGGCGGGCGCGCGGCAGGCGGCGCGCCCCGTCGACCCGGCCGACGCGCCGCTCACGCGGCGCCCCCGTCCGCCGGCGCCCGGAGCGCCTCCTCGAGCCGCGCCCCGCACACCTCGGGGGCGAAGCGCGCCCGCGCCCGCTCCCGCCCCGCCGCCCCCATCCGCCCCTCCAACCCGCGGTCCGCCCACACCCGGGCGACGGCTTCGCCGAAGGCCTTGGCATCCACCGGGGTCACCAGCCCGCTCTCTCCCGCGGCCACCGTCTCCGGCAACCCGCCTTCATCCACCGTCACCACCGGGCGCCCCGCGGCCTGGGCCTCGACCGCCACCAGCCCGAACGGCTCCCGCACCGCTCCCACCGCGACCACCCGCGCCCGCTGCACCAGCGAGCGGAGCGCGCCGTCGGTGGGATCCGAGATCATCTTCATCGGGACGCCCAGACGCCCGGCCAGGGCCTCCATCCGCCGGCGGTAGCTCTCCTGGCCTCGGAAGCCGGCCACCACCAGCGCGGGGGGGCGCGGAAGCGTGGCCAGGGCGCGAATCACCCGGCCGTGCCCCTTCTGGGGGATGAACGCCCCCGGACTGAGCACGAACTCGCCGGCGCCGTCTCCCGGGGGATCCTCCAGGTAGCGTCCGTCCACCGGCGGGTAGACCACGTCGGCCCGCCGCCCGTAGACCTCGGCGCACCGGGACGCGGTGTAGCGCGAGTTGGCCAGGAGGCGCCCCGCGGTCCGGGCGTGGCGGCGGTCGGCGATGTTGAGGTTCCGCCACACCGGGAGGGTGATCGCCCGCCCCGCGTACCAGAGGGACGGCGCCACCCCGTCCGGAGGCCGCGGCTCGCGGTAGAGCCGGAGGGGCTCGGTGACGTAGAAGTGGGCGCCGCGGTCCAGGAAGGCCAGGAGCGCCGGCGCCCCGCGATTCCGGCAGGCGTGGACCAGCCGGCGGTCGTAGCCCGCGAGCTCCGGGGCCAGGCCGGCCTCGATCCGGGCCAGGCGGCGGTTCGCCGCGGGGAGCGCGAAGCGGTTCAGGTAGTAGAGCGCGCCGGGGACCGGCCGGGACCGGGGCCTCGATCCCGCGAAGCGGACGTCCGGGGCGATCGGCCAGGCGCCGGCGGGGGCGAAGACGTCCACCTCGTGCCCGCGGCGAAGGTGCTCCACGTAGCGCCCGAGCGCGAACGCGGCCCCGCCCTCGTCGAGATCGTAGTAGACCGCGATCCTCATGGGCGCTTCGGTCCGCCGCCCGAGGCCCCGTCCCCCGCCGCGGCCAGGGGCCCCGACACCTCGCCCACGTCCCGCGCCCGCCCGCGCCGCGCGTCGGTCATGCCCTGGACGAAGCGGTAGTTGGCCTCGTGGATCCAGCACCAGTCGCGGAGCGCCCGCGGCCCCACGCGCTCGGCCAGGGGCCGCGCCACCCGGCTCGCCGCGTACCGCGCGGTCCGCCAGGCGCCCGGGCGGGGCACGATCACGAAGTCGGCGAACCCCGGGTCGCGCTCCATCAGCTCCACCGCGATCCCCCCCTTCAGGTAGCGGCGGCGGGCGAAGCGCTCCAGCCGCCAGCGGTCCAGGTGCCAGGCCCGGGCGTCGGGGTCGTAGTACACGCGCAAGCCGCGCTTCGAGCCCTCGTAGGCGAACACGGTGTCGATCCACCAGTCGAGCGACTCGTCGAACCCGCCCAGCTCCCGGAGCCACTCCGTCCGGAGCGATACGTTGCAGGTGAAAAAGAACCGGGTGGGCACGTAAC
>CAYRIJ010000038.1:4555-19301 GCA_964424285.1 uncultured bacterium
AAACCAGAAAAAAACAACCGAGATCGAACATAACTGAGCCCTTCCATATGATTGAAGGCGAAGAGGATCCCCTTCCGGGTCTCCCAGTCCAGGAAGGGATCCGGCAACAGCTCGGGGTGCCAGCTCACCCGTCCCTGGACCGCGGTCCGCCGGTCGCCCAGCTCGCGGTGACGGCGGCAGTGGGCGGCCACGAAGCCGGGGTCGGCCAGGATGTCGTCGCCGATCACGATGGCGATGTCGCCCCGGGCGGCGCGGAGGGCGTCGTTCAGCGCGGCGGAGTGCCCCCGGTGGGGGCCGCGGATCACCGAGAGGGCGAAGGGGGCCTCGGCCTTCCGGCGCTCGAGCCCGGCCTCCGCGTAGTCCTCCTCGCCGTCCACCGACACCACGACCTCGAACTCCGGCGCGTCCTTCTGGGCGGCCAGATGGTCCAGGCATCGGGCGAGGATCCCCGGCCGCTTGTAGGTGGGAACGAGAACGCTGGCTTCCACGATCGGGGCCTCCGGGTTCAGCTCGTGGGTCGCGCCCGCCGGTGGAGCCCGTGCTTCAGGAGCGCCAGGATCTCGCGGAGTTGGGGACGGGCCAGCCACGCGGAGAACGCGACGAACAGCGCCACCCCTCCGGGGACGAAGATCGCCAGCCGGAGAAACGGGGTGCCGGCGTCCCGCGCGAGCCATACCGCGGGGGCGAGCACGAGAACCATCATAAGGGACGGCAGGAGCCCCGACCACACCGCGCGCGCGTACGCCGAGGCCTCGGAGGCGCGCGCACGGAGCGCCACCGCGATCATGGCCGCGCTCTGGAGCGCCAGCATCGCCCCCATCCCCAGGGCCACCCAGGTGATCCCGTGGGGGATGGTGAGCCAGAGGGCGATCCCGATCAGGGGGAGGGAGGCGAAGCGGATGCGGGCCGGCCAGGCTTCGTGTCCGTTGGCCATCATCCAGGCGATCACCGGCCGGGCCATGAGGACGGCGAAGCCGGCGGGGGCGAGAATGCGGATGAGGGGGATGGTGGCCAGCCACTTGGGCCCGTAGAGGGTGCGCACCCAGTCCGAGGCCACCACCATCAGCCCCAGGACCAGGGGACCGGCCATGAAGGCCATCCACCGGGTGGTGGTGACGAAGAACCGGGGGTCGAGGGGGCGCGGATCGGGGGAGCCGGTCCGGTCGCGGGCCTGGGTGGCGAAGGCGGGGAAGGCGAGGTCGCCGGCGAAATCCCCGGCCACCCGCGGAGGCATCATGGCCGCCTGGTAGGCGAAGTCGTAGATCCCCAGCGTGCTGGCCCCCAGCGCCCGGCCCACCGCCGCGTTGTCGATCTGGTGGGTGAGGTAGCGCGCCAGCTTCGATCCCAGGACGTGGCGTCCGTAGTTCAGGACCGCCCGCGCGCCGGGGGTGCGGCCCCGCCAGCGGGGGCGCCAGCGATGGAGGCGGAGGTTCATCCAGGCGTCGCCGGCGGAGCGGAGGGGGACGGGGAGGATGAGCGCCCACACCCCGAGCCCGGCCGCGGCGAGAGCCACGGTCAGGATCACCGTCCCGAGGTTCACCACCATGCGGCGGCGGGCGACCGCCCCCAGCCGCATCTCGCGCTCCAGGAGCGCCCCCTGCACCGCGCCGAGGGCGCCCAGCGGAATGGCCAGGGCGAGGACCGGGATGAGGAGCACCAGCTTGGGCTCGTGGAAGAAGGCGGCCGCGGCGGGCGAGAGCGCGCCCAGGGCCAGGGCCAGCGTCACCGCCACCGTGAAGTTGATGCGATGGGCCACGTCGAGGTGGGTGTCGGCGTCGCGGGCCGCCACCACGTACTGGGCGGTTCCCACCCCGTCGAAGAGGGAGACCAGTTCGTAGGCCAGGGCGGCGAAGGCGAAGACCCCGAAATCGTGGGGGCGGAGGAGGCGGGCCAGGGCGATCCCGGCCGCCAGCCCGAGGAGCTTCTGTCCCCCCGAGCCCAGGAGGAGCCAGAAGGCGCCTTCGTACAGGGCGGTTCTAAGGCCTGGGGCGGGTGTCGTGCTCATCAACCTCTCGTCGGCCCGGGAAGAAGTGGGGGTGGTGCCCGGCCGGATGGGAACACTATCATGCAGGTTGGTTGGCCGGCTCCGGCCCCGGAGGTCCTCGGGCCCGGCGCCGGCCGTCCCCGGAGGTCCCATGGACACCGTTCCGCACACCCCGACCGGACCCGGCGCGCGGCCGGCGCTCTCGGTGGTGGTCCCCGTCCACGACGAGGCGGGCTCGGTGGAGGAGCTGGCGCGCCGGGTGCGCGCGGTGGGGGACGCCCTGGGCATCGGCTGGGAGCTGGTGGTGGTGGACGACGGATCCACGGATGGAACGCCGGCGCGGCTCCGCGCCCTGGCGTCCGCCGACCCGAGGCTCCGCGTCCTGGCCACCCATCGCCGCCGCGGCCAGACCACGGCCCTGAAGGCGGGGCTGGCCCGGGCCCGGGGCGAGATCCTGGTCACCATGGACGGGGATCTCCAGAACGCCCCCGAGGACATCCCCCTTCTCCTCCGCGCCCTCGACGAGGGGGCGGATGTGGTGATCGGCTGGCGGCGCGACCGCCGTGACCCGTTCTTCTCGCGACGGCTCCCCTCCATCGCGGCCAACCGGTGGATCCGCCGCTTCACCGGCATCGCGGTCCACGACCACGGCTGCGCCCTCAAGGCCTACCGCCGGGAGCTGGTCCGGGAGATGCACCTCTACGGCGACCACCACCGGCTGGTCACCGCGGTGGCCGCGCTCCACGGGGCGCGGGTGCGGGAGGTGGTGGTCTCCCACGCCCCCCGGCGGGAGGGGCGGTCCAAGTACGGCGGGGGGCGGGTGCTCCGGGTCCTGGCCGACGTCTTCGCCATCCATCTCCTTCTCCGCCATCGCCGCCGCCCCTCGGTGTGGTTCCTGAAGCTCGCCGCGCCCCTGGTTCTGGGGGCCGCGGCCGCCGCCGCCGCCGCGGTGTGGACGGCGATGAGCCGTCCGTCGGCCCCCCAGGTGGTCTGGGTCGGCGCCGCCTTCATCCTAGGCTTCGGGGCGGTCTCCCTGGCGGGCACCGGGTTCTTCGCCGAGCTGCTGCTTCGCCTGGAACCCCTCCGGCTCCGCGCCGGAGGAACGCCGCTCCGGCGGGTGGGCGCGGCGTCGCCCGGCGGCCCGTCGCGGCACGCAGGGCCCGCGTGATGGGCGACGCCCCGCGGATCACCGTGCTGATCCCGATCTCCGACCGCGCCGATCCCCAGGCCGCCTTCCTCGCCGATCTGGATCGTGGCCTGGCCGGTCTCCCCGAGTCGCGCGAGGTGCTCTTCGTGTTCGACGGCCACCGCGGCCGCGAGGCGGCGGCGCTCCGGGAGCGGGTGGCCGGACGCGGCGAGGTGAGGATCGTGGAGCTCCACCAGCGGATGGGGGAGGCCGCGGTCCTGGCGGCCGGCCTCCGCGAGGCGGCGGGCACGATCCTGGTCCGGGTCCCCCCCTACGCCCAGGCCAACCTCGGCGTCCTCGGCGCCCTGGTGCGCGCGGTGGAGTCGGGGGTGGACTGCGCCCTGGTCGAGCGGGTGGACGGCGAGGGCCGGCCCACCGGAGGCTGGGAGCGGCGGGCCCTGAACGGGATTCTCTCCCGCGCCGCCCGGGCGGAGATCCGGGACGTGGGCTCCCTGGTCTGCGCCTTCACCGCCGAGACCGCCGCCGCCCTGCCGCTCCAGGGGGACCTGCACCGGTTCCTCCCGGTCCTGGCCGCCCTGGAGGGCTTCTCCACCGTTCACGTCCGCGGCCGGGTGGTCGAGGGCAAGACCGCGGGGCGCCGCCGTTCCCCCCGTTCCTACATCGCGCGCTTCATGGACCTCCTGGCCATCCTGTTCCTGGCCCGGAGCACCGGAAGCCCGCTCCGGTTCTTCGGGCTCATGGGCCTGGGGCCGCTGGTGGCGGGCGGGCTCCTGACTTTGTGGCTGGTCTTCGAGCGCCTCTTCCGGGGCGAGCCCCTGGCGTCGCGGCCGCTCCTCCTGTTGGGCCTTCTCCTCGTCACCGCGGGGATCCAGGCGGTGGCGATCGGGTTCCTGGGGGAGCTCATGGTGTACCTCCACTACCGCGACCGCCACCCGGACCACGTGCGCGCGCTTCCCGAGGCCTCGGGGGAGACGGCCGCCGGGGCCGCGGAACCGGCGGAGCGCTCGGGACGCCCCTCCTGAGCCTGGTGCGGCCATGAGCGGGCATCCGTCCGGCGCATCGCCTCCGGAAGCGGGCCGGGGTCCCGGCGCGGTCTCCGCCGGCGCGGCGGGTCTCGCCGCCGGAGGCCTCCGCGTGGTCATGGTGGCGCCGACCCCGTTCTTCAGCGACCGCGGCTGCCACGTCCGGATCCTGGAGGAGGCGCGGGCCCTGGGACGCGCGGGGGCCGAGGTCACGATCTGCACCTACTTCCTGGGGGACACCCCCGAGGGGCTCGACGTCCGGCGGGCCGCGTCCCTTCCCGGCTACCGCAAGCGCTCGGCCGGCCCCGCCTGGGGAAAACTCGTCCTGGACGGGCTCCTCTGGCGGCTCGTCCGGCGGACGGTGGCGGAGAAGCGGCCCCAGGTGATCCATGCCCACCTCCACGAGGGGATCGGGGTGGCGCGTTTCGCCGGCGGGCGCGCGGTCCGGGTGCTGGACGTCCAGGGCGGGCTCACCGACGAGAGCCTGGACCACGGTTTTCTTCCCGACGTGCCGCCGATTCGCCGCGCCATGGAGCGGGTGGAGGGCCGGCTCGACCGGAGCGCGGACTTCGTGGTGACCAGCCATCCCGAGGCGGCGCGGGCGCTGACCGGGCGCTTCCGGGTTCCCGGGGCGCGGGTGCGGGTGGTGGGGGACGCGGGAACCCTCGGCCCGCCCGACCCCTTTCGCGTCGCGCACTATCGCGAGCGGTTCGGGATCGGCGCGGAGGAGCCGCTGGTCCTCTACGCGGGTCTCCTCGGCGAGCATCAGGGAACGGCACACCTGCTGGGACTGGGAGAGGCGCTGGCCGGAAGCGAGGTTCGGATGCTGATCCTGGGGTATCCGGAAGCGTTCTGGCGGGCGGAAGCGGAGCGCCGAGGCCTCGGCGGGCGATTGATCTTCGCCGGGAGGTTTCCCTATGCCGACTTCGCCAGCCTCTTGTCCCTGGGCGCGGTGGCGGTGAGCCCCAAGACCAGCGCCAGCGAGGGGAACCAGAAGCTCTACGCGTACCTGGAGGCGGGGCTTCCGGTGGTGGCCTTCGACACTCCGGTGAACCGCGGGATCCTGGGGGAGACCGGGGTGCTGGTCCCCCTGAGGGACGACGGGGCGATGGCGGAGGCGGTGCGGGGGCTCCTCGCCGACCCGGAACGGCGGCGCGCCCTCTCCAAGGCCGCCCGGGCGCGCGCGGGAACGCTCGGGACCTGGGACGACGTGGCGGCGCGGATCCTCGACGCCTATCGCGCGGCGGGGGCGGTCTGGTGAGCGCCGGCCGCCGGCTTTCGCTTCTCCCGGAGGCGGTCCGGGATTAGGATCGACGGAGCGGCGGAGCCGGCCCGGCCCGGGCCTCGCCGCGAACCCCTCATGTCCGTCCGAGCACCCGTTCCCCTGAAAACCCACTTCACACGAGGAGGTCGAACCCCATGCCGACCAAGCCGATTCCCGACGGATACCACACCCTCACCCCGTACTTCATGGTGAAGGACGCCGCCCGGGCGATGGAGTTCTACAAGCAGGCTTTCGGCGCCGAGGAGCGCTACCGGATGCCCATGCCCGGCGGACGGGTGGGCCATGCCGAGATGCAGATCGGAAACTCCCGGTTCATGCTGGCCGACGAATCCCCGGAGATGGACCGCCTGGGTCCCCAGGAGCCGGGCAAGGTCCCGGTGAGCATGCTCCTCTACGTGGAGGACGTGGACGCGCGATTCAAGCAGGCCGTCGACGCCGGAGCGGTCGAGTACCGTCCGGTGGAGAACCAGTTCTACGGTGACCGCTCGGGGACGGTGATCGATCCCTTCGGGCACATGTGGTCGATCGCGACCCACGTGGAGGACGTGCCGCCGGCGGAGCTGGAGAAGCGGATGGCCGAGATGATGAAGCAACAGAAGAGCGGCGCGTGAACCTCCTCGTCGCCCGGCCGCCGGTGAGGGGGCCGGGGGCGAACCCGGCCGGAGGTATCCATGGCTGAGCCGCGATCCCGCATGCCGGTGATCTTCCTCGGGCACGGGAGCCCGATGAACGCGATCGAGGAGAACGCCTGCAGCCGGGCCTGGGAGGAGATCGGCGGCGCGCTCCCCCGGCCGAAGGCGATCCTCTGCGTCTCCGCCCACTGGGAGACCGCGGGGTCGGCGGTGACCGCGATGGAGCGGCCGAAGACGATCCACGACTTCTTCGGGTTCCCCCCGGCGCTCTACGAGGTGGCGTATCCCGCACCGGGATCGCCGGAGCTGGCCCGGCGGGTGGCGGGGCTTCTCGGGGAGGACGCGGTCCGGATGGACACGGCCTGGGGCCTGGACCACTGGGCGTGGTCGGTCCTCCGCCGGCTCTTCCCCCACGCCGACGTTCCGGTGGTTCAGTTGAGCCTCGACCGGGGGAAGACGCCGGCCGAGCACTACGAGACCGGCCGGAAGCTCCGCCCGCTTCGGGATGAAGGCGTCCTCGTGCTCGGAAGCGGGAACGTGGTGCACAACCTGGGGGCGGCGGTGTGGAAGGACACGGCCTACGACTGGGCGACGGAGTTCGACGCCCGGGTGAAGGAGGCGATCCTCGCCGGGGACCACGACGCGCTCGTCGACTACGGGTCGATGGGGTCCTCGGCCCGGCTGGCCGTTCCGACCGACGAGCATTACCTCCCCATGCTCTACGTCCTGGCCGCCGGGGACCCGGGGGAAGCGGTCACGTTCTTCACCGAGACGGTCACCCTGGGGTCCATCTCCATGCGTTCGTTCCGGACCGTGGACGCGGGCGGGCCCTGAGGGCGGGGGGGGCCGGTGGGGGCGCGGTGGCCTCGGAGGGGCGGACACCGGAGCGGGACCGGAGCATGGAACCGCTCGAAATCGCCGTCGCTCCCTGCTACCCTAGCTCCCCTTCGGGATCGGTGGAGCAGGCGGCGACCGGTCGGGCGCGCCCCGGGAGGAGTTACACGGTGAGCATTCGGATCTACGACACCCTGCGCGCGGCCAAGGTGCCCTTCGAGCCCGTCCACGAGGGCGAGGCCCGGATGTACGTCTGCGGCATGACCGTCCAGGACGTCCCCCACGTGGGGCACCTCCGCTCCTCCATCGTCGGCGACGTGATCCGCCGCTTCCTGGAGTGGAAGGGCTACAAGGTCACCTACGTCTACAACTTCACCGACGTGGACGACAAGATCATCGCCAAGGCCGAGGAAGAGGGGACGGACTACAAGGCGGTGGCCAAGCGGAACGAGGAGCTCTTCCTCAAGTACTCGGGGATGCTGAACATCAAACGCGCCACCCACTATCCCCGGGCCACCGAGCACATCGACGACATCGTGGCCCTGATCCGGAAGCTCATCGACGCGGGGAAGGCCTACCCGGCGCGTAACGGCGACGTGTACTACCGGGTCCGCTCCTTTCCGGGCTACGGGAAGCTCTCCAAGAAGCGGATCGACGACCTGCGCTCCGGGGCCCGCATCGAGGTCGGAGAGGACAAGGAAGACCCGCTCGACTTCGCCCTCTGGAAGGCGGCCAAGCCGGGCGAGCCGGCCTGGGAGAGTCCCTGGGGCGGCGGACGGCCGGGCTGGCACATCGAGTGCTCGGCCATGAGCATGAAGTACTGCGGGGCCACCCTGGATTTCCACGGAGGCGGCGAGGACCTCATCTTCCCCCACCACGAGAACGAGATCGCCCAGAGCGAGGGGGCGACGGGGACGGAGTTCACCCGCTACTGGGTTCACAACGGGTGGGTGACCCTGGGCGGGGACAAGATGTCCAAGTCCACCAGGAAGTTCCGGCCCATCGACCAGGTGGCCGACGTCTACGACCCCGAGGCGGTGCGGCTGTACCTGATGGGCACCCACTATCGCTCCCCCATCGAGTACGAGGAGGAGCGGCTCAAGGAATCGGTGACCGCGTTCCGCCGCTTGCGGGCGCCCCTGGTCGAGGTGGGACGCCGGGAGGCGGTCACGGAGCTCCACCCCCGCGAGGAGGGCCTCCGTTCGGGCGCCGAGGCCGCGGCGGCCGCCTTCGACGAGGCGATGTCCGACGATTTCAACACCGCGCGGGGCCTGGCCGCGCTCTTCGATCTGTCCCGGCTCATGAACGGGGCCCTGGACGAGACCCCGGGCAAGGCCAGCCCGGCGCTGCGGGCCGCGGCGGAGAGGCTCCGGGAGCTGGGCGGCGTGCTCGGCCTCTTCTGGACGCCGTTCGAGGACGCGGGAGCGGAGGTCCCGGAAGCCATCCTGGCCCTGGTGGGCGAGCGCGATCGGGCCCGGAAGTCCCGCGACTTCGCCCGGGCCGACGCCATCCGGGACGAGCTGACCGCGGCGGGATGGGCGATCGAGGACCGGCCGGACGGGGCGCGGGTGAAGAAGCTCTGATTCCTCCGGTCCGCCCGCCGTCTCCGCCCGGTTGATTTCGCGTCGTCGCGGTGCTAGCGTCACCGAACCCCTCACCCGCCGATGACGAAGCGCAACCGTCCTGAGACCGGATTCCCTTTCCCAACCACAAGAAGAAGCACCGATCATGAAACATACTTTCCGCCCGCTCCTCGTGGCGGCCTGTTTCGTCGCGGCCTCCTGCGGAGGCCGGGCCAAAGAGACCCCCAACCCCACCCACTTCCTCGCCGCCGACCGGGACACCACGGTGAGCCCGGGCACCGACTTCTTCCACTACGCCAACGGGACGTGGCTCAAGGACCACCCGATTCCCTCGAGCGAGCGGGGATGGGGGGTCTGGAACCTGGTCCAGGACCAGGTCTACGACGACCTGAAGACGGTCTGCGAAGCCGCCGCCGCCACCAAGTCCCCCGAGGGAAGCAAGGAGCAGAAGATCGGGGACTTCTGGCAAACCGGGATGGATACCGTGGCCATCGACCGGAACGGAATCGAGCCCCTGCGGGCGGACCTGGACCGGATCGACGCCATCTCCGACCGGAAGGGGCTTCTGGCCGAGATCGCCCTTCAAGAGACCTACGAGGCCTTCCCGCTCTTTCAGCCCTGGGTCGATCAGGACGCGAAGCAGAGCGACGTGTATGCCGTGTATCTCTACCAGGGCGGGATCGGGCTTCCCAACCGCGACTACTACACGAAGACCGACGAGCGCACCGAGAACATCCGGAAGGAGTACGTGAAGCACCTGGCGGCCATGTTCGCGCTCCTGGGGGATGACCCGGCCACCGCCGAGGCCAACAGCCGGGCGGTCATGAGCCTCGAGACCCGGCTGGCCAAGGCCTCGCGGAAGCTCGAGGACCTGCGCGATCCCTATGCCAACTACAACAAGATGTCGGTGGCGGGCCTGAACGACCTGGCTCCGTCCCTGGACTGGCCTCGGCTTCTCCCGGCCATGAAGATCGGCGGCGTGGACTCGGTGATCGTCGGCCAGCCGGAGTTCTACCGGGAAGTGGAGAAGACCCTGGGCGACGTGCCGCTCGACCAGTGGAAGACGTACCTCCGCTGGACCCTGGTCAACCACTTCGCGTCCTCGTTGAGCGCCCCCTTCGAGAAGGAGGACTTCCATTTCTACCAGACGGTGATGTCGGGGGTGAAGCAACCGAGGCCGCGCTGGAAGCGCGTGCTCCGGGCCGAAGAGGGCGCCATGGGGGATCTCCTGGGGCAGCTCTTCGTCGAGCGATACGTGCCGCCCACGATGAAGGCGCGGTACACGAAGCTGGTGGACGACGTGTTCGCGGCCTACGCCCAGCGGATCAGGAACCTGGACTGGATGTCCGAGGCGACCAAGGAGCAGGCGCTGACCAAGCTCGGGTCCATCACCAAGAAGGTGTGCTACCCGGACAAGTGGAAGGACTACTCGGCGCTGACCATCGACCGGAGCTCCTACTGCGCGAACCGGATGCGGGCGGACGTATGGGACTACATGTACCACGCCGGCAAGCTCGGAAAGCCGGTGGACCGGACCGAGTGGCAGATGACGCCCCAGACCTACAACGCCTACTACAATCCGTCGAACAACGAGATCGTCCTTCCCGCCGCCATCTTCATCATCCCCGGGGTGGCGGACTCGCTGGTGGACGACGCCATCATCTACGGCTACGCCGGGGCCTCGACCATCGGGCACGAGGTCACCCACGGTTTCGACGACGAGGGGCGCCAGTTCGACGCCCAGGGAAACCTCCGCGACTGGTGGACCAAGGGCGACGAGGCCCGGTTCAACCGCCGGGCCGAGCGGATGGTGGAGCAGTTCGACGCCTACACCGTTCTCGACAGCCTGCACGTGAACGGCAAGGCCTGCTTGGGGGAGAACATCGCCGACCTGGGCGGGGTGCTGAACGGCTACGACGCCTTCAAGCGGACCGCCGAGGGGCAGGCGGACACCCTGATCGACGGGCTCACCCCCGACCAGCGGTTCTTCCTGGCCTACGCCTACTCCTGGATGGGCCGGCTCCGCGACGAGACCCTGGCCCGCCAGGTGATGACCGACGTCCACTCGCCGAACTTCCTGCGGGTGAACGGCCCGCTCTCCGACGTGCCGGCGTTCTACGCGGCCTTCGGCGTGAAGCCGGGAGACCCGATGTACCGTCCGGACAGCCTGCGGGTGAAGATCTGGTAGGTCGGCCGGCCGGTTTCGACCCCGCCCGCGCCGGTGCTATGGTACCGGTGCGAGCGGGATCGGACCGCCGGCGCCGCCCCCGCGCCGGCTCACCCGGAGGGCGGCGATGTACTGCGGCCAGTGCGGACGAGAGATCGGGGAGGGCGCGGCCTTCTGCCCGGCCTGCGGCCGGCCGGTGGGATCGCTGGTCGGCGCGAGCCCGCCTCCCGGCCCTCCGCCGCCAACCCGGAACCTCGCCCCCCACGTCCCCAGCCGCCTGACCGAGGCCATCCTGGTCACCGTCTTCTGCTGCATGCCCTTCGGGGTGGTGGCCATCGTCTACGCCGCCCAGGTGAACGCCCGCCTGGACGCGGGGGACATCGCCGGGGCGCAGTCGGCCTCGCGGACCGCGGGCCGCTGGTGCTGGGCCTCGTTGTTGAGCTCCCTGGCGGTGGGACTCATCTGGGGCTTCTTCGCCCTCATCGGGATCGCGAACTCGTGATGGAAGCCGGCGCCGCCTCCATCCCGCGAGACCCGGCCCGCGCCGCCCGCTCCGGCCGCCGGATCCTGGCCGCGGCGTTTGCCCTGGGCGCGGCGGCGGGTCTCGTCCTGGTCGCCCTCCGCGACCCCGCCCTGGGCGGCTATCCGACCTGCCCCTTCCACGACCTCACCGGCTGGCAGTGCGCGGGGTGCGGGACGCTCCGGGCTCTCCACGAGCTGGCCCACGGACACCCGGCCGCGGCCTTTCGTCTCAACGCCCTCGCCGTTCTCTTTCTCCCGGTGGCGGCCGCGATGTGGGTGAACGAGACGCGCGTCGTCCTCGGTCGGCGGGCGTGGCCGCTCGACCCGAGGCTCGGTCGATGGGCCTGGCTGGTTCCCGCGCTCATCCTCGCGTTCTTCCTGGGGAGAAACCTGATCTGACCGTTTCGTCCGAAACCTTCCGCCCGGAGGTGATCATGAAGAGAACTCCGATCGGCTTGGCGCTCGTCGCGCTCCTCACCCTGTCCACGGTGCCCGCGCGGGGAGCGACCCTGACCCTGCGGGATGGTTCGCGGGTGAACGGAGAGATCCGGGGCGTGGTGGTCCAGCGGCTCTCCGTTCAACACCAGCTTCCGGAGAAGGGGCTCCTCATCGAGCAACATCTCTATGCCTTGACCCGGGGCCCGGATCTCGTTCGGGCGGACGAAGCGGGACTCGGCCGGAGCCGCGCGCGGGAGTCATGAAGGTCCGGGCCGAGGGCTCCGCCGCCGGCGAGTACCGGCTGGTCGCGGTGGAGGCGGAGAACACCGGCCGCCCGACGGTTCCCTCACACCTGGCCTGCGGCGAAGCTCGCCCCGGTCTAGACGGCGGGGGACCCGGGTCGGTCTGGCACTTCCGGTGCGAGATGGAGACGTCCACCGGGATCGGGTTCAACCTGGCCCTGGTGGCCGCCTCGATCTTCATCGTGGACGACCAGGGGCGGGAGCTCCAGCCTTTCGAGCGTCTCTCCGCCGGCTTCGACGGCCCCCCCGGGGCACCCGGCTACGTGGAGTTCCTCGCCCTGGGGCCCGCCGACAGCAGAGCGGTCACCGTGTACTACGGGGACGGCTCGATCAGGGTGCCGATGGAGTAGCCGGCGACGCCGCGTCGCTCGCCTTCAGGGCGTTTCGCACCTCGCTCACCGTCCCCACCCGGTGGGGGCCGACGAAGAGCACCAGGGCGTCCAGCCCGTCCTTCGGGGCCTCGATCGTGAACTCCAGCTCCGCCTTCTCGGGGAGGACCACCCTCCCCCGGTGGTCGGGGGCGAGGCCGTTGTCCAGGAACCAGTCGAAGGGGTGGTAGGTCACCGGTTCCTTCCCGGATCCGTCCAGGAGCTTCAGGTCGTCCCGGCCGAGAAGCACGGAATCCGACGCGGCGATCTGGAGGTCGAAGTGGGCGAAGGTGTCCCCGGCCTTGGGCGTCTTCAGCACGTAGACCGTGTTGTAGGAGCTGTCGGCGAGGACCGCCTTCCGGCCGGTGTTGATCCGGAGCTCGGAAAGGGTGTCGAACCCGGCGGGGATCACGGTCAGCCCGTCTCCCTGCTCGGGGGCGGTGAGCGCCGGCGAGATCGCGAAGAGGATCGGTGCCGCGGCCAGGATCAGCGGGATGATGAGATTGCGGGTGATTGTCTTCATGAGGGTCCTCCTGGAACTCGATGTGCGGGCCCGGCCACCGGGCCGGCGCTTCTCCAGCGTGCAAGCGGGTTGCCAACCGGGCCCCGCCTGGTGTATCTGCTTGGGCTCAAAGGCGCTTGCCGCAAGGCGAATCCCGGCGCGCGGGACGCAGGTGTCTATCCGGACACTACCGGCCGTGTCCAAGCGGACACAATTTTCCCCCGGAGGGTCGTCATGGAACGCTCCGACTACACCCGAGCCAACCGGAAGGCCTGGAACCAGGCCGCGCCGATCCACGAGCGTCTCCGTTTCGAGGATCTCCTGGCCGGCTTTCGCACCCCCGGCTACACCTGCCTGGACCCGGTCGAGACCGCCGTCCTCCGGAAGATCGGCCTGGAAGGAAAATCGGTGGCCCAGCTCCTCTGCAACAACGGCCGTGAGCTTCTCTCCATCCGGAACCTGGGGGCCGGCCGGTGCGTGGGGTTCGACATCGCCGACGCCTTCCTGGAGCAGGCGCACCGTCTGGCCGAGGCCGGAAACATCGACTGCGCGTTCGTGGCCGGCGACGTCTACGAGATCCCCGACGAGTTCGACGGCGCGTTCGATCTGGTCTACGTGACCATCGGCGCGCTCTGCTGGCTCCCCGACCTCCCGGCCTTCTTCGCCCGGGCGAAGCGGCTGCTCCGCCCCCGGGGACACATCTTCCTCTACGAGATGCACCCGTTCCTGGACATGCTGGACCCCGAGGATCCAGAGGACCCGCTCCGGATCCGCTACTCCTACTTCATGACCGGGGCGGTCGAGGACCTGTCCGGGCTGGACTACTACGGCGGCACCCAGTACGCGTCCGAGCCCAAGTACTGGTTCCACCACCGGCTCGCGGACGTCCTGGGCGGCCTCCTTCGCGAGGGCTTCGCCCTGGTCGAGTTCGACGAATACCCTCACGACATCTCGAACATGCATGGGCGCCTGGAGGGGGTCGAGGCCCAACCGCCCCTCTGCTACACCCTGGTGGCCCGGCTGGGGGGGTAGTGGGGTCCGCCGGAACCCCGGGGCGCCTCGCCGTCCTCCCGCCGAGGCCTCGGTCCGGGTCCCCGGGCGCCGCGGGCGCCGCCCGGGCGCTTTCCCCCCCGTCCCGCCGTCCTTTGCCGTTGACACGCCTGGGGGAGGTTGCGTACCTTCGTCGGGCTCGTAAGGCCGGATCACGAGGCGGGACCTTGCCGGCGAACCTCCCATTGGCCTCCCGCGCCCTCCTCTCCGCCGACCGGCTGCGCCGTCGCCGCGGGAACGGGATCGGAAGTGTAACTGCTTACAGGGTGGGAAGTTGGGAGTGAGGCGTGAGATGAGCGGGCGCTTGCCAAGCTGGCGTAGCTCAACTGGTAGAGCTCCTCACTTGTAATGAGGGGGTTATGGGTTCGAGTCCCGTCGCCAGCTCCAATTGCTTGGCGCATCAGAATTTGGAGGGGTTCCCGAGCGGCCAAAGGGAACAGACTGTAAATCTGTCGGCGTACGCCTTCGGAGGTTCGAATCCTCCCCCCTCCACCACCATCCGGCGGCCTGGGCCGCCAACTCGTTAGAGCGAGCGGGAATAGCTCAGTTGGCTAGAGCATCAGCCTTCCAAGCTGAGGGTCGCGGGTTCGAATCCCGTTTCCCGCTCCAGTTCTGTCGCCGCGGGGTCTCGGGGGAGACCCCGGCCGGGGGCCCGGCCGGGCCGGGTCCCGCGGAGTCCGACCGGAAGCGGTGAGTGCGCGCTTGACAGCCCCCGCGGGGGACCCTAAACTCCCTCGCCTGTCTAAGCCCTAGCGCTCCCGCGTTTTCACTCCCCCAGTCTTGGACACCCCGGCCCTTTTCCGGCCTCAGGGGGAGGACTGTCGCGGCCGGGCGGTGGGCAGTTCGGAATTCGGGCCCACGTAGCTCAGTCGGTAGAGCATTTGCATGGTAAGCAAAAGGTCAGCGGTTC
>CAYRIJ010000039.1:0-16720 GCA_964424285.1 uncultured bacterium
TGGTACCCGTGGGCCAGGAAGAAGAAGGATTGCAGCCGCTCGGTCGGGGGCGGGAGGTGAAAGAGAAAACGATGCAGGAGATACTCGATCAGGGTCCATAGCACGACTCCCCCCAGAAACAGGCCGAGGGTTCCCGCGAACCCGGTGCCGGCCACGAAATAGCCCCGGTAGAGCCCGAGCGCGACGATGGGGACCGACCAGAACCAGGGAAGCGTCGGATGGGCCTTGGTGAGAGCACGATCCAGCCAGGGGTTCCGGAAGATCGGGATCCCCTGGCGGCGCTCCCGGTTCTCACGGTCCGGCCGGGGCGTGATCCCCTGCCAGCGTTCCAACGCCCTGAAGTACTCATCCGAATGGATCGGACGGATTCCGCTCCATCCGTCGGCCAGCAGCCGACCCAGGTGATCCGGCACCGCTTCGAGTTCCTCCCGTGGGGATCGGATTGTATTCGGGGCCAATCGCTGACGTGGCGAGGGGACGGCCCACCCCGTTCGGGGATAGATTGTGGGGGAAGACGCCGGGATTCGCAACGCGGGCACGCCCGAGGCCCCGCCGGGCCGGAGGGCCGGACGCTCAGAGTGGGCGGGCCGCCCGGGGGGGGCGCCGCGTCCGGAGCACTCGCGAGGCCCCGATGAGCGCGGTGCCGTAGCAGGCCAGGCCGAGGAACAGGGTAAGCGGCCGGCCGTGGGGGAGATCCTCGGCCAGGAACTTGATTCCCCCCAGAACGATCAGGGGGAGCACGAGCCAGGTCATCTCGAACAGGCGGACGCGGGGCACACCGAAGGCCAGGGCCACCGCGGCCAGGGCGAGCACCGCGGTCCGGATCACCGCCAGAACGGCGGGGTCGGCGGCGGGAGACCCCCCGAGGGCCACCGACACCGCGCCCGTCACCACCAGAGCGCCCAGGCCCACCACCAGGATCGTCCCCACCACGAAGCGCGGCAGGCGCCGGTGCCAGGGGAACTCCGCGGGGTGCTGGTTCGAAGCCAGGACCGCGAAGGACACCGCCACCGCTCCCAGAACGAGGAACGCCGAGGGAGGGAGGACGCTCCAGCCCTTGCCGGCGGGGACGGCGAAGGCCGCCACCGCCCCTTTCAGGAGGCCGCCCTGGATGGCCGCCAGGATTGCGTAGACCGCGCTGTGAACCCGGAGCGTGAACCGGTTGAACCGGGTTCCCACCGCCGCGGCGGTGACGGCCAACCCTCCCCAGAGCACCGGAAGCAACATCCCCCGGGCCATGACGCCGCTTCCGAGCAACACCAGGGACAGGGCGAGCCATCCGTAGAAGTAGAAGTTCCGGCGGGTGGCGGAAGCCCGGTCCACGAAGGTGAAGGCCAGGATGTAGCAGACCGCCGCCGTCCCCATGGCGATGAGCGCGATCACCGTCTCCTCGCCGCCGGTGGCGCGGGCCACCCGCACCGTGCCTCCGAAACCCAGGAAGAGCGAGGTCGCTCCCTGGATCGCCTCGAACAGACTCACCTCACGCCGCCGGGCCAGGGTGCGCAGCGCCGCGCTCCCCAGGTAGATGACCGGGAGACCCAGGGCCAGGGCCTGCGCGGTTCCGGCGGTGAGCGGACGGTAGGCCGCGGGGGGGCCGCCGGGCTGGGAGGCCCACATGACCGCCAGAAGGACCAGACCGTCACCGGCCAGGGCGACCGGCCAGCGGGCGAGCTTCCAGTCCCGTTCGTAGGCCAGCCACACCGTCGCCAGCCCCAGGGCCAGGGTGAACACGGTGAGCGGCGCCAGGGCGCGGGTGACGGGTATCAGGGCGAAGGCCAGAAACAGCGAGGCCAGGGTGAACGCCCAGGCGACGCTCCGCAGACGACGCCGCCAGGCCTCGAGGAGGCCGACCGCGGTGTACGCGGCCATGAGGCCCACCGCCTGATGGGGGCTGAGGTACCCGAACTTGGTGGTCGCTTCCCAGAGGAGCGGATACGCGATGAGTACCGTGGAGAGGGCATGGAAGGCCGCGCTCAGGGAGAACCCACCGGCCCCGGCCCGGTCGGCGAACACGAGCCAGGTGAGCGCGTAGAGCAGCCCCAGCACGACACCGATCTGCTGGGTCAGGAGACCGGCGTCGGTCAGGGCCCGAAGGAGCAGACCTCCCCCCAGGATCAGGAGCATCCGGCCGGAGAGAGTGAGCGCGGAGGTGAGGATCCCCGGTCCGCGGTCCACGGGGGGAATCGGGTCGCCGGCGGTCTCCGTTTCGCGTTCCAGAGGAGGAGCGACGGTCGACGGTCGGGAGGAGTCCCGCGCCTCCAGGGCCGCCAACCGGACCTCGATGTCCCGCATCGCGCGGCCCAGGCGCTCCAACTCGCCGGACAGCCGGTCCACCTCGTCGCTCACCGCGGCCTCCGTTCAACGAACCCAAACTCCAGGATTCCCGACGGGCTCTTCGTCACTACCCATACCAACTGCCCGATTGGCGATCCACCAGAATCTGACGTTTTGGGTCTTGAAGGCGGGCTTTTTCCGGATGACCCCGCGGCCGCCCCGGGCCACAAGCCAAACCATACTCACATGATCATCTTTATCATGTGCAAAAAAGGGTATTGAGATATCCAAATTGTATGCTTCTCCGGACCGCGTCTGTCCGCTAGAAACCTAAGGGTAATCCGGATCTGGACCTGCCGGTTTGCCTTGTCCGCGGCTTCGTTCGTTCGTTCGTTCGTTGGTCCCGGTTGTGGAACCCGTCTTCGGAGAGGTGAGCCGGCTTTGAGGAACGCTCAATCGACTGGTCCCCGGCCGTCCGGACGGAATTCACCCCTCCAATGGATGCGGGAGTTCCTGGGCTGGGTTTCCGCTTCCGAGGCTCTGCCCTCGACCCGGTCCCCGGGCGCCCTCCCCCGGCTTCCCGGCCTTCTCACCTGGCTCCTTTCCCCGGAATCGCCTCCCCCGGGCGTCGGAACAGGTCCGAAGGCCGCCGGCGCTCCCGGGTTCTGGCCCTGGCTCTTCGCTCCGGAATCGTGTCCCCGAAACGCCGGAACGGGCCGGGAGCCCTCGGCCCGCCGGGGGTTCTGGGCCTGGCTGTTCGCCCCGGATCCGGGCCTTCGAGATGTCGAACCGGCGTCCGGCCCCTCCGGCCATCCCGGGTTCCTGACCTGGATGTTCCGTCCCGAATCGCTCCCCACTGCATTCACCGCCTCACCCGAACGCAGGGAGAACATCGATGGATCCTCGTAGCCCCCTCGCCCACTCCAAGCACGTCTTCCGGGTGGGGTTCCTGTTCCTGCTCGGCGTCGTCGCCCTGATCATCCTTCGCTCCCTCGCCGCTCCCCCGACCTGGGGAAAGTACGGACCCTATCGCGCGGCCAGCGTCGGGGACTATCGGGCCCTGCCCGTCCGCCATGGCGACGGCTCGGCCTCGTGCGCCGAGTGCCACGACGACAAGGTCTCGGCCCACGACCAGGGAGTTCACAAGAGCGTGAACTGCGAGATCTGTCACGCCCCCCTGGCCTCGCACATCAAGGACGGGGACGTCGTGGCCGAGATGCCGGTGCCCCAGTCCAGCGACTTCTGCCTCCGTTGCCACCGGCAACTGAACGCGCGTCCCGAGGGCTTTCCCCAGATCCAGCCCCGGCAACACGTCGAGGATATGGGCGGGGAGCCGGGCCCCCGGGCCTGTTTCGACTGCCATGACCCCCACTCGCCTCTGTGAACCCGACCGGCGAACCCAGGGAGAGCGCTCCATGACCATTGAACCGAAAGCCGCGACCCTCGATCGATTGGACAAGGCCGACCCCACCCGCCGGGAGTTCCTGAAGAAGGCGGTGGCCGCGGGGGGCGCCCTCGCCGCCTCCACCGTGCTGGGGATCCTCCTTCCCGAGTCCGCCCGGGCCCTGGCGACCCCGGACTACGATTGGGACAAGCACCGCTGGGTGTACCTGGTGGACGCCACCAAGTGCATCGGCTGCGGGGCCTGTGTCCGGGCCTGCCGGGCGGAGAACGACGTCGCCGAGGGGATGTACCGCACCTGGGTGGAGCGCTACGAGATCCCCACCGAGGGCCGGGCCTACGTCGATTCGCCGGACGGCGGAGCCGAGGGTTTCGAGTCCGAGACCCAGGAGAAGATCATCCGCAAGGCCTTCTTCGTGCCCAAGCTCTGCAACCACTGCGACGCCACCCCGTGCACCCAGGTTTGCCCGGTGGGCGCCTCCTACGCCACCCGCGACGGGGTGGTGCTGGTGGACAAGAAGCGCTGCATCGGTTGCGGGTACTGCGTCCAGGCCTGCCCCTACGGAAGCCGGTTCATCGACCCCCGCACCCACACCGCGGACAAGTGCACGTGGTGCTACCACCGGATCACCCAGGGGCTCCGACCGGCCTGCGTCACCGTGTGTCCGGTCGGGGCACGCATCTTCGGCGACCGCAAGAATCAGGACGACCCGATCAACGAGATCCTGGCCACCCAGCGCGTGATGGTCCTTCAGCCCGAACTCTTGACCAAGCCGCAGTGCTTCTACCTGGGGCTGGACATGGAGGTCCGGTAGTCATGCCCGAACTCACCGGCTATCTGTTCCCCAACGACATCCACATCGCCTGGAGCCTGATGATCGTGATGTACCCCTACATCACCGGGCTGGTGGCGGGGGCCTTCCTGGTCTCGTCGCTGTACCACGTGTTCGGCAAGAAGGAGTTGAGGCCCCTGGGGCGGTTCGCCCTGGCCACCGCGCTGTGCTTCCTGGTGGTGGCCACGTTCCCGCTCCTGAACCACCTGGGGCATCCGGAGCGGGCCCTCAACATCGTGGTCACCCCGCACTTCACCTCGGCCATGGCCGGCTTCGGCATTCTCTACGCGAGCTACTTCCTGATCCTGCTGCTGGAGGTGTGGTTCGTGTTCCGGCCCGACATCATCCGGAGGGCGGCCGCCAACACCGGGTTCAGGCGGGGGTTCTACGCGACCCTCGCCCTGGGGGTCTACGACCTCTCCGACGAGGCGCTGCAGCTCGATCGCAAGATCATCCGCGTCCTGGCCGCGGTGGGCATCCCCATGGCCTGCCTCCTTCACGGCTACGTGGGCTTCCTCTTCGGGGCGCTCAAGGCCAACCCGTGGTGGTCCACCCCGCTCATGCCGGTGGTCTTCCTCTTCTCGGCCATGGTGTCGGGGATCGCCCTCCTCATCGTGCTCTACCAGGTGGCCATGAAGCTCAAGGGCTGGGCGGTGGATCAGCCGGCCATTTCCACCATGGCCCGCTGGCTCTGGCTCTTCCTCATCATGACCCTGACCCTGGAGATCCTGGAGATCATGACCCTGGCCTACGAGAAGGCCGAGGAGTGGGAGGTCATCAGCCACCTCCTCACCCACCAGCTCTCCATCTCCTTCATCTCCATCCAGATGGTGCTGGGGGGTCTCATCCCCTTCATCCTCCTCATGATCGTGGTGCTGCTGGACCGCTACATGCACGAGCGCATCCGGAACACCCTCACCATGGTGGCGTCGCTGCTCCTTCTCATGCAGGTGCTGGCCATGCGCTGGAACGTGGTGATCGGGGGCCAGATGTTCTCGAAGAGCATGCGGGGATTCCGCGAGACCTACGTGCCGGGGCTGTTCGACAAGGAGGGGATCGGGGCGGCGGTGGTGATCCTGGTCATCCCCTTCATCCTGCTCCTGGTGTTCGAGAAGGTGCTCCCCACCTTCGCCCACCTGGAGGAGGAGGAACGCGAGGTCGCCTCCTAGGCCCTGCGGCGGGCGTGCGCTACCGCCCGCCCCGGTTCAATCCAGGTCGAACCGCGGCACGAGGATCCGGGCCAGGACGCCTCCACCCTCGGCGTCCTCGAGCACCAGGCGTCCGCCGTAGGGGCGGAGAAGATCCTCGATCCGCGGGACTCCGGTCCGGGTTCCCTCCCGGTTGCTGCGGCCGCGCTCCGCCTCCAGGCTGGGGCCGTCGTCGTGAACCTCCAGCACCGCCACCTTCCCGCCCCGCGCCCGAACCGAGACCCCGATCCGGATGGGAGCGGGATCCTTCTTCCCGGCGTTGACGATCAGCTCGTCCATGCAGGCGAACAGGTCCTCGGCTCCCATCGGGAAGCGGCGGGTGAGGTCCGGGGGGCCTCCCCCCCACTCGATGCGCGAGGCCGCGCCGCCCCGGGAACGGAAACGCCGCACCCGCTCGAACACCGGCTGCGGCCGGCAGGAAAACCGCTCGGCCAGGGCCCGCTGCATGAGGCCGAAGGAGGAGACGAGCGTGCGCCCGGCCTCCGCCAGCCGGTCGGGGGCGGAGACCGGGCTCCGGTGGATCCGATCCAGCTCGTCGAGAGCCCGCCCGGCCGAGCGCGCCCCCTCGACGTCGAGCACCGCGGCGGTCTCCACCGCCTCCCCAAGGATCCGGAGCAGTTCGGGGGGAAGCAGCCCCCGCAAACGCGTCTGCTGGTCCTCCGGGAGGGGACCGTCCCCCCCGTTCTCCTCCTGGATCTGGTTTGCCGCCCGCACGAAGTGGTTGAGCCCGGTGCGCCAGGCCGCGTGGCTCGAGAAGCCGACCCGGGCCAGGAGCGCCCGCCAGCGCTCCTCCCGGCTCGGCCCCAGGCGGCGCCGGAGGCGCACGGCCAGAACTCCCAGACCGCCGATCAGGATGACGGCGACGGCCGCCCGGATCCCCGGGTGCCGGGAGGCCAGAACCGAGTACTCCCAGAGCGTGGGCGCCTGCCAGCGCAACCGGGCGCGCCATCCCTCCCGGCCGGTCGGGCTCAGCACCTCCCGGGATCCGGCCTGGAGCAGGCGGCCGGGAGACCTCCGCGACGGCCCCGGGGTCAGCGACACCGGCTCGTCCGCCGCCACCAGGAACGGCACCGGTCCCAGTCGCTGGGTGGAGAGGACGGGGAGGGCCCACGGGCGGGCCCCGTCCCCCCGGACCACGTCCCCGAAACCGTTTCCCCCCGGTCCCAGTCCGGCCACCTCCACGCTCCGCACGGGACCGGAGTCCGGGAGCGGCACCACCAGAGGGCCGTTGTCCCGGGACAGGATGAGCTCCACCCGGCCGTCTCCGTCGAGATCCTGGCAGGCGATGTACCGGGACGAGGCCGTGACCTCGGAGTTGTCGTAGAGAACCCGGTGCCGCACCCTGGGGGCCGGCTCGTCCCCCGATGCGTCGTACCCGGCCAGGGGCGTGAGGTCGTAGGCGGTGATCTCCTCGTCATCCAGCACCACCAGCTCCGGTCCGGGGTGGCCGTCGATGTCGGCGAAGGCGGCGTCTTCGGTCCAGCGGGTGCCGGCCATCCCCGCCTCCCCCGCGACGTTCCGGAACCGGAATCCCCCCTCGTTCAGCCAGAGCCGGTTCTCGCCGGTCTCCCCGGCCCGCCCCGAGTTGTTATACAGGCCGACGAAGACGTCGAGGAGGCCGTCCCCGTTCACGTCGGCCAGATGGAACCCGCGGAGGAAGCCCGAATCGTAGAACCGGTCCAGGAGGTGCCCTTCCCCGTACCCGCCCGATCCGTCGCCGGGGTAGACGTAGGCTCCTTTCCCGCCGGACCCGCCGATCAGGTCCAGGGCGCCGTCTCCGTCCATGTCGGCCAGCTCGATCTCGTAGACCCCCCAGCCGCTGGCACCGGCCGTGGCGGGGATGTCGCGGGGCCTCTCGAACCCTCCCCCCTCACGGCCGCCGAGTCGGAACACCCGCCCCATGACCGTGGAACCGATGAGGTGGTAGCCCAGGAAGAGGTCCACCCGACCGTCGCCGTCGTCGTCGGCCAGGGCCATGCAGGTCAGTTTCGCCGCCGGCTCGGGGAGCGGCACCTGCAGCGTATCCTGGGACCATCCGAAGCGGCGGCGACGGAGCACGTGCAGGGTGACGTCGTCGGGATCGACCGCGACCAGGTCGAGATCCCCGTCGCCGTCCAGGTCCCCCGCCGCCATCAGGTGAAAGGGCTCCGGCCGGTTCACCGGGTCCTCGTGCTCCTCCTGGTGGAACCGGCGGCTCCCCGCGTCGTAGCGCCAGAGCTTCCCTCCCGCCATCCACGGGGTCAGGACCTCGACCACGCCGTCCCGGTTCAGATCGGCGCACAGAAACTTGCTCGCCTCGGTGCGGTGCAGGAGCGCGCGGGGAGAGGGGGGAATCGGCTCGGCCGGAGCGGGCCCAAAGGAAATCGGACCCAGGAGCACCGTCTGGTCGACCGGCTCGTGGAGCCCGAGATCGATTCCGGCCACGTCGAGGAGCGAGTCGAAGGGGGCGTGGATGCGGAGCCTGTACTCGTAGGTCTCCCGGAGGGTCATGTGGGCTTCCCGGTAGCGATCGGGAAAGACCAGGGTCAGCGCGCGGTAGTCGTACCGGGCCGGCGTTGCGGCGAGAGACACCCCGTGTCCCTCGTGGTCGTATAGCGTGATGGTGACGAAGTCGGCCGTCTCCCGGTTCTTGACGTACCAGTACCATCGCCAGAATTCGGCGTCGGAAACCGCCTGGACCGGGATCCCGTGTTCCGCGAAATCGTAGCGGAAGCTGATCTCGTGACCCCACTGGGGGTCGGTCTCCGTGTCGAAGGCCCAAACCGAGTCCGGGTAGGCCTTCACCGCCTCCATGTGGATCCGGTAGTTCACGTCCCCCTGATTGCCCACGACCTTCCAGTCGTCGGGACTCCGGGGGAGGATGACGTGCAGATCCTCGGCCGCGGCGAGGTGCGGCACGATGACGGACAAAAGCAGCAGGAGAAACGGAATCCAGCGACCCATGGGACCGGATACTAACCCATGACCATCCCGGTATCACCGTCGCCGGCCTCCGGTGACGGCGGGTCCGCCGGAGGCCGCCACCGGCCACGATGCGGGCCGGCGCTGGAGGCCCGGCCCCCGGCGCTGCTACACTGGCCGGCGTGACCCGGAACGGCCGCCCGCCGGAGAGGAGTTCTTGCATGGAAGACCAGAGCGTCCAGGAACGCTACGCCCCCCGGAACGCGTGTTTCGGGTGCGGTCCCGCCAACCCCAAGGGGCTTCGCATCCGGAGCTTCCGGGACGGGGAGGAGCTCACCGCGATCTTCCGGCCGGAAAAGCACCACGAGGCCTTCGAGAACGTGGTGAGCGGCGGGATCATCGGGACGCTCCTCGACTGCCACTCCAACTGGTGCGCGGCCGTGCACCTGATGGAGGCGGCGGGAGACGACGCGCCTCCCTGCACCGTGACCGCGGAGTTCGCGGTGAAGCTGCTCCGCCCCACGCCGTCGACCGGCCCGTTGACGCTCCGGGCCCGGGTGGTGGAGTCCAGCGGGGACCGGGCGGTGGTGGAGGCGTCGCTGGAGGCCGGCGGCAAGGTGTGCGACACCTGCCGCGGCGTGTTCGTGGCGGTGAAGCCCGGCCATCCCGCCTACCATCGCTGGTAGCTCCCGCGCCGTAGCCTCGGCGGGCGCGCACCGGGCCGGGGCGTTCCCCGGCCGCCGGGTCCCCGGCGCGGTCAGCTCCCGGCCAGAAGCTCGTTCACCCGGGCCATGACCTGGAAGGCGTCGGCCACGTACACCACGTCCGCCTTCCCCCGGGCCCAGCCGCAGCCGGGATCCAGGTTCACCGCCCGGCGCTCCCGCACGAACCGCCACCCCACCACGTGCGGCTCCTCGCCGTGGCAGCAGGTGGCGAGCCCCTTGGGATGGCGCGGGCTCGAACCGGTCTGCCCCACCTGGTTCAGGTGGCTCATGAAGGAGATGACCTCCCCCCCCTCGCCGGTCTGATCCACCAGGGACTTGCTGCTTCCCAGCGACGCCTGGCTCCGGTCCAGGAAACCCCGGATCAGCCCCTCGGCGTCCTTCACGTGGGCGGCCCCGTCGGCCTGCCGTTTCATCCACCCCGCGCCGGCCACGAAGAGAAGCGGGGCGTCGGGGCGGATGGTCGAGGCTCCGGAGCCGGCGGCCACCTCCCCGGTCACCGCGGTGCGCCGCGCGCGCTCCGGAAGCTCCACCGGGATCTCCCGGAGCGCGGCTCGGCCCGGCTCGCCCTCGAAGGGCGCGAACCCGCCCGCATCCACCGCCAGCACCCAGGGCCGCTCGGAACGGGTCAGCGTGCCGAGCATCCGCTGCCGGTAGAACCAGCGCTGGATCCGCACCTGCCCCTCCGCCGCGGCGATCGACGCCACCCGGGTGTCGATCCGTCCGCCGAGCCGCTCCGCCGCTCCGGGAAGCGCCCGGGAGAACCGCGCGGTGGCCGGGGCGAGGACGATCGTCGCCTCCGCCTCCCGGGCCAGCGCCTCGACCGCGGCCGCGTCGCTCGCATACCTCGAGGCCTCGAAGTCGGGCCCGGTGACCGCCAGGATCTCCGAGGCCCCCGCCCCGGCCAGCGCGTCCGCCGCCTCGCGGGCCCGCGCCCCGACCACCCCGAGGGCGAACCCGGCGCCCAGGGCGCCCGCCAGCTCCCGCCCCGCGCCGACGGTCTCCCGCGCGATCTTCGGGAGCGCCCCCTCGGCATCGGTGTGGACCAGGATCAGGATCGTCTCGTTCGACATCATGCTCTCCTCGTTCCGGAGCGCCCGGCCGGCCCGGCCGCGGCGCGCCCCCGGCGTCAGCTCCGGATCCAGTCCACGATTTCCCGGGCGATCTCCTCGACCGGAAGGTCGCTCACCACCCGCGTCTCGCGCTTCCCCCGGGGAAGCTCCACCTCCAGGAACGTCGCCCCCCCCGCCGCCGGCGCCACCGGCGCCGCCTTCTGGAGCGCGGGCATGAGAAGGCGCATGTTCTGCATCCCGACCTGGGGATTGTTGGCCGGCTCGGGGAGCGACCCGGTGGCCCAGGCCAGCACCGCGGGCGGACCCGCGCACTCCGAGGCCAGGTAGCGCCCGCCCTCGATCCGCTCCTTCACCCGGAGCGCGCCCGTGGGCTCCACCGTCAGCTCGTCCACGGCCAGGAACTGGTCGACGATCCCCAGCCGCTCCCCCACCATCGACAGGGTGACCCCGGCGTCGCGGGACGCGGAGGCGCAGCCGCCGAAGAGTAGGAGCCGCGAGCGATCGAGCCCGGCGATGTCGCCGATGGCCCCGGCCAGGGCGGCGGCGGTCCGGTGGGCGTCGGTGAACCCCCCGGCGGGACCGTCCAGGGCCACCAGCTCGAAGGGAACCTTCTGGGCCACGCTCATCATGAGCTGCTGGAGCTTGGCCTTGGGGCCCAGGCTGGTGAGCCACACCCGGCTCCCGGGGTGCTCGGCGGCCAGGTGCGCCGCCTCGTAGAGGGCGTGACCGGCCCAGGGGTCGAGCACCGAGGGGAGCATCATCTCGTTCTTCAGGCCGGGCCCCTGGGGCCCCATCACCGGCTCCAGGGTCTGGAGCGGATCGGGCACCAGGCTCCCGCACACCACGATGTGAAAGGGTTCGTTCATCGGTCTTGGGTCTCCCTCGACGGTTTCGGACGGCGCGGGGCGCGATCGGCCCGGCTTCCGCTCCGGTTCAGTTCTCGGCGGAGTGAAGGCCCCCGGCCCCCGCCCCGAACTCGATGTTCCCGCGCTCGGGATCCCCGGGGCGGGGCTTCGAGCAGTTCCAGAGGCACGCACCGCAGTGGACGCACTTCTCGCGGTCGAAGCGGGGCACCCCGCGATCGCCCGGAGTGAGCGCCTGGCCCGAGCACATCTCGATGCAGAGCTTCTCCCCGCAGGACTCGCACAGGCCGGGGTCGGCGAAGGT
Organism: uncultured bacterium; assembly: GCA_964424285.1. Classification (GTDB taxonomy): domain Bacteria; phylum Eisenbacteria; class RBG-16-71-46; order JABDJR01; family JABDJR01; genus CAVSKL01. The sequence continues at coordinate 11,580 of CAYRIJ010000039.1, forward strand.
CACGTGGTCGGCGTAGCCGGGCGCGGCCTGGACCTTCCCCCCCATGAGGAGCGCGTCCTGATGGGAGATCAGGAGCTTCCCGTCCAGGGGGATTTCCGGCCAGCCCGCCGCCGCCATCACCGAATCGCGAAGCGGCGTACCCGAGGCCGCGCTCTCCGCGCGGATCCGGTCCAGCTTCCCGGCGGGAATCCACTCCCGGACGTAGTCCTCGAGCCGGGGAACGTGCTCGTGGGGGGGCTTGGGCGCGGACCCGACGGCCATCCGGCCACCGGTGACGCCGGCGAGCCCCATGCCCAGGAGGCCCTGGACCACCCCGCGCTGAAACCCGTCCCGGGCCCGTTCCGCGGTCCGGGCCTCCGCCTCCACCCAGCTCTCCCGCCGCCGGCGCACGTAGGTCGCTTCCAGGTTCTCGCGGGTGAAGGGTTTCCCGGCCGCGAGGAGATCGATCACCCCCTCGGCGAGCTGAACCCCGGTGGTCCACGCTTCGTCCACCCCGGAGCCGGTGAGCACGTTGGTGCTCCCCGAGCCCTCGCCGATCCGGGCGTATCCGTCCCCGGCCAGGTGCGGCTCCCCGCGCCGCCCGGACTCGGCCAGGGTCTTGGCCCCCCAGGAGCGCATGGTCCCCCCCTCCAGCCAACGCCAGAGATAGGGGTGGCGCATCCAGTGCTGGAGGGTGCGGTAGGCGGTGCGAACCGGGCTTCGGAGCCAGGAGGGAACGAAGATCCCCGCCGAGGCCAGTCCGCCCGGGTAGACGTAGAGAAAGCCGAAGATCTCGGGTTCGGGAAAGCCCAGGGTGTGGATCACCGTTCCCGGCGCGAGCGGGGATCCCGGGGGCAGCTCCAGGACCATCTTCATCCCCACCGCCCAGTCGCGGTGGTGCCGTCCTTCGGGCATCCCGAAGCGGGCCTCGAGCTTCCGCCCCACCGGCCCCACCGGCCCGTCCCCCACCACGGTGAGACCGGCCCGGATGTCCATGCCCGGCATGTACCCGGCCTCGGGACGACCGCTCCGGTCGGTTCCCTGGTCGGCGAGCCGCACCCCCACCACGCCGTCGTCTTCGATCAAGGGCGCGGCCACCGGCATGCCCGGCCAGAGCTGCACCAGGCCCGAGGCCATGAGGTTCGACGCCACCCACTGGTTGAACTGCCCGATGGAGAGCAGCATCCCGTCGTCCTTCCGCAGGAACTCGGGGACGGCGGGGAGCTCCAGGGCGTGGTCCGGGCCCCGGAACGGACGCAGCGCGGCGTCCACGGTCCGGAGGGTCCGCGATCGACGGCTCGCCCCCACCGGATCCATCAGGTAGACGACCTTCTCCGCGGTCACCGGGTGGGCCAGGGGGATGTCGGCGGGGTCGAGATCCGGGAACGAGGCGCGGATCCCGCGCGCCCGGGTCACCACCCCCGAGACCCCGAAGCCCAGGTCGTCGGCCCGCTCGTAGCAGAGAACCTGGAGCGGCATCCCGGGCATGACCCGGCTCTGGAGCGCGTCCGCGTTCCCGGGATCCGCCATGGCCCGGGTGAGGGTGGTGAGGAAGCCGCCGGTGGCGGGCCCGAAGCCCACGCACACCACGTCCACGTCCATGCTCTGGCGCGGGGCCGGGGTCCCGGGATCCACGCCGCCGTCTCCCGGGCCCATGCCGCCGTCTCCCGCGCCGGTCGGATCCGGGCTCACGCCGGGTAATCCAGGGCTTCGGGGATCATGACCGAGGTGAGCGCGCGGGAGGCGCGGTCCCTGGCCAGGCGCGCCCCGGTCAGGCAGCCGTCGAGCTTGGCCCGCCGCCGCTCGAAGGGCGCGAGGCCCTCCAGCCGGACGCAGGGTCCGGCCTTGGCGGGATGGCTTCCGTCCTCCTCGATCACGTCGGCGAGGCCGCGGGCGCAGGCGGCGATCCCGCTCATCACCGATTCCAGGGCGTCGAGGTCGCCGGCGAGATAGCAATCGCACGCGGTCTCGTCCCAGACCGGATGGCGGTTGTAGCCGTGGACCAGCTCGGTGGCGATCCGCGCGACCTCCCCCGCCGCGCGGGCGGCCTGGACGTGGCAGAGATCGGTGAGGAACGCGACCGAACCGGCCAGCCCCTCCACGGAGTCCGGGCCGTTCGGCCCGCCTCCGGCGAGCTCCACCACGTCGAGGATCTGGGCGCGGGAGGCCAGGAGCCAGGCCAGGGCGTCGGCCATGGGAAAGGTCACTCCCTGGCGCTGGTCGCGATAGAGGGGACGGCCCTCGGCGTCGGTCGAATCGACCAGGTGGCCGAGCGTCCAGCGCCAGAGCTCCATGGCCGAGGCCAGGGCGCAGGCCCCGGTCCCGGGCCGGACCGCGGCCACCTCGCGCATCTCCCGGATCCATTCCTCGAACCGGGCCAGAAAGGCGGGGTGGGTCATGGTGACCGAGAGCTGGCGGCGCTGGACGGCTTCCGGACCCTCGTAGGTGGCCTCGAGCTGGGCATCCATCCATTTCTGGCCGAGAAATCCGGGGCAGTCCTCGGTGATCCCGTAGCCCCCCATGAGGCTCACCGCCTCCCGCATCATGGTGGCCCCCTGGCCGGTGTTCCAGAGCTTCACCGCGGGACAGAGCACGTTGGCCACCGCGTCCGCGGCCAGGAACCGCACCAGCCGGTCCTCGTGGAGCGCCCGGTAGGCGGCGGGATCGGCGTCAGGGCGGGACGAGAGGCGGACGTACTCGACCACCGAGGCCTCGCGGGCGGCCAGGGCGCGGATGCGGGCGCGGCCGGCCGGGAGCCCGGCCTCGGCGAAGATCTCCTCCCGGCCCCGGTCCAGGGGATCGAAGTCGTCGAAGAAGCGCGCGGTGGCGAAACCCAGGGACGCCCCGGCCTCCCCCGCCGCCCACACGTCGACCAGGCGATTGAGGGCGTCCTCCTTCATCTGGAGCCCTAGGTCGTGGCGCGGCGTTCCGGGAACCTCCGCCGCCCCGCCCCGGAAGCGGCCCCGCTGGTAGCGGATGACCGGCTCCACCGCGGAGAGGAGCTTGGCCGAGGTCATGAGCCCCACCGTGACCCGGGTCCGGCGGAAGACCGATTCGATGACCTCTCCGTGGGAGAAGTTGGGGACGATCACCCCGTTCTCGACCCGGTAGCCCCCGATGATGCGGCTGGCGGGAACGGTGAGGTTCAGGATGGGGTCGCGGGTCGAGGAGAGCTGGTGGACGAGTTTCCTGGTGGGAGCGCCGCGATCGAAGGTGCCGGGGTCGGTCTTCTCCAGGATGACCATGCAGCTTCCCTTGATCCGGGGATCCCCCGAGTCCACCGCCGCGGTCACGAAGTCGGCGAACCCCATGTTGGTGATGAACCGGCCGCGCTTCTCGACCCTGAGGAGCGGCTCCCCGCCGTCCGGCCACGCTTCGACCCGGACCCGGCCGGAGAGCACCCCGGTGTCCACCCCCACGAAGGGGAGGGGCTCGGTCAGGCAGAACGCGCCCCGCCACGGCCCCGTGCCGTCGGGACCCGGAGGGACGGCCCGGCCCATGTAGACGGCCTTCTGCTCGGGAGTGCCCCGTTCGTGAATGGGGGCCAGGGCGAGGTGGCCGGCCATGCTGCCGGTGGCCGCGCCGCCGTCCACCCAGGCGAGCTCGAAGGCGGTGAGCGCCATGGCCAGGTTCTTGGGCCCTTCCAGGAATCCCCCGTACTCCGGGTCGACGAAGACCGAGGTGATGCCGGCGGCGTCGTACGCGGTGAGGAGATCGGCCTTGCCGGGGGTCCACTCGTGGGAGTTCCGCCCTCCCGCCGCGACCAACCGGGCCACCGGCCCGCGGGCCACCGTCCGGGCGGACTGGACCATCATCTGGAGATCGAACCGGCCGGCGAACCGCCACAGGATCTGCCGGATCTCGTCGCCGGGGAGCGTCTTCAGGAGCGATTCGTTCGAAGCGTCCAACCCGACCAAACCCGTCATGGCTCACCCCCTTCGCCTCCGCGGCCGGGGACCGCCACGGGGAGCGATTCCGAAGTTTGGCGAGCAGAATAGTCCTCTTATGCCTGGCGGACTACCCGACATCCGGATCGATAAGTGTTTTCCATGGAATGAAACCGGATACGACCGGTCCGATTTCCGGCGCGCGCTCCGGGGCGGGGCGGCTCAACCGTCGCGGAGCTTCTCGTCGTTCCGCTCCTGGACCACGGTGGGAACGATCCAGCTCTGGCCGTCCCGCGCCAGCAGCTCCTCCGCCGCCTCGGGGCCCCAGGTGCCCGCGGCGTAGTCCGGGAACTCCACCGAAGGGGCCGATCCCCACACCTCGAGCACCGGGGCGATCGCCGTCCACGCCGCCTCGACCTGGTCCGCCCGCATGAAGAGGGTGGCGTCGCCCTGCATCACGTCCTGAAGCAGGGTCTCGTAGGCTTCAGGGGGCGAGGTCTTGAACGCCTCCTTGTACTTGAAGTGCATGTCCACCGGGCTCAGCCGGAGGTCCAGCCCCGGGCGCTTGGCCTGGATCCGGAGCAGGATCCCCTCGTCGGGCTGAATCCGGATGACCAGGCGGTTGGGCTGCCAGTCCTCGAGGGAGGAGGCGGGGAACGCCTGATGGGGAACCGGCCGGAACTGCACCGAAACCTCGGACACCTTGGCGGCCAGCCGCTTCCCGGTGCGGAGGTAGAAGGGCACCCCCTGCCAGCGCCAGTTGTCGATCATGATCTTGAGCGCGACGAAGCTCTCGGTGGCCGAGTCCGGATCCACGCCGTCCTCGGCGCGGTAGCCGGGAACCTCCCGTCCGCGGATCCAACCCGGTCCGTACTGCCCCCGGATCGCCAGCTTGTGAACCTCCTCGGGCCGTATGCGGCGCACCGCGTGGAGCACGTCCACCTTCTTGGCCCGGATCTCGTCGGCGGAGAAGGAGACCGGGGCCTCCATCGCCACCAGGCAGAGGATCTGGAACAGATGATTCTGGACCATGTCCCGGAGCGCCCCCGCCCGATCGTAGTAGCTCCCCCGGTGCTCGACCCCCACCTCCTCGGCCACGGTGATCTGCACGTTGTCGATGCTCCGGCGGTCCCAGAGCGGCTCGAACAGCGCGTTGGCGAAACGGAAGGCCAGGATGTTCTGGACCGTCTCCTTCCCCAGGTAGTGATCGATGCGGAAGATCTGGGGCTCGTGGAAGACCTGGTTGATCCGGCGGTTCAGGTCGCGCGCGCTCTG
>CAYRIJ010000039.1:16820-19251 GCA_964424285.1 uncultured bacterium
CCTTCAGGCGCCGGCTCAGCTCACCGTCCTTCATGGACCGCCCGTCCACGCCGATCATCGCGAACCGCTCGGGCAGGCGGCGATCCAGGAACAGGTTGTAGAGGGCGGGCACGAGCTTCCGCCAGGTGAGGTCCCCCGCGGCCCCGAAGATGGTCAGGATGGTGGGACCGAACTCGACCGGATCGTCCATGATGAATCCTCCTGGGTGCCGACCTTCGAGACCCCGCGAACCGTCCCGCCGGCCGCGATCAGTCGCTCCCCCACCGGGTGTGGAAGGCGCCCTCGGCGTCGACGCGCTCGTAGGTGTGGGAGCCGAAATAGTCGCGCTGGGCCTGGATCAGGTTGGCCGGACTCCATGCGCTCCGGTACCCGTCCAGGTAGGCCAGGGACGCCATGAGGCCGGGGACGGGGACGCCGATCTCCGCCGCGGTCCGCACCACCTCGCGAAGCCCCGGGGTCCGCCCGGCCAGCTCCTCCTGGAAACGGGGGTCGAGGAGCAGGTTGGGAAGGTCGGGGCGGCCCTTCATGGCGCTTCGAATGTCCTCCAGGAGAGCGGCCCGGATGATGCATCCTCCCCGCCAGATCCGGGCCACCGCCTCCAGGTCGAGGTCGTACCCGTAGGCCGTGGAGGCGACCCGGAGCTGGGCCAGCCCCTGGGCGAAGGTGGCGATCACCGCCGCGTACATCGCCTCCCGGAGGCTGGCCAGGAACGCCTTCCGGTCGCCGTCGAACTCGGCGGCGGGACCCCGCATGGTCTCCCCGGCCTGCACCCGCTCCTCCTTGAACGCCGAGAGATCGCGCCAGGCCACCGCGGCGTCGATGGTGGGGACCGGCACCTGGAGGTCCATGGCGTCCTGGGAGGTCCACTTCCCCGTCCCCTTCTGCTTGGCCTGGTCCTTGATCGCGTCGATCAGGCGCCCGTCGGCGCGGTCGTCCGCCTGGAGGAAGATGTCGGCGGTGATCTCCATCAGGTACCCGGCCAGCTCGCCCTCGTTCCAGTCCGCGTAGACCCCATGCAGCTCGTCGTTGTCCAGCCCCAGGCCCCGTTTCATGAGATCGTAGGACTCGGCCAGGAGCTGGATCAGCCCGTACTCGATCCCGTTGTGGACCATCTTCACGTAGTGCCCGGCGGAATGCGGGCCGAGCCAGGTCACGCAGGGCTCGTCGGCCACCTGGGCCGAGGCGGCCTCGAACATTTCCCGCACCCGTTCGTAGACGTCCCGGGGCCCTCCCGGCATCATGCTGGGGCCGAAGCGCGCCCCCTTCTCCCCGCCGGAGATCCCCACCCCCAGGAACCCGAGCTGCTTCGCGGCGAGGGCTTCCGCGCGCCGGTCGGTGTCGGTGAACCGGGAGTTCCCGCCGTCGATCAGGAGGTCGCCCTTCTCCAGGCGGGGAACCAGCTCGTCGATGACCGAATCCACGATCCCTCCCGCCGGCACCAGGAGCATGACCGCCCGGGGCCGCTCCAGGAGCCCCAGGAACTCCTCCACGCTTTCCGCCCCCTTCACCGCCTTCGCCTTCCCCTCCTCCCGGAGCGCCTTCACCTTTCCGGCGTCCTTGTCGTACCCGGCGGCGGAAAAGCCGTGGTCGGCCAGGTTGAGGAGAAAGTTCCGGCCCATGACCCCCAACCCGATCATCCCGATGTGTTGTTTGGCTTCCGCCATCGTTCGGTCTCCTTCCCGACCGGCGCCACCGGCGCCGGTCCCGGCCCCGCGCCGCGGGGAATCCAGGCAAGCGCTAGCTCTTCTTCGATTTCACCACCAGATCGTTGACCACGTCCACCGCGTCGGTGTGGAACTCGACCAGGCTCGCCGCCCAGGCCTTCTCCGCCTCCGAACCCACCCACCCCATGAGGGTCACCCGCCCGTTGTCCACGATGATGTGGATCGGTTTGCTGATGTCGTAGGCGTAGCCCTGGAGCAGGGGGTCGTTGTAGATCTCGCGCGCCGCCTCCCGCCGGATCTGGTCGTCGTACACCGAGACCGGGAGGACCCGGATCGCGTTCTTGATCGCCGTGACCCCGGGAACCCGGGCCGCCAGCTTCACGTACTGGCCCCGGTGCCAGGGTTCCACCACCCATCCGGTGAGGGTCGCCGTCCCCGAGTCCACCTCGGGCACGATCCAGTCGAAGATGTTGTAGAAGACGAAGCGCTGGATCCGGTCGGTGATCCGCTGCTCCATCTGGAGGTCGGTGAGACCGGAGGGGGCCACCGCGAGGTGGTCCACCACCCCGTAGCGCTCCTCGGCCTCGCGGGCGTCCCGCACCGCCTGCAGGCGATCGGCGAGAGTGGGAACGGCGCCCTCCAGGGTGATCACCGAGTCCGCCACCGTCACGGTGACGGCGTCGCCGGCCTCGATCCCGTGCTTCAGGAGCTGGCGCCGGACGGCGGTGGCGAGTTCGCGGTCGGAGGGGGGCCGGTCCTCGGCCCGG
>CAYRIJ010000040.1:0-15557 GCA_964424285.1 uncultured bacterium
ATGGGGCCGGGATTCATGGTATTTGCCTTTTTCTTCGCATCTGATAGCCTCTCCTGCGCCTCGGTCCCCGGCGCGATCCGTCCGGAGGCCGACCCCGACTTCACCCGACATTCCCCCCGCAACGTCCCGAAAGGAGATCGAACCTCATGAAGGCACGACGGTATCTGATCGGTTTGCTCGCCTCGGCCGCGGCTCTGGCCTTCGCCTCCGGCGCCCTGGCCCAGGACCAGCAGAAGATGTCCCCGGAAGAGCAGGAGGCCATGCAGAAGTGGATGGCCTTCGCCACCCCCGGCGCGCCCCACAAGGCCCTGGCCGAGTCGGCCGGGAAGTGGACCTTCACCAACACCATGTGGATGGCCCCGGGCGCGCCGCCGATGGAGTCGACCGGCACGTCCGAGCGGGAGATGGTTCTGGGCGGCCGCTACCTGACGGAGAGCACCCACGGCGACTACATGGGCCAGCCCTTCAACGGCATGAGCATCACCGGCTACGACAACCTGAACCAGCAGTACCAGAACGTGTGGTGGGACAACATGGGCACCGGCTTCATGATCTCCAGGGGCACCGTCGACGCGGCGGGGAAGGTGTTCAGCTTCACCTCGGAGAGCCCGGACCCGATCAGCGGAAAGAACCGCACCTACCGGGTGGTGGACACCTGGACCGACAAGGACCATCACACGTTCGTGATGTACGACAAGGGGCCCGACGGCAAGGAATTCAAGATGATGGAGATCGCCTACACGCGGGCCATGTGATTCACGCGGCGGCCGGAGCCCCCGGGAATCCGGCCGCCGCTCGAGTTCCCCGTCCGGGGTGCGCCGGCCCGAGGGCTCGCCGCTCCCGGGCCGGGGCCGGTCCGGGCCCGTCGGCCTCTGCGGCCGGCGGCCGGCCGTCGGCGGCATCGCCCGCCCGGACCCCGGCCTTCGCCCCGCCGGGACCTCGGATCAGGGGGCGGGGGACCCGGGAGTTCCGCCGAAGCGCCGTTTCACCCCGCCCCAGCTCGTCCGCTCCACCGGGGTGGTCTCGTCCACGACGACCCGGAAGACGTAGTTGGTGACGTCGGTGTAGTTCCAGGGCGTGCCGGCCCCGAGCCGGAAGGCCGAGTTCCCGTCCGGGTAGTCGACGCTCTCGTGGTTCGCCCCGTTCAGGCCGAACGGCGAGGTGTCGGGGTTCAGGGTGACCGGGGTGACCACGATGGCGTACTTCCGTCCCGCCACCAGCAGCGGGCCGGTGTCCCCGAAGGAGAAGGTCTGGAGGGCGTAGGCGTTGAGCTGGACCTCCGCTTCGGGAACGGTGATGCTCCCGAGAGGATCGCCGGTGGGAAGCCCGCCGGTGTCGGCCTCGGTGATCGCGATCACCAGGTCGCCGGCGTTCTCCACGTCGCGGTACACCCGGAGCGAAACGCTGTCCACCCGGCCCCCGACCGCGGCCGGGAAGATCTGCGCCCGGCTGTCGATCGAGCCGTCCTTCCCGAAGCCCCCGTAGCTGGAGTGCCCGGAGGAGGGATTGAACTCCGCGGATACGGCGGCGGCGTGCGTGGCGCCGGGGAGCCAGACCAGGGAGAGGGCCAGGAACGTGGCGGCCAGGAATGCGGGGGCCGGGAAGGCGGCCGCCGGGCTCGAGGTACGATGAAGGTGATACGACAACAGGGATGCCTCCTCGGGTGGGGGTAAGCGCGCGGGCCGGCGGTCCGCGGGGGGTGCCGCCCTGCACAGTGTAATGCGGGAAACGCCGGGGCGACACGCAAGGCGCCCTCGCCTCCGCCCGGCTCTTTTCCCTTTCCCCCCCCGCGGAGTCGTGGTCTCCTGGTTCCGCCCCCGAGGGGCGGGCCCGTGGACGTCACGCCTCGCGCGCCCTCCCGGGGCGAGCGCGGGACGAAGGAGGTGTTTCCGGTTGCGGGCGACGATACTCGCGGTCCTCATCGGGGCGGCTCTGGCCTCCGCGGCCGAGGCGACGTCGGGGGGTCCGTCCGCGCCCCGGCCGCCCGCCGCCGCGCCGCCCGCGTCCCCCGCGGTCTCGTTCGCTCCCTCCGTCGGGAAACCCGCCGTCGCGGATCCGGCCGCCGTCGCCGATTCCGCCGCCGCCGCGGATCTCGCCGCCTGGCGCCGGGCCATGGACGCCACCCGTTCCGACTGGACGGCCTGGACCCGGGCCCTGAACCGGACCGCCCGCAAGCTCTACGTGTTCCGGGCCGAGTACCGGATCTACCGGTCGATCGCCGCCGAACCCGACTCCGCCCGCCGGTTGGCCGACGCGCGGCGGGTCCTCGGATGGGACGAGGACGGGGCCGCGGACCGGCTGGTCGGGCTCGTCCGCGCCCTCGACCGGCTGGAGTCGAACGGCTTCCCCGATACCGTGGCCGCGCTGGCCGCCGGGTTGGAGTCCCTTCAGGACGCCGCCGCCGAGGCCGGCGACCTGGCGGACCTGGCCCGCGGCCTCGATCCCGCCGCCCCCGAGGACGAGCTTCCCCCGGTCCTCCGTCGCCCGGCGGAGCTGTTTCGCGCCGGCCGGCGCCAGCTCGACCCGGTGCGGAAGGGCTTCCCGCGCTCCGCCGCCCTGGTGCTCTGGGGCGAGACCTGGGACGAGGCGGCCGCGCTCTACACCGCCGCCGGTGACCGCCTGACCGAGGCCGCGGGACGGTTTCCCCGCGAGCCCCTCTGCGGCGACCCCGGCCGCTGGACCGGCGCCCGCCGCGCCTTCCTCCGGGCCGCCCCCGGGCGCGAGGGGTTGGCCGACTGCCGGGACTTCCTCCTGGCCTCCGCCTACCCGGGGATCGACGCTCCGGTCTGGGAGTCCGCGGCCGACGTGTTCCTCTACGACCCGGCCACGCGCGAGGGATTCCTGGTGCCCCGCGACCGGGCGGAGACCGTACGGCGCTACCGCCGGCTCCTCGTCTCGTCCTCCCCCGGAGACGCGGCGGCGTTCGCCGCGGACGCCGGGCGGGTGGGCCCCGAAGCCGCGGTCCGGGCCGACACCCTCCAGACCCGGCTCCGGCGATGGGGGGCGCGGGACCGGGTGCTCTTCGCCGCCCTCGGGGGCGCCCGCCCCCTGGCCGAGGCCTTGAAGCTTTCCCCCGCCGCCTTCCGCGCCCGCGCCCTGCTCGATCCCGGCTTCGCGGCCCGCGCCGAGAGCCTGACCGCGCTCCACGAGGACCATGCCTACGTGGCGGGTTGGGTGATGGACGCCCGAACCCAGGCTCCCCTGAGCGGGGCCTCGGTCACCTTCGCCGCGGGCGGGAAATCCGCCAGCGACCGGACCGACGCCCAGGGGCGCTTCGGCGTGGCGTTCCCCGGGGCGCCGGGAAGGGTCTACCGGGGCACGGTGAGCCTCGCCGGCTACCAGGCGGTGACCGAGACCGGGGTCCTGCCCGCCCGCCTGCTGGTCGATCGCCGCTTCCAGCTCAACCCGGCCCCCGAACCCTTCGTGGTGTTGGGGCGGGTCTATCACCGCGGCTCCCGCATCCCGGTGCGCGGGGCCGAGGTTACCGCGGGCACCGTTCACGGCACCGTGGCCCGGTCGGTCACCGGGATCGACGGCGCCTTCCGGCTCATCGTGCAGGCGGCCCAGAACGAGGCGCTCACCGTCAGGGCGAGCCGGCTGGACGCCGCCGCCTCGACCCGGCTCACCGTGCTCGGCCCCGAGCGGCGGGGAGTGGACCTGGTGATCGACCTCGCCCCCACCGCCGAGACCGCGGGGATCCTGGCTCCACCCGGCTCCGGCGGGGGGAACCCGGCGTGGGGCGACTCCGGGGACGAGGCGTCCGCCTCCGAACCGGTGTCCGAGGACGAAGAGCCCCCCCCTCCGACCGTCACCGCCCCGGGGGACGAGGAGCCCGCCGGGACCGGCGCGGCGGCGGATACCGGGGTCGCCCGTCACGGGGCCCGCTTCATCGCCGGCGGCCCGCCCCTCACCCGCACCACCGCCTCGGGAGGGTGCAGGGCGGGGGTGCTCCGCCTGGAGCTTCCCCCCCACGCCTTTCCTCCCGACGTGAGCCCCGGGGGGAGCGCCACCCTGAAGGTCACGTTGAGCTGGACCCCGGAGGACGCCCCCGGAGAGGTCCGCATCATGGTGCGCGCGTTTTTCTTCGACGCGCCGGCTCAAAACACCGAGGTACGACTCACCGCCGCCGGAAGCCGGACGGTGAGCTTCACCTTCCCCACCGACACCCTCGACCTGAGCGGGGAGGAGGGAACCGCGGGAGTGGGGGCGGGACTCCGGGTGGATTGCGGGGACGGGACCGGCGCCGAACGGGTGGTGTCGGCCTATCAGGCCTACCGGCGGAACGCGGCGCGGGGGCGGGACGGGGATCGATGAGGGGACGGCGGCCCCCGGTCCCGGCGGAGAACGGGGGCCCCGCGCGGCCCCCCGCGCGGCCCCCCGCCCGGGACGCGCGTGAGGGGCGATCCGGCGCGGCGGACGGGGGCCGCGGGTGGACGCCGGGAGCGGCGGCGGCGCTCTTCCTGTCCGCGTTCGTGGTGCGGTTCCTCTTCTGGCGGGCGACCCCCGACGCGGCCTGGGCCTACTCCGCGTGGTACAAGGGCGACGCCCCCAAGTGGATCGAGTTCGCCCGGGCCATGCACGAGCACCGTCCGTTCGAGTGGGGGCTCCCCATGCACCCCCCGGGGATGGCCTGGCTCACCGCGCTCGTCTGGCCGGGGGGGGACGCCGGCTTCACCGGCGCGAAGCTCGCCATGGTGGGACTCGGGGCCCTGGTCCCCCCGCTCTTCTTCCTGGCCGCCCGCCGCTGGTTCGGGTTCCGGGCGGCGATCCTGGCCGGCGCGGCGCTGGTCCCGGCCTCGGCGATGCTGGTGCTCTCCACGTCCCTCAACAACGAGACCCCGTACCTGGTCCTCACCGCCCTGGGGATCGCCGTGCTGGAACGCGCGGCCCGCCGCCCCGGCCCGGCTTCCCTGGGAGCGTGGGGGGCGCTCTCCGGCCTCACCTGCCTCTTCCGGGTGGAGCACGTGCTTTATGTGATGATGTGCGGTGTTTTCCTGGTGTTCTATTGGTCGCGCCGGGAGCGCGGGGGGGAGCGCGGACGCGGGCCGGGGGCGGCGAGGATCGCCGCCCGGGGAGCCTTCGCCGCGGCGTTCTTCGCGCTCGCCGTCCTCCCCTGGGAGGCGCACGTGATCCGGACCGTGCACCGGTTCAACACCCGGACGGTGGAGCTGGATCCGGAGATCGACGAGGTGGCGAAGGTGGTGCTGGGGGCGACCCGGGAGCTGGCCTGGACCCCGGCGGCGCGCGCGGAACGGGCCCGGCTCCCCGGATTCGCCCGGGATTACTGGAGCGCGTTCGTGGTCGGCACCGTGGTCTACCGCGGGGGAACGGAGATCCGCGCCGAGGATTTCCGGATCCTCGACGACGCCTTCGGCTATCGCCCCGAGCCGTTCAACCCGGTTCCGTTCCTCACCCTCTACGGTCCGCTGAACTTCTACCTCGCCAACCGCCCCGAGGGGGGAGGCGGGTTCTCCCGGGAGGTCATGGAAACCCCGCCTCCCCTGGCCGGGGGCGCGGACCGCTACCCCAAGCGGCTCATCGCGGGGTTTCCCCCGGTCGACCGGCTCTCCCTCGCCTACCCCCCGCACCTGGAGGCGATCAACCGGGGCTACGCCATGGGATGGAGCTGGATCCGGAGCCACCCCGGGGAGTGGCTGGACCTGGCGGGGCGAAAGCTCGACCAGGCGTGGGCCGGAGCGTCCCTGGGATTCACCGGCTACGGGTTCCCGGTGGGGATGGACGGCGCGCGAAAGCCGGTGGACCTCACCGTGCCCGGCGGGGGAGGGACGGCCGCGGTCTGGAGGATCCTGGCCCTGGCCGCGGCGGCGGCGGGGATCGTCGCGGGGCGGCGCGCGGCGGCGATCGTTCCCTGGGTGCTCTTCCTCGCCGCCAAGGCGATCACCGTGGTGTTGTTTTTCGGGTACGCGCGGATCGGGGCCACCATGGCGCCGGCGCTCTTCGTCCTGGCCGCGGTGGCCGTGGACCGATGGCTGCTCGCGCGCTCCACGCGCCCGAGGCGCTGGGCCGCGCTCCTGGCCGGAGGCGTTCTGGCGGTGTCCATCGCCGTCGAAGCGCTCCGGTTCGCCGCGCCCCCCGAGGTCTTCATCCGGGGCCGGCGGGTCGGTCCGACGGACCCCTACCCCGAGAAGCTCTACATCGAGCAGTCCGTCCATACCCGGCGAGGGTGAGGAGCCCGGGCGGGCCGCGGTCTCCGGCCCGGGGCCGGCTCCCCGCCGCGCGATCGCGTCACTCCGGCGCCTTCCGCCCCTCCTCCAGATCCTCGATCCGCCGGGGCCAGTCGTCCTTGAGGAGCCTGGAGAGCGACCGGTCGGCCAGCACCCGCCCCCCGGTCTGGCAGCGCGGGCAGTAGTCGCACTCGTTCCGGGCGTAGACGATCCGCTGGACCTCGGTCCCGCACACCGGGCAGGGCTTTCGGTAGCGGCCGTGGACGGCCATCCCCTCGCGGAACGCGGTCACCTTCTCGGGGAACCGCGTCCCGGCCTCGGCGCGGAGGCGATCCGTCCACTCGAGGAGCACCTCGCGCGCCGCCCCCCAGAGACGGGTCGTCTCGTCGTCGTCCAGCTTCGAGGTGAGCTTCATGGGGGAGAGCCGCGCCCGGTGGAGGATCTCGTCGGAGTAGGCGTTTCCGATGCCGCTCAGGAGCCGCGGGTCGGTCAGCGCGCGCTTCAGGGTGTGGTTCTCCCGGGCGAGGGCCTCGGCGAAGGCCGCGCGGGTGCTTTCGGGGACCTCGAGGCCGCCGCGATCGAAGGCGGCGAGGGCGGCGGCGCCCCGCGCCACGTGGAGCGACGCGCGCTTCCGGGTCCCCGCCTCGGTGAGGAGCAGGGCGCCGGCGGGGAAGTCGAAGGCGGCCAGACCGAGCCTCCGCGGAACCGGCGCCCCCGGATCGCGCCACCGCAGGCGGCCGGCGATCATGAGGTGAAGCACCAGGAAGAGATCGCTCTCGAGGGCGATCACGATCCGTTTCCCCAGGCGGCGGAGCCCGGTCACCGCCCGCCCCTCGGCCTCGGCGATCGGCGGATCCACGCTTCGGAGGAGAAACGGGCTGGCGATCCGGACGCGCTCGAGCCGTTCCCCGAGGATGCGGGGGCGAAGCGCCTCCAGGTAGACGGTGACGTCGGGCAGCTCGGGCATGACGAGGGAAGGGTGTCAGAAGCGGGGGGCGGGCTCAAGGGCGCGGAGGGGGGCGGGACCCAGACCGGGGCCGCCGCCGGGGACCCTGGCGTCCGGGAGGCGCGGAGCGGGGCCGGGGGGTCGCCGCGGGTGGCGTTCGAACCCGGGCCCCGGCGGTGGTATTGTGGAAAGAGCGTTCGCCGTCGTTGTCGAAAGGAGCGGTCATGCCTCGCGTACTGGTTCCCCTCGCCGAGGGATGCGAAGAACTCGAAGCCGTCACCGTGATCGATCTCCTCCGCCGGGCGGGGATCGAGGTCGTGGCGGCCGGACTCGCCGAAGGCCCGATCCGGGCCAGCCGGGGGACGGTTCTCCTCCCCGACGTGCTCCTGGACGAGGTCCTCCACCAGGACTTCGACATGGTGGCCCTTCCCGGAGGCGGGCCGGGCGCCGAGCGCCTGGCCGGCGACGAGCGCGTCGGTTCCCTGCTCCGCGAGATGGCGGGGTCCGGGAAGTTCACCGCGGCCATCTGCGCGGCGCCGATGGTTCTCGCCAAGGCCGGCGTCCTGGCCGGGAAGCACGCCACCGGATATCCCGGCGTGCTCGAGGAGATGAACCTCGAGAAGGTGACCCTCAGGAGCGAGCCGGTGGTGGTGGACGGCGCGGTGGTGACCTCGCGGGGTCCGGGCACGGCCATGGACTTCGCCCTCACCCTGGTCGAGGTTCTGGCCGGTCGCCCCAAGCGCGACGAGGTCGAAGCCGCGCTCCAGCGGCCCTGAGCGGCCGCGCCGCGCGGGGTGGGGAGCGGCCACGCCCCTCCCCGCTCGCCCCACCCGAAGGGGTCCGGTTGCGGTTCGATCCCGCCGTGCCCGTCCGTCCGATCGTCCCCGCGTCCTCCGAACCCCCGCCGCAGTATGGAGTTGACGGCCGGGAAAATTGAATAAGTTGGAAAAAATGCATCAAAGTTGTATTGTCCAGGTTACCCCCTACCGTGCGTCCGCACGAGCGACCGGGCTCGCCGGATTCAACGAGGACGATCAGCATGTCGACCGCCCCAGGCCAACCACCGAGCGCGGTTCCGTATTCTCTTCATGCCGATGATCCCGTCCGGGGTGGGGTCGTGCTCGTGGTGGACGATCACCGCCCCTTCCGGGAGTTTCTCCGCACGCTCCTGACCGGGGCCGGATTCGTGGTGCTCGAGGCGGATTCCGGGGCGGCATTCTGGAGGGTCCTCCGGGTCGCCGACCCGGACGTCATCCTGCTGGACCTGGACCTGCCCGACGCCAACGGCCACGACATTCTCCGGAAGCTGAGATTCGACCCGGATACCCGGCTGATTCCGATCATGATGCTCAGCGGAACCGAGGTCGCGACGGAGAAGCTCACCGCCATCCGGGAGGGAGCGACCGGATTCCTCAAGAAGCCCTTCGATCCGGAGGAGCTCCTGGTCCGGGTGCGATCCCTGGTTCGTCTCAAGTCCTTCACCGACGTCCTCGAGGACGCGACACGGGTGATCCTGACCCTGGCCTCTTCCATCGACGCCCGCGACCCCTACACCGCGGGTCACAGCGAGCGGGTCTCCATGTACGCCGAAGCCCTCGGCAGGACGATCTCCCTGGATCCCCGGGATCTAGGAACGCTCCGTCTGGGCGGTTTGCTCCACGACATCGGGAAGGTGGCGGTGAGCGACGGGGTGTTGCTCAAGGATAGCGCCCTCACCGCGGAGGAGCGGAGAGAGGTGCAGACTCACCCGGCCAAGGGGGCCCGGATCGTCGGCCACCTTCGCACGTTCTCCCGGGTGTTTCCGATCGTGCTGTCTCATCACGAAAGACTGGACGGATCCGGTTATCCCGAGGGGCTGAGCGGTCCGGCCATCCCGCTCCTCGTCCGGATCGCCAGCATCGCCGACGTCTTCGACGCGCTCACCACCGCGCGACCCTATCGCTCCTCGTTCAGCGTGGAGGGGGCTTTCAACATGCTCGCCGAGGAGGCGGGAAAGGGGTGGTGGGATCCCACGCTCGTCCGGGAGTTTCGCCGGAGCCTCGAGGAGCTGAACCTGCGGTCACCGGGGAAACTCACCGGGGGGAGGGCGGTCCTCTCCGTCTCTCGATCCTGGCCGGAGCGGTTGGCCCTCCTTCTCGCGTCCGAATCCGAGCCCCTGCCGGGCGCGGAGGACCTCACCCTGTTCTGACGGCGGTCCGGCTCCACCGAATCGATCCTTCCCGCGGGCCATGACCCCCGCATCCGGGCCCACCCGCCTCTTCCCCCGCATTCCCGCTTCCCGTATAGTTGCCGCCTCATGTCCGAGGAGAGGGATCGAGCCCAGAACCGGGGGAGACCGGGCGAAGCCGGGCCTCCCGAAGACTCCGGCCGCACCGGGGGCGCCGGCCCCGCCGGCCGCCTGGAAACCGTCCGGGACCGCATTCGAACGGCGGCGGAGCGGGCGGGCCGGGACCCGGCGGAGATCACGCTGGTCGCGGTGTCCAAGACCGTTCCCGCCGCGCGGGTGGCGGAGCTGGCCGCGGCCGGTCAGGGCGTCTTCGGTGAGAACCGGGTGCAGGAGGCCCGCGACAAGGTCCCGGAGGTCAACCGGGTCTGGAGCGGCCCGCCGCTCACCTGGCGGCTGATCGGTCACCTCCAGCGGAACAAGGTGAAACAGGCCCTGGCGCTCTTCGACACCGTGGACAGCGTCGATTCCTTTCGGCTTCTGGACGCGATCGCCGGGGAGGCGGTCCGGGCCGGTCGCACCGTCCCGGTGCTCCTGGAGTTCAACTGCTCGGGGGAGGCTTCCAAGGGGGGCTTCGAACCGGAGGAATTCGACGCGCTCGCCCGCCGTCTGGCCGAGCCGCCGGCCGGGGTGGATCCCCGGGGTTTCCTCACCATCGGCCCCCTGGCCGACGACCCCGAGGCGGCCCGACCCGCCTTCCGGCGTCTCCGGGAGATCCGGGACCGGTTCCGGGAGCGCCTCGGCCGGGAGTTCCCGGAACTCTCCATGGGCATGAGCGGAGATCTGGAGATCGGAATCGAGGAGGGGGCGACCCAGGTACGGGTCGGTACCGATCTCTTCGGTTCCCGCGCCCGACCGCCCGCAACCAGGTAGGACGATCCGGGAAGCCGACGACCCCGGACCCGGGGAAGCCGGCGACCCCGTAACCGAGACAATCAAACCGCCTCACGACCTAGGAGACCGACGTGACCCCGACCCCCCGGAACCCGGCGGCCTCAGACCACCCCGCGTCCGCCCCGGACGCGGCCGCCTCCCTGCTCGAACGGATCCAGACCGCGGTCGACTTCATCCGCGGCCGCTCGAACGTCGCCCCCCGGGTAGGGCTCATTCTGGGCACCGGCCTGGGCGACCTCTCCGGCGCGGTGGACCACCCCGACCGGATCCCCTTCGGGGAGATCCCCGGCTTCGTCCGCTCCACCGCGGAGAGCCACGCCGGGAACCTCGTCCTGGGCAGGATCAAGAACACCCCGGTGGTCGCCATGGAGGGCCGCGTCCACTACTACGAGGGGTACTCCATGCTGGAGGTCACCTTCCCGGTCCGGGTGATGCGGGCGCTGGGCGCGGAAACCCTCATCGTCTCCAACGCGGTCGGCGGCATGAACCCGCTCATGAGCCCCGGCGACATCATGGCGGTGACCGACCACATCAACCTGATGGGGGACAACCCCCTGATCGGGCCCAACGCCGACGAGCTGGGACCGCGCTTCCCCGACATGAGCGAGCCCTACTCCCGGAAGCTCGTGGAGCTGGTGGAGGAGATCGCCCTCGAGGAGCGGATCCCTCTCCGGAAGGGCGTGTTCGTGGCGGTGTCGGGGCCGAACCTGGAGACCCGGGCCGAGTACCGGTTCCTCCGGGGCATCGGCGCCGACGTGGTCGGCATGAGCCTGATCCCCGAGACCCTGGTGGCGGTCCACGGCGGCATGAAGGTGCTCGGGCTCTCGGTCATCACCGACGCCTGTCTTCCCGACGCCCTGGAGCCGGTGGACATCACCCGGATCCTGGCCACCGCGGCCTCGGCCGAGCCCGCCCTGAAGCGGCTCATCACCAAGACGCTGGAGCGCCTCTAGATGAACGACCGACCCGGCGCGCCCCACCCAGCCGGCCGGCCCGCGCCCCCCTTCCCGGCGTTCGACACCGGCCTCACCGCCACCGCCGAGGAGGAGCGGGTCCTCGCGTTCTGGCGCGACCGCGACATCTTCCGGAAATCCATGGAGGACCGTCCCGAGGAGAAACCCTTCGTCTTCTACGAGGGCCCGCCCACCACCAACGGCCGCCCCGGCGTTCACCACGTCCTCTCCCGGACGGTGAAGGACCTGGTCTGCCGGTTCTGGACCATGGAGGGCTACAAGGTCCGCCGGAAGGGAGGCTGGGACACCCACGGCCTCCCGGTGGAGATCGAGGTCGAGAAGGAGCTGGGGATCGAGGGGAAGGACCAGATCGAGGCCTTCGGGCTGGCCGAGTTCAACGCCCGCTGCCGGAAGAGCGTGGTCAAGTACAAGGACGAGTGGGACCGCATCACCGAGCGGATCGGGTTCTGGCTCGACCTCGAGCATCCCTACGTGACCCTCGAGAACGACTACATGGAGACGGTGTGGTGGCTCCTGAAGCGGTTCTGGGACGCGGGGCTCTTCTACGCCGGCTTCAAGGTGGTGCCCTATTGCCCGCGCTGCCAGACCGCCCTCAGCGACCACGAGGTCTCCCAGGGCTACAAGACCGTCACCGATCCCTCGGTGTACGTGAAGTTTCCGGTCCTGGACCGGCCCGACACCTACATCCTGGCCTGGACCACCACCCCCTGGACCCTGCCCGGGAACGTGGCCCTGGCGGTCGGGAAGCACATCGACTACGTGAAGGTGCGGGAGGTGGACGATCGGACCGGCCGGACCGAGACCTTCTACCTGGCCAAGGACCGCCTGGAGATCCTGAAACGGCCCCACCACGAGGAAGCCCCCGAGGTGGTCGAGGAACTCAAGGGCGCGGACCTGGTCGGGCTGCGCTACCGGCCCCTCTTCGAGGGACTGGACCTCGAGGCCGAAACCGGCAAGCGCGCCTACTACGTGGCCGACGCGGACTTCGTCACCACCGAGGAAGGAACCGGGGTGGTGCACACCGCGGTGATGTACGGGGCCGACGACTACACCCTCGGCATGAAGCTCGACCTTCCCGCGTTCCACACCGTGGACCCCACCGGCCACTTCACCGCCGACGTTCCGGTCTTCGCCGGGCGGAAGGTCCGCGAGGTGGACCCGGAGATCATCGCGTTCCTGGATCAACGGGGCCTGCTCGTGAAGCGCGAAGACTACGAGCACAGCTATCCCTTCTGCTGGCGCTGCGACTCGGCCCTCCTCTACTACGCCCGGGACTCCTGGTATCTCCGGACCACCGCCTTCAAGGAGAAGATGCTCTCGGAGAACGCCGGGGTGAGCTGGTTCCCGCCCCAGGTGGGGAAGAGCCGGTTCGGGAACTGGCTCGAGAACAACGTGGACTGGGCCATCTCCCGCGAGCGCTTCTGGGCCACCCCGCTCCCGATCTGGCGGTGCGGGGCGGAAGACTGCGCCCACACCCTCTGCATCGGCAGCCGGAAGGAGATCGCCGACCGGGGCGGCGCGGTCCCCGACGATCTCCACCGCCCGTTCATCGACCAGGTGGTCTTCGCCTGCCCGGAGTGCGGCGGGGAGATGCGCCGCATCCCCGAGGTCACCGACGTGTGGTTCGACTCGGGGAGCATGCCCTTCGCCCAGTGGCACTATCCCTTCGAGAACGAGGACGTCTTCCGCCACGGCTTCCCCGCCGACTTCATCTGCGAGGGGATCGACCAGAGCCGGGGCTGGTTCTACTCGCTCCTGGCCATCGCCACCCTGGTGGAGGGACGCGCCCCCTACAAGGCGGTGGTGGCCAACGGGCTGATCCTGGACGAGCAGGGCCGGAAGATGTCCAAGCGCCTGGGCAACACCGTCGACCCCTGGGAGGTGCTCCAGGCGGAGGGGGCCGACGCCCTGCGCTGGTACCTCCTGGCCAATTCCCCGCCCTGGGTCACCACCCGCTTCGCCCGCGACGGGGTGACCGAGGCCGCCCGGAAGTTCTTCGGCACCCTCCGGAACGTGGCGTCCTTCTTCGCCACCTACGCCAACGTGGACGGCTGGACGCCCCCGGGGGAGCCGCCCCCGTTCGCCGGGCGCCCGGTCCTCGACCGCTGGCTCCTGGCCCGCCTGGACGCGGTCTCCGCCTCGATGCGGGAGGACCTGCGCCGCTACCAGATGACCCGGGCCGCCCGCACCCTCTCCGCCTTCGTCCAGGACGAGCTGTCCAACTGGTACGTGCGCCGGAGCCGCCGCCGGTTCTGGAAGGGGGAGCGGGGTCCGGACAAGGAATCGGCCTATGCCACCCTCCACGAGGTCCTGGGCACGGTGGCGAGGCTGGCGGCCCCCTTCGCGCCCTTCCTCTCGGAAACCCTTCATCGGGACCTCGTGGTCCCGTATGATCCCGGCGCCGTCGAGAGCGTCCACCTCGCGCGCTATCCCGCCCCCGGCGACGAGCGGCGCGATCCCGCCCTGGAAGGCGCCATGGACCGGGCGCTCCGGATCACCGAGCTGGGACGGGCCGCCCGCACCCAGGTCGGGATCAAGGTGCGCCAGCCCCTGGCCCGGCTGCTGGTGGCGGGGGGGGAGGGCGCGCTCGACGAGGAGTATCTCGAAGTGATCCGGGACGAGATCAACGTCAAGCGGGTAGAATTCACCGACTCCGAGTCCCTGGTGGATGCGCGCCTGAAGCCGAATTTCAAGGCCCTGGGGCCCCGGTTCGGGGGCGAGGTGAACCGGGTGGCGGCGGCGGTCAAGGCCCTCGACGCCCGGGCGGTGCGGTCCGGCCTGGCCGAGGCCTCCTGGCTGGTGGCCCCCGAGGGCATGGAACCGGTCCGGGTGGGGGGCGAGGAGGTCCAGGTGGAGACCACCGCGCGGGAAGGTCTGACCGCGATGGAGGAGGGGGGGCTCCGGGTGGCGCTGGACACCCGTCTCGACCCCGCCCTGGAGCGGGAGGGGCGGGTGCGGGAGCTGGTGCACCGGCTCCAGAACCTCCGCAAGGAGCGGGGCCTGGCCATCACCGACCGGGTCCGGGTCCGGGTGGGGGCGGAAGGCCCCCTGGCCGAGGCGGCCGGGGAGCACCGGGGATTCATGCAGGCCGAGCTTCTGGCCGACGAGCTGGAACTCGGCCCGCCGGTTCCGGAAGACGATGCGTGGGACGTGGAAGGGGCACGGGTCACCGTGCGACTCGAGAAAAAGGATTGAGCAACCGGCTCCGCCCGGACACGTGGTAGCGCAGGGGGACCTCGGGATGCGAGCGAAGAAGGAAACCCCGATGAACAAGAAAGACTTGGCCCTCGTCGAACAGAAGCTGTTGGAGGAGCGCGGGCGGCTCATCAAGGAGCTGGGGCACCTCGAGTCGAACCTGCTCCAGAACGTGAAGGAGTCCTCGGGAGACCTTTCATCCTACTCGTTCCACATGGCCGACCTGGGATCCGACGCCTTCGAGCGGGACATGAGCTTCCTTCGCTCCTCGACCGAAGGGGAGATGCTCTACGACACCATCGACGCCCTCCGCCGGCTCTACCGGAAGGAATTCGGCGCCTGCGAGTCGTGCGGGGAGCCCATCGGCCGGGAACGGCTCCTGGCCCTCCCCCAGGCCCGGCTCTGCATCGAGTGCAAGTCCAAGGAAGAGAAGCGGCGAGGCGCCCGCTGAACCGGCCGCCGCTGCCGGCTGAGCCCCCCTCGGCCGAGCCCGGATCCCCGGCCGCGGGGGCGGGGTCTCCGCTTCGGAACCGGGTGATCTTCCTCTCCCTGGGCGCGGTCATCCTCGTCGCCGACTGGATCACCAAGCGTATGGTGGCGGCGAGCATCGAGCCCCACGGCGTGGTCCGGATCGTGGGGGACTGGGTCCGGCTGACCTTCATCCAGACTCCCGGCGCGGCCTTCGGCCTGTTCCCCGGGAGCCGCCCGGTGCTGGTGACGGTGTCGGTGGTCGCGGTGATCATCGTGGTCACGGTGGCCTGGCGCCGTAGCACCCGCCTCCACACCATCCTTCCCCTCGGCCTCATCCTGGGCGGGGCGATCGGAAACCTCGTCGACCGGGTCCTGGCCGGCCAGGTGGTCGACTTCATCCAGATCGGGATCCCCCCCGACCTGTACTGGCCGGTGTTCAACGTGGCCGACTCCGCGGTGACCGTCGGAGTGCTCTGGCTGGCGGCGGGGCTGGTTTTCTGGGGGCGGGAGGAAGGCGCCGAGGCCTCGGCGGACGAACCCGGTGCCGCGGGCGAAGCCGGGGACGCGGAGTCCCCCGGCCCGGAGGAACCCCCCCATGCGATGGCGCCATCGCGTGACGAGCGCTGAGGCGGGGGAGCGGCTGGACCGGCTCCTGGCCCGAGGGCTGG
>CAYRIJ010000040.1:15657-19156 GCA_964424285.1 uncultured bacterium
CCCGGCGCGGGGCGGAGCCGGGGCACCCTGGTGAACGCGCTCCTGGGTCGGGGGACTCCCCTCAGCACGGTGGGGGCGCCCTTCCGTCCGGGGATCGTCCACCGGCTGGACAAGGGAACCAGCGGGCTCCTGGTGGTGGCCAAGACCGACGCCGCCCACCGGCGGCTCTCGGCGGCTCTGGCCGCCCGGGAGGTGTCGCGGCGCTACTGGGCTCTGGTTTGGGGTGCGCCGGGCTCGGAAACCGGTAGAATTACCGGAGCCCTGGCCCGGAGCAGGGCCGACCGGCGCCGGATGCGGGTGGTGGGGACCGGGGGGCGCGAGGCGGCCACCCGGTATCGCGTGGGATGGTCGGGGAACGGAGTGAGCGTCCTCACCCTGGCCCTGGAAACCGGGCGGACCCACCAGATTCGCGCCCATCTCAAACATCAGGGGTGGCCGGTCTTCGGGGATCCGGAGTACGGTGGGCGCTCGGTTCGGGGGTTCGCCCCCTCGGAGACGGAGCGGTCGCGGATCCGGGACGCTCTCCGGGTCCTGGATCGCCAGGCCCTCCACGCCGCGCTCCTGGCCCTCAGGCACCCGGTCACCGGGGTCCGGTTGGAGTTCACGAGCGGGTTGGCGGAGGACATACGCCGGGCGGCCGGACTGCTCGGCGTCCCCCCCGGGGCGATGACGGTAGGATCGAAGGAGGAAGTATGAAGCTGAAGCGTGAGGACAACGGAGAGGTCACGATCCTCCGTATGGAGGGGAAGCTCATGGGGGGGCCCGACGCGGACGAGTTCCGGAAGACGGTCAAGGATCTCCTGGGCGCCGACCGGAAGAAGGTCCTGGTGGACATGGGCAAGGTCTCGTGGGTGAACTCCACCGGACTCGGCATCCTCATTTCCGGGTACACCACCCTCCAGAACAGCGGAGGGATGTTCAAGCTCCTCCACGTCAACAAGCGGATCGACCAGATCTTCATGGTCACCAAGCTGAACACGATTTTCGAATCCTTCGACGACGAAACCCGAGCCCTCGCGAGCTTTTGACCCGACCATGCCTGACCCCAAGGGTGGACACATGATTCAGCTGAGCCTGCCGAGTCGCCTCGAACTGCTGGGGGTGGTGGACAAGCTGGCCGACGGAATCACCGAGCACATGGAGTTCGAGGATGTGGACCGGGACGCGGTGGCCATTTCGGTGATCGAGGCTTGCACCAACGCCATTCAGCACGGCCATCACGCCGAAGCGGAAAAGACGGTGAGCGTCATCTTCGAGATCGAGAAGGACACGCTCACCATCACCATCCACGACGCGGGGGGGGGCTTCGATCCCCAGCGGGCGGGGGCGCTTCCCCCTCCCGACCTCCTGGCCACCCGCGGCCGCGGCATCTACATCATGCGGTCGATGATGGACGAGGTGAACTTCGATTTCACC
Organism: uncultured bacterium; assembly: GCA_964424285.1. GTDB lineage: Bacteria > Eisenbacteria > RBG-16-71-46 > JABDJR01 > JABDJR01 > CAVSKL01. Next base: position 17,074 of record CAYRIJ010000040.1, read on the forward strand.
CAGGGAACCCTGGTTCGCCTGGTCAAGCATCGCAGCAAGCGGGACGGGGGCGGCGCCGAGGAGAAGGGGTGACGCGGGTCCTGGCCGTGGACTGGGGGACGAAGCGGGTGGGGCTGGCGGTGAGCGACCCCACCGGCCTGGTGGCGCGACCGCTGCCCACCCTCGCCGTCCGCAACGCGCGCGAGGCCGCCTCGAAGGTCCTGGAGACGGCCCGGGAGACCGGCGCCGACCTGGTCCTGGTGGGGCTCCCCCTCAACATGGACGGAAGCGAGGGGGCCTCGGCGGCGCGGGCGCGGAAGCTGGGAGAGGCCCTGGCCGGCGGGGGCTTCGCCGTCCGCTACCTCGACGAGCGGCTGACCTCCGAGGCGGCCCGGGACTTCCTCCGGGAGCGGGGAGAGACCCGCCCCGCGCCGGAACGGGTGGATCAGGCCGCGGCCCTGCTCCTTCTGGAGGAGCACCTCGCGGGGGCCGCCCGGGGAGGGCGGGGTGCGTAGGCTCCGGCTCCTTCCCGTGGTCCTGGCCGCCGGGGCCCTGGCGTTCTGCTTCGCTCTCCTCGCCCCGGTCCGGCCGTCCCATCCCTACGTCTCGTCGTTCGTGGTGGAGCCGGGGGAGGGCCTGTCCGAGATCGCGATGACCCTCCACGGGGTGGGGCTCATTCGGGAGCGGCGGGCCTTCTCCGCCCTGGCCGTCCTCATGGGGAAGTCCCGGGACCTGAAGGCCGGGCCCTACCGCGGGTCCTCGGACGAGTGGGCGTGGGAGCTGGTGAACCGGCTGGCCGCGGGGGACGTCGAGGACACCTCGGTCACCGTTCCCGAGGGGCTCTGGATGGCCGAGATCGCCCGGCGCATGGACCCCTGGGTGGAGGGCGGCGCGGACAGCTTTCTGGCCGCGGCCACCGACAGCGACTTCGTGCGTTCCCTGGGGGTCCCCGGCCCGACCGCCGAGGGGTACCTCTTCCCCGACACCTACCGGATCGTCCCCGGCTCCCCGGCCCGCGACGCGGTGCGGGAGATGGTGGGCCAGTTCTTCCGGGTCTGGCGGACCCACCTGGCCGCGCGGGCGGGATCGGCGCCCCTCGACATGAACCAGGTGGTGACCCTGGCCTCGATCGTGGAGGCCGAGGCCCGGGTGCCCGAGGAGCGGCCCCGGATCGCCGCGGTCTACCTGAACCGGCTCCGCTTGGGGCTTCCGCTCCAGGCGGATCCCACCGTGAACTACGCTCTGGGGGAGCGGCGGCCGAAAACCCTCCTGGAAGACCTGGAGAACCCGTCGCCGTATAATACGTACCGGTGGCCCGGGCTTCCCCCGGGCCCGATCGGAAGCCCGGGGCTCGGCTCGCTCCGGGCGGTTCTTTGGCCGACCCCGGAGTCCAGGGAGCTGTATTTCGTGGCCCGGGGGGACGGCACCCATCTGTTCGCCCGGGATTTCGACGAGCACCGCCGGAACCGGAAGCGGGCCGAGGAGTACCGCCGCCGCGAGGCCCGTCGTGCCCCGGGGCCGCCCTGAAACGAGGCCGAGGTGGGGGAGAACCCCCTCGCGCCGGCCTAGGCCGGAAGGAGATCCTCACGTGGTGAACGAAAAGACCAAGGTTCGACCCCGCAAGGTCCAGAAGACGGGGGGCGCGGCCGCCGAGCGGATCCGTCCGCGCTCCGCCCCCGCCGGCCTCGTGCTGGGGAACCGGAACTACCTGGCCCTGGCCGGGGCCCTGGTATCCATCCTGTTGGGATTCCTGCTCTTGAGCCGGGGGTCGATCACCGCCGCCCCCATCCTCCTCGTCCTGGGGTACTGCGTGCTCGTCCCCTACGGCCTGGCCGCGGGCCGGGGGGAGCGGGGGGGCGCCGCCTCGGGGGAGGATCCGCAGAAGGGCGAATAGCTCAGCTGGTTAGAGCACTTGCCTTACACGCAAGGGGTCACAGGTTCGAACCCTGTTTCGCCCACCACCCCTTGGATTGGGGGGCCGGCTTCCCCCACCAAATGTGAAGTACCCTTAAAGATTCCTTGACATTTCGTTAACCCCCACCTACACTGTTCACAGCCTGGAGATCCCCGGAGACGGTTGGGTCCTTGAAGACCGGCCCTGGGG
>CAYRIJ010000041.1:0-3938 GCA_964424285.1 uncultured bacterium
AGGTGGTCCCGGATGACGGTGCGCGCCGCGCCGAGCACGTCCGCGGCCGGCTCGCCGGTCGCCCACCCCAGGGCGCTGGCGGCGCGGGCGTCGAGAGTGCGGCCGGTCCGGAGCATCTCCAGCGCGGGCTCGAGGCCGACGATCCGGGGGAGCCGCTGGGTGCCTCCGTAACCGGGGATGATCCCCAGGTTGACCTCGGGCTGGCCCAGCACGAGCCGGGGACCGACCACGCGGGCGTGGCAGGCCATGGCGATCTCGGAGCCGCCGCCGAGGACCGGTCCGTCCAGCGCCGCCACCACCGGCTTCTTCATGGCCTCGATCCGGGCCAGCACCCGGTGCCCGGCCCGGGCGAGGTCCCGGGCCTCCTCCGGGGTCTTGAGGGCGGCCAGCTCCATGATGTCGGCGCCGGCCAGGGCCCCGTTGTAGCCGGTGAGAATCACCCCTTCAACCGTCCCGTCCGCGTCCAGCTCCTCCATGACCTCGAAGATCTCGGCCAGGGTGCGCCGGTTCAGCGCGTTCAGGACCTCGGGGCGTTTTACCGTCACCACCGCCACGCCTTCCGCGCGATCCACTTCGAGGTTCCGGTGGAACGCCGGCATCCGTTTCCTCTCCACGCTCGCGGTCACGTGGAAGCCGGGGTTGGCCGCGGCATAGGCGGTGCAGAGCTCGTGGACCCGGTCCATCCCCAGATCCTCGGCCAGGTCCAGGAGGCCCTGGGCGAAGCCGAGGGCGTTCCGGGTCATCCAGTTGAACTCGCGGGGGTGGCAGATGTCGCGATCCACCACGAAGAAGGAGCGGCCGAGGAGCACGGCCAGCATCCGGTCGAGGACCGCGGTCTTCGTCGCCTCGTCGTGGGAGGGATCCCCGGGGTTCTTCCGGTCGTGCCAGGGCTTGACCCCCTGCTCCCTCAGGAGGGCCGGGGGCTCGAACCAGGCGTTTCCGGTGGGGGCGTCCCGCATGAGCGCGAGGCAGTGGACGTTCAGGGGGTTTCCCCGGGTGAGATCCATGACGTTGAAGGGGCCGCCCCCTCCCACCGCGTCGTTCACGATCCGGTCCACCTGGGCCGGGGTGGCCACGCCTTCCTCGAAGAGCCGGACCGCCTCGGCGCAGTAGTTGACGAAGACGTCGTCGGCGGCGAAGCACTCCACGTCCGCGGTCACCAGGGGAACCTTTCCCAGCTCCCGGAGCGTCCGCATCATCCGCCCGCCGTACTCCGCGTCTTCGGAGAGAACGACCTCCATGGGGAGGGATCGCCAGGCCGGGAAGAAGGGGTGGTTCACGAAGCAGCGTTCGGGGTGGCGGGCCCCGGCGGCGATCTTCCGGCGGGGGATCCCCGAGGTGGCGAAGCCGATCAGGCACTCCGGCGACACCACCTTCTCCAGGTCGGCGAGGATGCGTTGCTTCAGGGCCAGCTCTTCGGTGGCCGCCTCGAGCACGTACCCGCAACCGGCGAGGTCCCGGATGTCCAGGGTGGGAACGAGCCCCTGCTCGACCGCTCCGGCCACCTTGGGGCTGAGCTTTCCCCGGACCAGGCCCTTCCGCACGTAGCCTCGGATCCGGGCCATGCCGGCGTCCAGGGCCTCCGGTCGCACGTCCAGGAGATGGACGCGGCCTCCTTCCCCCTTGGCGAGGGCGGTGATGAAGCCGTAGGCGAGGTCGGGGCCGATGGAGCCCGATCCGATCACGCCGATTTCCATGTCTCTCTCCTTTGCAGGGTTTCGATCGAGGCGTGGATGGGGGAGCGGCCCGTCCGTCGCGGAGGGGGCTTCCGGCCGGCGCCGGGGACGAAGAGCCCGGGTCCCGAGCCGAACTTTACCGGAGAACCCCGGGGGTTCAAACAAAAAGACCGGGTGCGCGGTCGGAAGAGGACCCGGACCGGCTTGTCGGCGCGCGCCATCCGCGCGCCGGCGGATTCGCGACCGATTCGATCGGGAAATCGCCGGATCGCCGACCCCGCCGCCGCCCGGCCACGATCAGGCGCCGAACACCGCCACCTTGAGGATCATGATCACGATCCCGATGAGGGCTCCGCCGGCGATGATCCCCGCGCAGATCGTCTCCTGGTTTCCCACGATGTTCTCCCGGATCCAGGAGTCGGGGCTCTGGTAGCGCCGGGCCAGCGCCCAGAAGATGAACGCCCCCAGGAACATGGCCCAGGCGTCGGAGAACCGGAGCACGAAGGCCAGCCCCATCCCCACCCCGGAGATCGGCCAGCGGTTCCGGGTGGTGAGCTTCAGCACCTCGAAGAGGATCCCCCCGAGCGCCCCCACCACCACCGCGACCAGGGCGGTCGGATCCAGGATGCCGAAGCCCTGGGTGAGCACCTCGGCCACCGCCCGCCAGATCATGGCCGCGATCATGGGCATGCGCTCGGTGCCGAAGAGGTCGATGTTCCCCCGGAAGAGCACGAAGTAGAAGATCGGCGTGCAGGCCAGCCCTCCGGCGATGATGCCCAGCACGTGACCCATGGCCTGGTGGCGGGGCTTGGCCCCCAGCATGTAGCCGGGCTTGATGTCCATGAGGAGGTTCGAGGCGTTGGACGCGACCTCGCCGGTGATCCCCGCGGTCATGAGGTTGGTGGACATGTTCCCCGGGTCGAGGGCGGCGTAGGTGAGCTGGGTGAGCTTTCCCAGGGCCCCGGTGGGGGTGATGGCGGTGAGGCCGGTGGAGTTGGCCGCGATGAGGGTGAAGATGAACACCATGGGGATGGCCACGATTCCCAGCCAGACCTGGATGCCGAAGAAGGCCCAGGCCATCCAGACGATGAAGGCGCCGACCAGGGGGATCCCGATCACGAACACCTTCATGGGAAGCTCCACCGCGGCGAGGATGTCCTTCTCCTTCTTCCGGCCGTTCCGGCCCATGCGGAGGTTCGCGAAGGCGGTGAGAATGGCCCGGGGCTTCGAGAAGAACGCGAAGAGGGAGGAGGTGGTCATCATGGCCACGCCTCCCCACAGGGACCACATGGTGATTCCCCGGAAGCTCACGTCGGTGATGATCCCCTTCTGGATGAGGATGGGAGCCAGGACGAAGTAGTTGAGGACCGCGCCGATGATGAGGGACACCCCGGTCCGCATCCCCATCAGCCCGCCCGCCCCGATCATGACGATCTCGGTGTCGAAGTGGATGGTCATGTCCCGGAGGGGGGTGCCGAGGATACGGGGGGTGGCGAACTTGTAGATCACGTCGTCCCAGTGCTGCCAGTAGGTGTTCATGATCCCGCCGAGGCGCCGGAGACCCAGGAACTGGAGGAGCTCGCCGTCCCGGATGAAGTTGATGGCTCCGGAGAGCAGGGCGAAGCCGCCCAGGAGCTTTCCCTGCATGACCCCCTTGGCCCCGGAGCTGGTGTGGAGGGCGTCCATCACCACCCCCGCCGCCCGGCCCTCCGGGAAGGGGAACTGCTCGTCGTTGATGAACCGGCGCTTGAGCGGGAAGGCGAAGAGGACGCCCATGAGGGCGAGCCCGATGATCCAGAACAGGGTGTGGACCACCGGGATCACCCGGCCGGTCACCATCATGTAGGCGGGGAGGCTGGAGATGAGGGGGGCGGTCATGTAGCCGGCCGCGGTGGCGATCGACTGCATCTGCACGTTCTCGAGGATCGTGAATTCCTTGGCCAGGCCGACCTTGGCCATGAGCTTGTAGAGGGAGAACGCCAGGATCACCGAGGTGATGCCCACCCCCAGGGTCCAGCCGGTGCGGATCCCCACGTAGAGGTTGGTGAGGGAGAGGATGCTCCCCAGGAGCATTCCGGTGATCGCGGAACGCAGGGTGAGCTGGGGCATGTCCCCGCGGAAGATCTCGCGGAACCACCAGGTGTCCTTTTCCTTGAGGGACCAGGTCCGGACTTCCTCCTCGGTCAACTGCTTGATGGCCATGGGTCATCCTCTCGGTCGGCCGCCGGGGGCGGTTCCGCCGGCCGGCGCCGGTGGGCGGTT
>CAYRIJ010000041.1:4038-18740 GCA_964424285.1 uncultured bacterium
TCGTACTCGAAAGATCTCAGTTAGGAACATCATGTGCCGGGAGCCGAACTTGCCCACCCGATTCCGCGGAACCCCTGAGGAGACCCGGGCGCTCGACGCCTTCATCAAGCTCGAGCGGGCGGGGGAGTCGGTCTTTGCGCGGCTGGGCCGCCACCTGACCGGGCACGGGCTCACCCATGGGCAGCTCGGGGTGCTGGACGCGCTCCACCATTGCGGCCCCATGTGCCAGAGGGACCTGGGCGGGAAGGTGCTCCGGAGCAGCTCCAACGTCACGGTGGTGGTGGACAACCTGGAGCGCCGCGGTCTCGTCCGGCGGGTCCGCGACGCCTCGGACCGGCGGATGGTGGAGGTTTCGCTCACCGCCGAGGGCCGGAAGCTCCTGAAGCGGGTGTTCCCGACCCATGTCCGCGAGATCGTGGAGATCTTCTCCGGCCTCTCGGCCAAGGAGGTCGACCGGCTGGGGGAGATCTGCCGGAAGCTGGGGCGGAGCATCCGCCCCGAGGCGGGCTCGCCGCCCCTCCGAAAGAGGGCGGCCGGCCGATCCCCGCGTTCGGCGGGGGATTGAATCGACGCGGCGCGGGGGGTCCTGAGCGGGACCTCATGAGCCCCCCGGCCCAAACCATCAATGGAGGTTTCCGATGCCCGACCAACAAATCGTTCTGATCACCGGCGCCACGGGGCAGCAGGGGGGAAGCATTCTCAGGGAGCTGGCGGGGAAGGGGTTCACCCTCCGGGCCATGACCCGCCATCCCACCGGCGACGCCGCCCGGAAGCTCGACGCCCTCGGAGCCCAGATCGTCGAGGGCGACCTGGACGACGACGCCTCCCTCCGGAAGTGCCTGAAGGACACCTGGGGGGCCTTTGCGGTCCAGAACACCTGGGAGGCCGGGGTCGAGAAGGAGGAGGAGCAGGGCAAGCGATTCGCCAGGCTGGCCCGGGAGGCGGGGGTCCAGCACTTCGTCTACTCCTCGGTCGCCTCCGCCCATCGCCGGACCGGCATTCCCCATTTCGAGAACAAGTGGCGGGTGGAGGAAACCGTTCGAGGCCTCGAGTTTCCGTCCCACGTCATTCTCCGCCCGGTCTTCTTCATGGAGAACCTGACCTCCCCCTGGTTCCTGAACGACGGGAAGCTCATGACCGCCTTGAAGCCGGACACCGTGCTCCAGATGGTGGCGGTGAAGGATATCGGCCGGATCGGGGCCCACGCCTTCACCCACGCCGCCGAGATGAAGGGCCAGGAGGTGGACTTCGCCGGGGACGCGGCCACCATGCCCCAGACCGCGGCGGCGCTGAGCGAGGGGATGGGGAAGAAGATCCCCTTCGTGCCGATCCCCATCGAGGAGATCCGGAAGAACAGCGATGACTTCGCGCTCATGCTGGAATGGTTCGACCGGGTGGGCTACGACGCGGACATCCCCGCGATCGAGAAGCGGTTCGGGAAGATGACCTCCCTCGCCGAGTGGGTGAGCGAGACCGTGAAGAGCTGACCCGCGGGGACGCGGGGCCGGAGGCGTCGCCCTCCGGCCCTTCCTCAGCTCTTGATCCGCAGGTTCTCGTAGCGGACGTTGGGGGTGGCGAAGGAGAGGGTGAGGCCCTGGATCTCCGGCCGGGCGAACCGGGAGACGGTCAGGTGGAAGAGCGGCACCAGGAGCGCCTCTCGCGCCACGTGCTCCTCGATCTCGCGGTAGCGGGCGTGCCGGGCGGCGGGGTCGATCTCCACCTGCGCCCGCTCGATCAGCTTGTCCAGTTCGGGTGAACCGCAGTACTTGGCCGCCCAGCCCTCCCGGGAATCCAGGATCCCCCCCACCAGGGCGTGGGGGTCGGGATAGTCGGCCACCCAGGCGCCCAGGGTGAGGTCCGAACCACCGCTGCTCTGGATGCGGTTGAAGTCGTCCCGATCGTCGATCCCGTCGAAAGTAAGCCGGAAGCCGGCCGCCCGGAGATCGGCGACCATCCGCTCGATGACCGAGCGGCGGGTTTCTTTCCAGCTCGGGATGACGCACCCGGTGAGCGCGATCTCCGCCTGGGTCCGGTCGGTGTCCGCGGCCGCCCCCACCGCGGAGGCGGCCAGCCCCGGGCTGTGTCCCAGGAGCCCGGGGGGGATCATCCCGGTGGCCAGGACCGGGGCGGCGCCGGTCATCTGGGCCACGATGGTGGCCCGGTTGACCGCGGCCACCAGGCGGCGGCGGAGCGCCGGATCCCGCAGGGGCCCCCGGTGGGTGTTCAGGGCGAGGATGGCGGTGGAGATCCCGGGAATCTCGCGGTAGCCCCCGGCGAACTCGCTGCTCCGGCGGAGGTCCTCGGTCATCTCGGGCAGGAGGTTGTAGGCCAGGCTGAAGCGACCCTTCCGGAACCCGGCGTAGAGGTCCTCGGCGGAAGGGGTGCTCTCGAACACCAGCTCCTCGCTTCGCGGATAGCCTTCCCGCCAGTAGCCGGGATTCCGCTCCAGGTGGCACCGCTCCCCGGGAACGAACTGCGTGAGCCGGAACGGACCGGTGCCCACGCACCCGTCCCGGTGGCGCCGGGCGGCGAAATCGATCCCCTCGGGCACCACCGAGAAGGCGGTGTGGGAGAGCACGGCGGGGAAGTAGGGCACCGCACTGTCCAGGTGAATGGAGAACTCGCCGGCGGAGTGGATCTGGAACCCCTCCAGCTCCCCGGTCTCGCCGCGGATCAGCGCCGCCGCCCCGCGGACCGGAGAGAGGGCCCAGCGGAACTCGCAGGCTTCGGTGGAGAGCGCCCGCTCCAGGCTGAACCGCACGTCCCGAACGGTCATCCGCCGGCCGTCGTGGAAGCGGATGCCGTCCCGGAGCCGGATCCGATAGCGTTTCCCCGCGTCCTCCACGTCGATCCGGGAGGCCAGCCAGGGAATGATGCGGGCCCCCTCGTCGAGCCGGGTGAGGGTTTCGAACAGGGTCGACTGGACCTCGGCCTCGTCCACGTGGCTGGAGAGGAGCGGATCGAGGCTCCGGGTCACGGTCCCCATGATCGGGATCCGGATCGTCCCCTTTCCCACGGTGGCCGGCCCGCCCCCCGCGGTTTCCTCCTCCGCCTTCCCGAGCTTCCGGTAGTTGACGTAGGGGGGGTTGGTCTTGAGCTTCAGGCCCCGAACCTTGGGTCCGGGGATCCGGTAATTGGTCTCGTGGAAGAGGGGAAGGAGCGCGCCCTCCTCCTCCAGCAGCCCTTCGAAGCGCCGGTAGAGGGCGACCCGCGACTCCGGACGGACCTCGGTCCGGGCCTGGTTCAGGAGATCGTCGCACCGGGGGGAGGAGAAGAGCTTCCGGTACCGGCCGGTCTCGGAGTTGAAGAGCAGGTAGGTGAGGGCGTCGGGATCGTCGTAGTCGCTGATGTAGCCCAGGGCCACGAAGTCGATGCCGGTCGGATCGACGAGCTTCTCGTCGTAGGTCTCCTGGGTGGGGGTGACCACCTCGACCTCGACCCCCGCCTCGGCCCAGGTGGCGAAGATGGCCCGGAGGAGGACGCCGTGGCGGTCCACCGTGGCCGGGGAGAGGGCGGCGGTGAGCTTGATCGGTCCGGCGAGGCCGGTCGCGGCGACCCGCCCGGCGGCCTCCTCCGCCCCGATCACCCGCCGCCGGCGTCCGGGATCGTGGCCCAGGAGACCGGGGGGGATGAGCCCGGTGGCCGGCTCGGCCAGACGTCCCTTGGCGTTCCAGACCAGGTCGCGGACGCGAACCGACCCCAGGAGCGCGCGCCGGAGATCGGCGTTCCCGGCCAGCGGGCCGGAGACCACGTTCATCAGCAGGAAGAAGGTGCTCTTTCCGGGGACCTCTTCCAGGCGGCCCCGGAAGAGGGGCTCGCGCAGGATCCGCTCGAAGTCCTCGGGGGGAAGGCTTCGGCCCAGATCGAACTCGCCGCTGCGCAATCCCGCCGCGATGGCCGAGGCGGTGAGCCCGGGCCGGAACTCCAGGGCCTCCAGCCGCGGGGGGCCGTTCCAGTAGTCCTCGTTCCGGGCCAGGACGATCCGGTCGGCCATCTGGGACTCGATCCGGAACGGTCCGGTGCCGACGGTGTGTTCTCCCGCCTCCCCCCCTTTCCGGAGGGCCACCCCGGTGCTGGAGTCGGTGAGGAGGGCGGGGTAGATGGGGAGCGGCTCGGAAAGATGAATCTCCAGACTCTGGGGGGCGGCGGCGACCAGGCCGGATACCTCGGGCGCGTCCCCGTCCAGGAACTCCCGCACCCCGCGCAGGATGGAGAAGGCCGACCGGGTATCGTTCTTGCCCAGGCGGATCGTCTCCTCGATGGAGCGTTTGACCCGGTCCGAGGTGAGGGGAGTCCCGTCGTGGAACCGAACCTCGTCCCGGAGGGTGAAGGTGAACGACCGACCGCCCTCGGCCATGGTCCAATCCCGGCAGAGGTGAGGGTGCAGCCGGCCTTCGGCGTCGGTGGTGAGCAGGGTCTCGAACACGTTGGCCGCGATCTCGGCCTGGGCGTCGTAGATGACCAGCCCGGGATCGAAGGTGGAGATCGGGCTCACCAGGGGCACGGTGAGCCGGCCGCCGGCCGGGATCTCCTCGCCGGGTTTGCGGGCCTCGCTCCCCGGGCGGAGCCGCTCCATCTCCTGGAGGTACTCGTTGGCCTTGGCGTAGTCCGCGCGGAGGTTGGCCAGGGTGGCGGCCAGGGAGAGGAACTCGGCCAGACGCGCGGTGTCGCCGAGAGCCCGGGCCGCGGTCATGCCGCGCTCCACCCACACCGTGGTGTCCTCGGCCCGGCGGGCCTGCCAGGCCATCTCCGCGGCCTGAAGGATCGCCTCCACCGCGCGCTCGCTCTTTCCGGTGCGCTCGAAGACGCCCGCCGCGGCCTCGGTTTCCCGGAGCCCCTCGGCCACGTCCCCCCGCATCTGGTGGGCCCGGGCCAGGAGCATGCGCGCCTCCGCCTCCAGCGACCGGTCTCCCTCCCATTCCTCGTCCAGGAACTCGAGGGCGGTGCCGGCGGCGCGCTGGGTCTCCTCGGGGCTGAAGGCCTCCAGGGAACGGCGGGCGTGGAGCAGACCGTACTCCACCGTCTTCTCCGGCTCGTCCCCCTCGGCGAAGTGATAGACGAGCTGGGGATAGACCCGCTCCAGGCGCCCGGTGTGCTTCTCCTCCAGGAGCTGGGCGTACTTCCGGTGGAGGGAGCGGCGTTTCCGCCGGGAGAGCTTGGCGTAGAGCACCTCGCGCACCACGCCGCTGGTGAAGGCCATGACGTCGCCCCGGGAGCGGCGGTCCTCCTCGATCAACCCCTCCCGGACCAGCCGGTCGATCACGTCGTCCAGATCGTCGTCGGAGCCGAGAATGGCCTCCAGGTCGTCCACGTCGAAGGACTTCCCGATCAGGGCGGCGATGGAGAGCACCTGGATCATCTCCTCGGGGAGGCCGGTGATGCGTTTCTCCACCGCCTGCTGGATGGTTTCGGGCAACTCGTCCGAGGCCACGTCCCCCCGGCCCGAGAGCCTCCACGCGCCGGTGGCGTCCTGAACGATGCTCTCGGCGTCGAGCAGGGAGCGCACCAGCTCCTTGACGAAGAAGGGGTTCCCCTCGCTCCCCTCGTAGAGCTGGTCGGCGAGCCGGGGATCGATCTCGTTTCCCCCCAGGAGGGTGGAGAGGAGCTTCCGGTGCTCGGAGGCGGCCAACGAGCCCAGGGTGACCGACGCGAACCGCGGGTCTCCCTGGAACGCCTCCAGCATGCGGTTGAGCGGGGTCTTCCGGGACATCTCCTCCTGGCGGTAGGTGCCCAGGATCAGGGTGGGGGTGGGGCCGAGGCGGCGGACGATGTACTGGAGGGCCTCGACGGAGATCTCCGCCCCGTGCAGGTCCTCCAGGATCAGCACCAGGGGCTTTCCCCCGGCCAGCCGGATCAGGGTCCGGGCCAGGAGCTCGAAGATCTGGTTCTTGTTGTCGAGGGTCCCCGCGGCCTCGATGGGGCCGGCGCCGCTCACCGACCCCGACGAGCGGACGTCCTCGATCTCGCTCAGCATGGGAAAGAGCGAGATCAAATCCGCGCGCACGTCGGAGAGATCGACCGTCGCGGAGGAACTCCCGGTCCCCCGCTGGCGAAAAAAGTCCTGAATCAGCTCACAAAATCCGTGATATGGAAACGCGCCGTCCTGTTCCATGAACCGGCCGTGAAGGACGGGGATCTGCTGGGCGCGGGCCAGGTTCTCGATCTCGTCCAGGAGCCGGGTCTTGCCGATGCCCGCCGCCCCCGATACCACCGCGAAGTGGCACTCACCGGTCTTGGCCGCGTTCAGGCGGGTCTGGAGCTCGCGGAGCTCCTTTTCCCGCCCCACGAAGGGGGCCAGGGCCGGCCGGGCGGCGTGGGTGACCTGGGTGACCATGACCGAGAGCAGGCGATCGCTCTCCCGGTGCTGGTCCCGGTAGCGGCGGAGGACCTGGGCCAGGTCGCCCGCCCGCTGGGGCCGGTCCTCCGGGGCCTTGGCCAGGCAGGCCAGAACCACCGCGCTCAGGTCCTCGTCCAGATCCGGCACCAGGGCGCGGGGGGACTGGGGGATCTCGTGCACGATGCGGTAGAGGATCGATTGCAGCTCTCCGGAGAAAGGGAGGTCCCCGGTGAGGCATTCGAACAGCACGGTGCCGAGGGAGTAGAGGTCGGAGCGGCCGTCCACGGTCCGGCCCATGACCTGCTCCGGGCTCATGTAGCCCATGGTCCCCACCAGGACCCCGCTCTTGGTCATCCGGGACATGTTGTCGTCGCGGGCCAGCCCGAAGTCCATGAGGCGGAAGCGCACGCCGCCCCCCGGCTCGGGGGAGACCATGAGGTTCTCCGGCTTGATGTCCCGGTGATAGACCCCGTGGCCGTGGCTGTACTCCAGGGCCTCGGCGGTCTGGATCACCCCGTCGAGGATGTCCTTCAGGGTGAGGGTCTGGGATTTCAGGTGATAGCGAAGGCTCCGGCCGGTCAGGACCGGCATCACAAAGAAGAGCGATCCCTCGTGTTCGCCGATGTCGTGGATGGGGACGATCGAGGGGTGGTCGAGCCGGGCCACGGTCTGGGCCTCGACCCGGAACCGCTGCTCCGCCTCGGCCTGGACCAGCCCGGGGGAGGTCAGCTTGATCGCCACCTCGCGGTCCAGGAGAGGGTCGCGGGCCTTGTAGACCACTCCCATCCCGCCCCTCCCCAGCTCGGAAATCACCTCGTAGCGGCCGGCCAGCTTGGTTCCGATCATGATTTGGATCACCGTTCAGGAGAGGTTCGGGGAGCGGATGTCACCGGCGGGCGGGGGCGCGAGGCTCGACCGCGCCGTCGGCCCCTTGGGCAACTCCGGATGAAATCGGGTTGTTAGTCTATCTCATGCCAAACCCGCTCACCAGATGATAAGATAAGTCGCCTTACCGCAAGCTCATCCTGGGTTTTGCTCCACCACCGCCCGTCGGGAGACCTCATGATCGGCACCAAGCTCGGACCGTACAAGATCACCGAAACCATCGGCGAGGGGGGCATGGCCACGGTTTACCGGGCCTACCAGGCCAGCATGGACCGCCACGTGGCGGTGAAGGTGATCCGGGCCAACATCCTTCACGACCCGTCGCTTCGTGAGCGGTTCCAGCGCGAGGCGCGGCTGATCGCCCGGCTCGAGCATCCCCACCTCTTGCCGGTTTACGACTTCGACGGCGACCACAACCCGCCCTTCATCGTCATGCGGTTCCTGGAGGGGGGCACCCTGAAGCAGATCCTCGACCGGGAGGAACTGCCCCGGGCCGAGGTCCTCTACATGCTCCGGCAGGTGGCCACCGCCCTGGACTACGCGCACCGCCAGGGAGTGGTGCACCGGGATCTCAAACCCTCCAACATCATGATCGACCGCGAGGGGAACGCCTTCGTCACCGACTTCGGGATCGCCCGCGCCGCCGACGGCGGGGAGGACCTGACCGGCACCGGGATCCTGATCGGGACCCCGGCCTACATGGCCCCGGAACAGGCCCAGGGGAAGCCGAACGTGGATTCCCGCGCCGACCTCTACGCCCTGGGGGCCATCGTCTACGAGATGCTGACCGGAAAGCCCCCCTTCGATCACGAGAACAACATGGGCATCCTGATGGCCCACATCAGCCGGCCCGTGCCCTCGGCGCGCGCGCTCGACCCGTCGCTTCCCCCGGCGGTGGACGAGGTCGTGGCCAAGGCGATGGCCAAGGACCCGGCCGATCGCTTTCCCACCGCCGACGCCCTGGTCGAGGCCCTGGCCACCGCCCTGAGCCTCGCCGTCGCGGACGCGCCCCGGCATCTCCAATCGGTGACCGAGATGATCTCGGTGGACCAGCTCGCCGCGTTCCGGGCCCAGATGGACGGCGGGAAGCAGCCGACCCCGACCGGGAGCACGCCGTCCGAGCAGCAGCGTCAGATGACCTCGGTGTACCTGGACGTGACCGAGCTGGCGGAGATCCAGTACGAATCGGGCGCGGACACCGAAACCGTGCGCGGGCACATGGACCGGCTCTGGGAACGGTTCGCGGGGATCGCCGAGGAGCGGGGCGGGGTGATACAGAGCCGCACCGACGAGGTCGGGGTGGCCCTCTGGGGCCGCGACCGGGCCAGCGAGGACGACGCCGAGCGGGCGATCCGGGCCGCGCTCCGCATGCGCGAGGCGGTCCAGAAGGAAGCCCGCCGCGTCTTCGGCGCCGGCTGGGAGCCCACCGAGGAGAGCCCGCTCCCCTACGCCGCCGGCATCACCACCGGCCCGGTGCTCCTGGAGCGCGAGGCGGAGACCGGCACCTATTCGGCCCGGGGCGCATCGATCACCCTGGCCGGCCGGTTGCGCGAGGCCGCCCCGGCGGGGAAGGTGCTGGTGGACTACGACACCTTCACCCAGGTCCGCGGGGTCTTCACCTTCCAGTCCCACGACCCCATCCGGGTGCGCGGGCGGAAGGAGCCCCTGGAGGCGTTCATCGCGGTCCAGGCCAAGCCCCGGGCCTTCCGCCTCCAGGCCCGGGGGATCGAGGGCGTCGAGACGCGGATGATCGGCCGGGAGATCGAGCTCCGGATCCTCCAGGAGGCGCTCACCCTGACCCTGGAGGACGGCGAGACCCAGGTGGTGACGGTGGTGGGGGAGGCGGGGATCGGAAAGTCGCGTCTCCTCTACGAGTTCACCAACTGGATCGACCTTCTGGACGAGACCCTGTGGCTCTTCCGGGCCCGGGCCACCCAGCCCTCCATGCTCCAGCCCTACTCCCTCACCCGCGACCTCTTCTCCTTCCGCTTCCAGATCCTGGACTCCGATCCCCTGGAGAGCGTGCACCAGAAGTTCCTGGCCGGGGTGGACGTCTTCCTGGGCGAGGGAAGCGCGGACAAGGCCGCCTTCCTGGGGCAGCTGGTGGGCTTCGACTTCTCCGAGTACCCCGCGGTGGCGGCCGCGCTGGAGAACCCCGAGCAGTTCCGGGACCGGGCGCTGGGGTACCTCGGCGAGTTCTTCACCGCGGCTTCGGAATCCAACCCGGTGGTGCTCCAGATCGAGGACATCCACTGGGCCGACGACCGGTCGCTGGATCTCATCAACCAGCTGGTCCGGGACAACACCCGGCTTCCGCTCTTCGTGATCTGCATGGCCCGGCCGAGCCTCTACGAACGGCGCCCCCAGTGGGGGGAGGGCCAGCGCTTCCACGAGCGGGTCCAGCTCGAACCCCTCTCCCAGCTGTCCAGCCGCCGCCTGGTGAAGGAGCTCCTGAAGAAGCTGCCCACCGTGCCGGCCGAGTTGCGGGACCTGGTGGTGGAGCGGGCGGACGGCAACCCGTTCTACATCGAGGAGCTGATCAAGTCCCTCATCGACGACCGGGTGATCCTGAAGGGCGACGAGGAGTGGTCGGTGGACACCTCGCGCCTGGCCGGGCTCCGGGTGCCGCCCACCCTGACCGGGGTGCTCCAGTCACGGCTCGACACCCTGCCCCCGGTCCTCCACCAGCTCCTGCAACGGGCCTCGGTGGTGGGGCGGATCTTCTGGGACCGCGCGGTGGTGTATTTGAGCCGGGACATGAACCTGAAGGACGACGAGATCGAGACCATGCTGGAGGAGCTTCGCGAGCGGGAGATGATCCTCCGCCGCGAGCAGTCCTCCTTCGCGGATACGGTGGAGTACGTCTTTCGCCACGCCATCCTCCGGGACGTGACCTACGAGACCCTGGTCCCCCGCCAGCGCCGCGCCCTCCACGCCCAGACCGCGGAATGGTTGGTGGAGGCGGGGGGGGAGCGGGCCTCGGAGTACACGCTCCGGGTGGCCGAACACTACGGCCACGCCGGGGAGCCGGCCAAGGCCGCCGGCCATCTTCAGGATGCGGCCCGGACCGCTGCCGGCCTGGGGGCCTACGACGAGGCGATCGCCGTGCTTCGCAAGGCCCTGGAGCTTCTCCGGGGGGAGGAGCATCGGGTGGCCGCGTTCCCGGTGGAGGTCCAGCTCGGGAGCCTCCTGTCCCAGCGGGGGGGGTTCGCCGAGGGCCGGGAGCGGCTCTCCCAGGCCCTGGAGGGTGCGCGGAAGACGGGGGACCGGCCGCTTCAGGCCACCGCGCTCGGAGAGCTGGCCCGGCTGTCGCTCTGGACCGATGACCTGGACGCGGCCAAGACCTACCTGAACGAGGCGCTTCCCCTGGTGCGGGAGCTGGACGACCGCCCCGCCCTGATGTTCGTCCTCCGGCAGATGGGCAATCTCAACGTCAACGAGCCCGACCGGGCCGAGAGCTACTTCTCCGAGAGCGTCTCCCTGGCCCGGGAGCTGGGCGATCGCGGCGCCGAGGCCGCGGCGCTGAACGGGCTCGCCATCACCCACGACCTCCGGAACGAGTTCGAGGAGAGCATGGAGCGCTACCGGGAATCCCTCGAGATCTTCCGCGGGCTGGGACAGCCCAAGTGGATGGCCATGGTGGGATCGAACATCGGCGGGGAGTTCACCCGCCGGGGGAAGTTCGACGAGGCCCGCGAGGCCCTCGATGCGGCGTTCCGGGCGGCCCGTGAGTCCCGTGACGATCCCATGACCACCACCGTTCTCCTGGAGCAGGGGCGCCTGGCGCTGAGGGAAGGTCGGGACGAGGAAGCGGCGGCGCTCCTGGGGAAGTCGCTGGACCTGGCCCTCAAGCTTGGGACCCGGCCGGTGCCGCTTCTCATCTCCTGCGCCGTGCTCCGGGCCCGCGCCGGCCGCCGGGACGAGGCCCTGGCCTGGGCCGGCCTGGCCCGGGCCCAGACCGGCGTCTGGCAGAAGCTCGAGATCGACCGGGACATCGCCGAGTGCCTTCCCCTGGTCCGCGGCGACCTTGCCGACGAGGCGGTCGAGGCGGCCATGAAGGCGGGCGAGTCGCTGGATCTGGGCGAGGTGCTGGAGGGAATCCAGCGGGACGGCATCCTGCCCGCGGGTACTCAGGGCGCGTAGAGCGCCTTGATCCTCCCCCAGGTCACGGGCTCGACCGCGGTCTGCGGCCGGTCCCGCTCGAAGAGCTCCAGGAGATCGAACCGGCAGGTGCCGTTTCCGATCCGGCGGACGGTGACGGTGTAGGTTCCCGAAACCAGGCAGCGCACCTCGGACGACTGGACCCAGTCGTATAGAGCCGAGCTTCACCCGACGCCCATCCCGGGAATCGTGGTCACCGTGTCCTCGCACGCGGTCAGCGCGGGGGGATAGGGCGCGAACTCGATCGAAAAGGTCCGCGTTTTGCCCACCGCTCCGGCGCTCCGGATCGAGTCCACGAAGCAGAAGCTGTGGGTGAGATCCAGCCGGAAGCGGATCCACTCCCCCTCCCGGTCCAGCCCGTCCACCGCCAGCCGCTGGGACGCGGCGGAGCAGTTGGTGACGTGGATGGCCGTTCCCCCCCGATCGGAAAAGCCGGTCATGCTTTCCGCCTCGATCCGAACGGTCTCGGATCGGGCCGGGGAGGCGAAAAGGAGCGGCGCGAGGGCGAGATACGCTCCGATCAAGGTCCACTTCATGGGGTCGGCCTCCGGATGCGGGTGTGCTGGCCCGGTTGGGGGCGGGGAAGAGCGTGCTCCCAGTCTACCGGATGAGGCGCGCCGAATCAGGGAGAATCCCCATGCGCCGCTGGCCGGCCGGTTCTTCCCCGGCCCGCCGGCGAATTGATTCATCTCCATTCCGGGGCTTCCGCTCGCTTTCCGGATCGGGTATGAGATTGAAGGGACTCCGGCCCCGCCCGCGCCTCCCGCCACGGTGGCGAACCGGACCCCGGTCCCGGCCGCGCCCCGGCGGCTCCCGAAGGCGATCCCGAACCGAGAGGACGATGGCGCCATGGAACGACGTTTCGGACGGTTCCTTGCCGTATTGACGATCTTCACCGCGGCCGTTGCCGTCGGTCCCGCCCGGGCCGACGAGGGGATGTGGCTTCTGAACCGTCTTCCCGCCGCGCGCATCCAGGCGGAGTACGGGTTCACCCCCACTCCGGCATGGGTGGAGCACCTTCAGCGGGCGGCGGTGAAGTTCGGCCGGGGGGGCTCGGCCGGCTTCATCTCCTCCGACGGGCTCATTCTCACCAACCATCACGTGGCCCGGAGCCAGCTGGCCAAGCTGAGCACCCCGGAGCACGACCTCCTGGTCGACGGCTACCTGGCCCGCACCCCCGATCAGGAACTCGAGTGCCCGGACGTGGCGGTGATGTCCCTCCAGGACATCGTGGACGTGACCGGGCGGGTGGAAGACGCGGCGGCGGGGGCGGCCGACGCCGTCTCGGCCGAAGGCGCGCGGAACGCGGAGATCGCGGCCATCGAGCGGGAGTCCTTCGCCGAAACCGGCCTCACCTCCGAGGTGGTGACCCTGTACGGGGGAGGCCGCTACCACCTGTACCGCTACAAGCGGTTCACCGACGTCCGGATCGTCTTCGCCCCCGGGGGACAGGCCGCCGATTTCGGGGGGGACGAGGACAACTTCGAGTTCCCCCGCTACTGCCTCGACGTCACCCTGCTCCGGGTCTACGACCACGGAAAGCCGTACCACCCCGAGCAATACCTGAAGATGGCGGCCGCCGGGGTTTCGGCCGGCGACCCGGTCTTCGTGATCGGCCACCCGGGGCGCACCCAGCGCCTGGACACCGTGGCCGACCTCGCGTTCCTCCGCGACGTGCAGTATCCGCGGCAGATGCGCTCGGCCCGGACCCGCGAGGTCGAGCTTTCGATCTATTCCAACCGGGGAGAACGGGAGGCGCGCCTGGCCGAGCGCGAGCTCCTGGGCGTCCAGAACTGGCGCAAGGGGACCGGGGCCAAGCTTCGCGCCCTGGAGGATCCTCGGGTCTTCGCCCAGGTCGTGAAGCGGGAGAAGGCCTTCCGGGACGCGGTGGCCGCGGACCCGAAGCTCCAGCGCGAGGTCGGTGACGCCTGGGACCGGATCGCCGCCGCCCGCGAGGTCGACACCGGGATCTACGACCGTTACCAGCTCGTGGAGGGGGGACGCCGCTCCTCTCTGGGGGGATCGGAACTCTTCCGTATCGCCCGCACCCTGGTGCGCATGGCCGACGAGCGGGGCAGGCCCGACGGCGAGCGCCTGAGGGAATACCGGGAGTCGAACCTCCCCAACCTGGAGCTGGCCCTGTATTCGCGTGCGCCCATCGTGAACGAGCTGGAGATCGGGCGGGTGGAGAGCCACCTGGCCCTGGCCGCCGAGATCCTGGGCGGCGACGATCCCGCGGTCCGGACCATGCTCGGCGGCGAGTCCCCGGCGAATCGGGCGCGGGAGCTGGTGGAGGGGAGCCGCCTGGGCGACCCGGCGGTCCGGCGGGCCCTGGCCGACGGGGGTCGGGCGGCGATCGGGGGCTCGAAGGATCCCATGATCCGGCTGGCCCTGGCCCTGGACGGCCCCGCCCGCGAGGTTCGGGCGCGTTACGAGAACGAGGTGGAGGCGGTCCTGCACGACGCCTACGCCCGGCTCGCCCGGGCCCGCTTCGCGGTGTACGGGGAGGACGTCTACCCGGACGCCACCGGGACCCTCCGGCTCTCCGCCGGCCGGATCCAGGGCTTCGACCTGGAAGGCGCGCCGGTGGCCCCGTTCACGGATTTCGCCGGCCTCTACGATCGCCGGGCCGAGCGCGGACCGCTTCCTCCCTTCGATCTGCCGGACAGCTGGCTCCAGGCCCGAAACCGTCTGGATCTCTCCACGCCGCTCAACTTCACCTCCACCAACGACATCATCGGAGGGAACTCCGGGAGCCCGGTGGTGAACCGGGACGGGGAGTGGGTGGGGGTGATCTTCGACGGCAACCGCTACTCGTTCGTGTGGGACGTCCTCTATCCGGAAGACGGCGAAGGCCGGGCGGTCTCGGTGGACGCCCGGGGGCTGGTGGAAGCGCTCCGGACGGTTTACGGCGCGGACGCGCTGGCCGCCGAGGTCTCGACGGGCGAACCGCAGGTCCGGGGGGAGTAGCCCCCCGGCCGGCCCCGGGCCGGGTGAGCCTTCAGGTCTTCGACGTGAACGGTCGGCTGGTGGCCACCCTCGCCGAAGGAGAGTTCGGCGCCGGGGTCCACAGCTTCGACTGGGCGGGGCGGGACGCTTCGGGAGCCGCGGTGAAGTCCGGGATGTACTTCTATCGTCTGATCGCTCCGGGGTTCACCCAGACCCGGAAGATGCTGCTTCTGCACTGAGGCGACGGCCCCACCGGTTCCCGATGGCAATCGGTGGGGCCGAAGCTCCGGTTCGAGGGACGTGGCGTCACCGGGGCCGGCCCCGGGGCGCCTTCCGGATCGGTTGAAAGCGGACGGCCCCCCTCGCCGTG
>CAYRIJ010000042.1:0-9906 GCA_964424285.1 uncultured bacterium
CGGGCCGACGGCGGCCCCGGGCGGGGCGCGCGCGGTCCGGGTCGAGGCGGTGCGGGAGCCTCCGGGGGCGGAGGCGGGGGGCGGCGGGTCCAGGCCCGCCGCCGGCGTCGCGACGGCACCGGGCGGAAGACCCGGGCGGCCGCCGCTGAGAAGGAGAAACCATGAGAATCGCCGTGGCCTCGGATGACGAGCGCGGAGTAGCGGGCCACCCCGGACGGGTGAGGGGATTCGTGATCCTGGCCCGCGAAGAGGGGGTCTTTCGCCGGGTCGAATACCGGCTGAACCCCATGGCCCACCATCACGCGGAGCGGACGGCGGGGGGCGGGGACGAGCACCACGGCCACCACGACCATGGGAGCCTGATCGGCGCCCTCGGCGACTGCGAGGCGCTGATCGTGGGGGGGATCGGCCCGCGGTTGGTGGACGACCTGAACGGCCACCGTCTCGCGGTCTACGTGACCGACGCGCCGACCATCGAGGAGGCGGCGGGCCGGCTGGCCGCCGGGGGACTCCAGCCCTTGCGTTCGGGCGGGGCGTGCCCTGAACATTGAAGCATGATCCAGGACGCAGCCCCGGACGCCGGGGGGGCAGCCGCAGGCGACGCGGGGGAAGTTCGCGCGGGGGAGAAGACGCTCGACTTCGCCCGGACGTGCCACCCCGCCTGTTTCGCGTGCCGTGAACCGGGTCGCGGGGGGCTGGGGCTCCGGTTCCGGACCCGCGCCGACGGGTCGGTGACCGCGCGGTTCCCGGACCCGTCGGGCTACCAGGGCTACCCGGGGCGGATGCACGGGGGCATCGTGGCCATGCTGGTCGACGCCGCCATGACCCATTGCCTCTTCGCCCGCCGCGTCCGCGCGGTGACCGCCCGCCTGGACATCCGCTACCGCCACCCGGTGAGCATCGAGAGACCCATCCGGGTGACGGCGCGGCTCCTGCGCCGGCGGAAGCGCCTTTACGTCCTCGCCGCGGAGATCATCCAGGAGGGCGTGGTGCGCGCGAGCGCCGAGGGCCGGTTCCTGGAGCCGCCCGGGGGAAGCCCGGCCTGATCCGTCGCGCCGGGGTCGGGCTCCGGACCCGGCGGGTTGGCCGCGGCCGGGTCCGGTGCTCGCCCGAAACGCTACCGGTTGAGCAGCACCTTCCGGGTGGTGCGGACGTCGCCGGCCCGAAGCTCCACGAAGTAGATCCCCGAGGGCGCGGCGCCCCCGCCCGAGTCCCGGCCGTCCCAGCTCAGGGCGTGAGTACCGGCGGAGAACTCCCGGTCGGCCAGCACCGCCACCCGGCGCCCGTCGATCCCGTAGACCGTCACCGCGGCCGGACCGTCCGCGGCCAGGAAGAACCGGACCGAGGTGGCGCCGGCGAAGGGATTCGGTTCGGGGTTCATGAGGAAGGCGGGAACGTTCGCGGCGATCTGGGGGTCGCCGACCCCGGTCTGCCCGCAGTCCGTCTTCCGGTAGATCACGTAGAAGATCCAGTCCCCGCCCAGGCCCTGGGTGCAGATGTCCTGCCAGCCGCCGGGGATGGCCTTGATCACGTTCTTCCCGCCCCCGGTGCATCCGTTCGCGTCGTGGACCACGCTCCCCGCGTTCAGATCGTTGGCGTTGTCCGTCGCGAATTCCAGGGTCACAGTGAACGGCCCCGAGTTCAGGATCACGTTTCCGACCTGGGACTCCAGGTTGAACTCGTTGATGGCCCCGTCGGTGAGGACCGGGCCGAGGAGTTCGTAGAGCTTCGTTCCCGGATTGGGGAGCCCGGCGCCGTAGACGTTGATGGCCTGCTCCAGGGTCTGGCCGGAGACGCCGAAATACGATGCCCAGCCGATCCCGACCTTCAGGATCTCGATCGGATAGTCGCCGGCGGGGGCGTCGAGCACCACCCCGGCCTCCTCCCCCGCCACGAAGCAGGGGCAGATAGCCTGGCCTCCGCCCGAGTACCACTGAAGCGGCGATTCGGGGGGGCAGGTCTGGGCCGAGGCGCCCGAACCGGCGCCCAGGAGTCCCAGGAGGCACGGAAGGAGGAGCACGGACGAGAGCCGGAGACCCGAGCGCAAGGAAGTCATGGGGGGACCTCGCTTTCGGGACGGGTAGGGTTTTCGATGGTCGAGACGAGGTTTGATTGTAGCGATTTCGCGCGCCCCGAACAAGAAAGAGGTGCCCGGTTCCAACCGCTCGGGTCAAATGCCCCGTTCCGTCCACTCTGGCGCCCCGGGAGGCGGCCTCGTACACTGGAGGCGGTCCCCGAACCACAAGGAGCGACCCGTCATGACCCCTTCCGGTCCCCCTTCCGAGCCGGACCCCGGCGCCCGGCCCGAAAACGGCGGCGCCCAGGCCGCCATGAACCTCCTGGACGAGGCTTTCTCCCAGAGCCCGATCATCGATCCGCGGCTCGAGGCCCAGCGCCGGACCGCCGCCGATCCGAGCCTCCCCCTGGAGGACCGCCTGGAGGCCTACGAGGACATCATGGAGTCCGAGGTCGGGGACACCGTGCTCACCCGGGCCCGGAACATCGAGCGTGAGGTGGGCCTCCGCCAGATCTTCCTGAAGTTCGAGGGGGGGAACCCCACCGGGAGCCAGAAGGACCGCATCGCCTTCGCCCAGGTTCTCGACGCGATGCGCCGGGGCTTCGACGCCATCACCGTGGCCACCTGCGGCAACTTCGGCGCCGCGGTGGCGGTGGCCGCCGCCTTCGCCAACCTGCGCTGCATCATCCACATCCCGGTGAGCTACCACTCCCGGCGGGTGAAGGAGATCACCGATCAGGGGGCGGAGATCGTGCGGGTGGAGGGCGACTACGAGGCGGCGGTGCAGGAATCCCAGCGCCAGGCCGAGGAACACGAGTACTACGACGCCAATCCCGGCGGGCCGAACACCCCGCTCCAGCTCCGCGGCTACGGCGAGATCGCCTACGAGATCTACGACGAACTGCGCGACGCCCCCGCCGCGGTGGCGGTGCCGGTCTCCAACGGCACCACCCTGGCCGGGATCTACCGGGGCTTCGTGAGCCTCCACCGCCGCGGCAAGACCTCGCGCATTCCGCGCATGATCGCCGGGTCCTCGTACAACAAGAACCCCATCATCCAGGCCTGGCAGAAGAACCTCCCCGCCTGCCAGGACCTGAAGCCCGAATCGGTGAAGGAGACCCCGGTGAACGAACCCCTCATCAACTGGCACTCCATCGACGGCGACTACGCCCTGGAGGCGGTGCGGGAGACCGGGGGGTGGGCGTCCTACGGGAGCGACAAGGCCATGCTCTCCGAGGCCCGCCGGGTCCGGGACAGCGAGGGGCTGAACGTGCTCCCCGCCTCCACCGCCGGCCTCCTGGGTCTCCTCGATCGCCACGCCCGCGAGCCTCTCACCCCCGACCGCTACGTGGTCGTCCTGACCGGGAGAAAACAATGAGCGGCTTCCCCGAGGGAAACGCGATCGTCTACTGCGAGGGGTCCTTCGGGACCCCCAACGGCAAGACCGCCCACGGGCTGGTCCGCCGCACCCGCCGCTACCGGGTGCTCTCGGTGGTGGATTCGGGGAATGCGGGGAGGGACGCCGGGGAGATCCTCGACGGACGTCCGAACCAGATCCCGGTTCTCGCATCGATCCCCGAGGCCGTCGCGCGCGCGGCGGAGACCGGCCGACCCGCCACCCACCTCGTGGTGGGCCTGGCCCCGGACGGAGGGCGCCTGAGCCCGGCCGCCCGCCGGGACGTCCTGGCCGCCCTGGAGCGGGGGCTCAACGTGGACTGCGGCCTCCACGACTTCCTCTCCGAGGACCCCGAAGCGGAATCGACGGCCATCGCCCACAACGCGCGGATCCGCGACGTCCGCAAGCCCCCGCCCCGGGACGAGCTCCACTTCTTCAGCGGCAAGATCGAGGAAGTGACCGCGTTCAAGATCGCGGTGCTCGGCACGGATTCCGCGGTGGGGAAACGCACCACCGCCTGGGTCCTGGCCGACGCCTTCCGGGAGGCCGGCCGCTCGGTGGAGATGGTGGGGACCGGCCAGACCGCCTGGATGCAGGGGGTGGGCTACGGCATCATCCTCGATTCCCTGGTGAACGACTTCGTGGCCGGGGAGATCGAGCACGCGGTGTGGTCGGCGTGGAAGGAGACCGGGGCCGAGGTGATCCTGATCGAAGGCCAGGGGAGCCTCATGAACCCGGCCTACCCCGGCGGCTACGAGATCCTGGCCGCCGGACGCCCGGACGCGGTGATCCTCCAGCACGCCCCCGCGCGGAAGGAGTACGACGGGTTTCCGGGCTACCCGCTCCACCCGGTGGCCGCCCAGATCCAGGCCATCGAGCTCATCTCCGGAAAGCCGGTGGCCGCGGTGACCGTGAACCACGAGGGGCTGGCCGGGGACGCGATCCCCGCCGCCTGCGCCGAGATCACCCGGACCACCGGCCTCCCCGCGGTGGACGTCCTCCGGGACGGGGCCGGCGCGGTGGCGCGGGCGCTCATGGACCGGTTCCCGGTCCTCGGAAAGGGACGCCGATGAGCGAGGACCGCCGCCACGGGACCGATCGCCGGAAGCTCTCCCGCCCCGCCTCGCCGGGACGGCGGGGCGGGGACTCCGCGGCCCCCGAATCCGATCCCCTGAAGACCCTCGTCGTGCTCGATCGCCTCGAGGTGGGTCCCCCCAAGGTGGAGCCGCGCCGCGTGGTCACGCCCTATACGGTGCGGGCGGGAAACACCGTGGAGACCTTCGAGTTCATCTACCGCTACGAGGAGGACGTGTTCTCCCCCTCCGAGCCCGGCTCGCTGAACCTGGCCGCCATGCTCACCGCCCAGCTCGCCCTCAACTACGGCCTCTTCGCCCGGAAGATCGTCTTCGCCGGCCCCTTCGACCGCCACGACCGGCGGTTCCTCACCGACATGGCCCGGAACACCGCGCGCGAGATCTACGTGAAGAAGTTCCTGGAGCCCAACCCCTTCCTGACCGGGGCGGCGGCGGAGCTCCCGACGGTGGAGCGGGAGAGCTACCTGGCCGCGGAACTCGAGTTCCCGGACGCCGAGGAGCCCGGACGGAAGGGCGCCCCGCGGGCCGAGCCCTGGAGGAGCGACCCCGCGCGCCACGCCGTCCTCTCCAGCGGCGGCAAGGACAGCCTCCTCTCCTTCGGGCTCCTCCGGGAGATGGGGAAGGAACCCCACCCGATCTTCGTGAACGAATCGGGCAAGCACTGGTTCACCGCCTTGAACGCGTACCAGGCCCAGGCCGCGCGCTACTCGGAAACCGCCCGGGTCTGGACCAACTCCGACCGGCTCTTCGCCTGGATGGCCCGCCGGCTCCCCTTCATTCGCGAGGACTTCCAGAAGCTCCGCTCGGACGAGTACCCGGTCCGGCTCTGGACGGTGGCGGTGTTCCTGTTCGGCGCGCTCCCCCTCCTTCGCAAACGCGGGATCGGACGCATCGCCATCGGGGACGAGTACGACACCTCGCGGAAGGTCACCACCCGGGGGATTCCCCACTACGACGGCCTCTACGACCAGAGCGCCTACTTCGACCAGGCCCTGTCCCGCTACTACCGGCTGAAGGGCTGGGGGCTCTCCCAGTTCTCCCTCCTCCGTCCCCTTTCGGAGATGCTGATCGAGAAGACCCTGA
This sequence comes from uncultured bacterium, assembly GCA_964424285.1. Taxonomy (GTDB): domain Bacteria; phylum Eisenbacteria; class RBG-16-71-46; order JABDJR01; family JABDJR01; genus CAVSKL01. The sequence continues at coordinate 5,591 of CAYRIJ010000042.1, forward strand.
TCGAGCGCTATCCCGACCTGCAGAAGGACCAGGTCTCCTGTCACGCCGCCCACAAGGAGGGGGACCGCGTCCACCCCTGCGGACAGTGCGAGAAGTGCCGGCGCATCGTGTCGATGCTCACCGCCTTCGAGGCCGACCCGGGCCGCTGCGGCTACTCCCCGGAGCAGATCCAGCGGTGCCTCAAGTGGGTGGCGGAGAAGGGCGTGCACCAGGAGAGCGACGACGCCGAACACCTGGCCTTTCTCCTGGAAGCCGGCGGAAAGATCGGCGGACCCGCTCCCGGGCTTCCCCCGGCCCGCGAACACCCCGAGATCATGCAGCTCCGCTTCGATCCCGACCGGTCGCCGGTGGCCGCGATCCCGGTGGACCTGCGCGAGCCCCTGTACCGCATCCTGCTGGAACACGCCCGGGGGGCGGTGCGAAAGAGCGGCCGGATGTGGCTCGACTACGATCTCCTCGCCGATCCCGCGCTCATGCGGCCCTACCGGTTCGAGTCGCCGGGGACGGGAATCGCCGAGGCCTCGGGCAAGGACGCCGGACCCCGGAGCTATCTCCTGGGCGAGCTCACCTGGCCCCAGGCCGAAACCCTGCTCAAGACGGTGGACGTGGCGATCCTCCCGGTGGGCTCCATCGAGCAGCACGGCCCCCACCTGCCGCTCGACACCGACGCCTTCGATGCGGAGTACCTCTCCCGGGAGGTGGCCAAGGCGTGCAGCGATCCCAAGCCGTTGGTGCTTCCGCTCATTCCCTACGGGGTGTCCTACCACCACGACGATTTCCGGGGGACCCTGAGCATCAGCCCCGAGACCCTCTCCCGGCTGGTGTTCGAGATCGGCATGAACGCGGCCCGGAACGGCATCAACAAGCTGGTGATCGTGAACGGCCACGGCGGGAACGCCCCCAGCCTCCACTTCGCCGCCCAGATGATCAACCGCGACGCCCACATCTTCACCTGTGTGGATACCGGGGAGTCGAGCGATCAGGAGCTGGAGGCGATGAGCGAGACCGAGAACGACGTCCATGCCGGGGAGATCGAGACCAGCACCACGCTGGCCGTGCGGCCGGGCCTGGTGGACCTCAAGCGGGCCAAGAAGTTCATCCCCCGCTTCTCCAACGACTACCTGGAGTTCAGCTCGGGCCGGAGCGTGGGGTGGTACGCCCGCACGGCCAAGATCTCCTCCAGCGGGGTGATGGGCGACCCCACCAAGGCGAGCCGGGAGAAGGGGGAGAAGATGTGGGCGGTCATGATCAAGAACCTGGTCGAGCTGGTGGAGGACATCAAGGGGATGAGCCTCGACGAGATCTACCACTCCCGGTTGTGAGGAGGCGGCGGTGAAGATCATCCGGGTGGAGGCCGAGGCGGTTTCCATGCGCCTCTCCGAACCCTATTCCATCGCCTACGAATCGGTGGATACCGCGGTCAACGTCATGCTCCGGGTCGAGACCGACACCGGCCTCGTCGGCCTCGGCTGTTCGGCCCCCGACCAGCCGGTGACCGGCGAAACCCCGGAATCGGTGCTCCAGGCGGTGGGCGGGATCGCCGCTCCCGCGCTCCGGGGCGAGGATCCCCTGTGCTGGACCCGGCTCCTCGAGCGTCTGCGGGAGCCGCTGGCGGTCCGGCCCGCGGCCCTGGCCGGGGTGGACATGGCCCTCTTCGACCTCCTGGGGAAGGCGGCGGGGATCGGCGTATGGAAGATCCTGGGGGGATACCGCGACCGCATCGAGACCTCGGTCACCATCGGGATCCTCCCCGAGGCGGAAACCGTGGCCCGGGCCCGGGCCCGCGCCTCCGAGGGCTTCCGCCGGATCAAGATCAAGGGAGGCCTCGACGTGGAGCTCGACATCGCCAGGGTGCGGAAGGTCCGCGAGGCCCTGGGGGACGGGGTGGAACTCCGCTTCGACGCCAACCAGGGCTACTCGGTGGACCAGGCGCTCCGGTTCGTGGACGGAACCAAGGCGGCCCGGCTGGAGATCCTGGAACAACCCACCCCCCGAGGCGAGCCCGACCTCATGGGCCGGGTGACCCGCGAGGCCGCGGTCCCGGTCATGGCCGACGAGAGCCTGATGACGCTGCGCGACGTGTACAACCTCGCCCGTCGCGAGCTCGCGGACATGGTGAACGTGAAGCTCATGAAGGTGGGGGGAATCGCCGAGGCGCTCCAGATCAACGGGGTGGCCCGCTCGGCCGGGCTCGAGGTCATGGTGGGCTGCATGGACGAGGCCGCCCTGGGCATCGCGGCGGGACTTCACTTCGCCCTGTCCCGCCCCAACGTGGAGTACGCCGACCTGGACGGGCACCTGGGGCTCATCGGGGATCCCAGCGAGGGAGCGGTGATCCTCCGGGACGGCACCCTCTACCCGGGCGAGGGTCCCGGGTTCGGATGGGAGCCGGCCGGATCCTGACGCCCTCCACCGGGGCGGTCCGCGCCGCGCCCGGGCACCGGGGGCCTCGATCGGGCTTCGATCAGGAAGGAACGGAGATCGTGGCCCCGCTCGGGGTCGCCGGCCGCCGGGCCGCCTTGAACCCCACCATGCAGCCGTTCTCGTCGTCGAACAGACGCAGGCCCAGGGTATGGAAGCTCGACCGGAAGGTGATGGTCGGCGCCTTCTGAAACTCGGGGTTCTCCCGATGGCAGGCTTCGAGCCGGTAGTTGGGAATCCGGGCGTTCAGATGATGGATGTGGTGGAACCCGATGTTCCCGGAGAACCACTGCATGATCCGGGGGAGGTGGAAGTAGGAGCTTCCCTCCAGGGCCGTCCGCGCGTAGTCCCATTCGTCATGACGCCGCCAGTAGACCCCGTCGAACTGGTGCTGGACGTAGAAGAGCCAGATCCCCGCGCTCCCGGACATCAGGAACACCGGCAGGTGCACGAGGACATAGGCCTTCCAACCGATGGTGAGGCAGAGGGCGGTGACCGCGACCGCGAGGGCCAGGTTCGTCCACAGCACGCTCATCTTCTCCCGCCGGCCGCCCTTGGGATGGGGAAAGCGGTTCACGATGACGAACATGAGGAACGGGCCGACGAAGAGCATGAAGAACGGGTTCCGGAAGAACCAGTAGGCCAGCCGGGTGAATCGCGGCGCCGCGCGGTACTCCTCCACGGTCATGGTCCACACGTCGCCCACCCCCCTCCGGTCGAGATCGCCGGCGGTGGCGTGATGGATGGCGTGCTCGTGCCACCACTGATAGTGCGGGGTCAGGGTGAAGACCCCGGCGACGAACCCCATCAGATCGTTGGCGCGGCGGGAAGGGAAGAACGATCCGTGGCCGCAATCATGGAAGATGATGAAGATGCGAACCAGGAAGCCGGCCGCGACCACCGCCAACCCGAGGGTCAGCCAGTAGGAGACCGAGAGGCTCTTCACCATCAGGACCCAGAGGGCGATGTAAGGGATGAAGGAGTTCGCCACCTGCCAGAGGCTCCGGCGGAGATCGGGGCCCTGGTACCGGGCCACGGAGCGGGCGGACAGGTTCTCGGAGAGCGATGAGTTGGATGATTTCAAATGCGTTGTTCTTTCAAGTACCCGTTGGGGGGGGCGGGCTCGAGGCCTGGGCGCTCGCTCCTGCACGGGAATACCCGGTGCTCGCATCCGAAGTTCCTCCGGAACGACGGTCGACACCCGTGGTGCCCGCAAAGACGGCGCGACGCCCTTTCCCGGGGCCCCTCCAGGCACCCTGGAACGAGATTAGAAAAAAGCCGGGGCCGGCGAAACCGCCGGGCCCCGGCCCAAGGTTCCACCCTCATCCGCGCTCCGGTCAAACGCCGATCAGGCGCAACCCGGCGCGGCTCGGGTTGGATCTACCAGCGCGAGCGGCCGCCGCCGCCGCCGCCGCGGTTCGACTCGCGCGGACGAGCTTCGTTCACGGTCAGATTCCGACCGCCGAACTCCTTCTGGTCGAGTGCACTGACGGCCGCGTCGGCCCCTTCCGCAGCCATCTCCACGAAACCGAAACCGCGCGGGCGGCCGGTGTCGCGGTCGGTGATGAGATTCACCGACTCGACGGTGCCGTACTGAGAGAACAGGTCGCGGATGTCTTCCTCGGTCGCATTGAAAGGAAGGTTACCGACGTAGAGCTTCTTGGACATTTTTCCTCGCTTCGCCCGCTCGAAGTCGGGCTCACTGACAGCGGCCCCCACAGGGACCTAGCTAACGTAAGCGCTCCCCGTGCTGGAGGCACAGGTAACGCGCATGGACTTCAACCCGACGGGAACGAAGGAAATTCGGCGGAGACTCGGGAGGATCCGTGGAGACGATCCACGGCACTTCAGAGGAAACCAACCCAACTACTTCGGTCCACTCCACCCCACACTTC
>CAYRIJ010000042.1:10006-18302 GCA_964424285.1 uncultured bacterium
GAGCCCCAGGGTCTCCCTCACCCGGGCCAGGCGCTCGCGGGCGTCCCCGTCCCAGGAGGCGGGGTCGGCCACCGGCGGAGGAAGGGTGGGGAGACGGCGGGCGGGCCGGAATCCCTCCAGCTCCAGCAAGGCCTTGACCCGGGTCTCGTTCCAGGACCCGGTGCGGATCTCCAGGGTGCCGAAACGATCCAGGAACAACTCCACCCCCTCGGTGGGCGAGAACACGGCCAGGTCCACCACCCCGCGGCCCCAGAGATCGCGGAGCTGGAGGAGCGCGCCCAGGACGCGGCCCCGGTCCAGTCCCTGGGCGGACCACTCCCGGGAAGGACCGCGAACCTCGACCAGCACCACCCCGAACACCCCGGTGAGGGCGCGCACCGTCTCCACCATCACCTGGACCGCGCCCGGCCGGTCGCCCCGGGCAGTGAAGTAGAGCACGCCGTCGGGGGCGGAGCGCACCGAGTAGGCGGGAACCTCGGGGCCCGGCCGCCGGCGCCGCCCGGGCCAGAGCCGCCCGGGCCAGCTCCGCCAGGACCCCAGCCGCTTCCGGAGCCGGAGCCGGAACCCGGGACGGGGGTCCGGCCGGGAGGTCGGGCGGACCAACCTCACCGGAGCACCACCCGGGCCGCGGCCACCGGTCGCTCGTCGACCACCAGGCGGAGGAAGTAGACGCCGCGGGCGAGTCCCGCCCCGCGAAGATCGATGGCCACGGTGTCGGTTCCCGCCTCGAGCGGTCCGCGGAAGGGGACCGCGACTTCCCGCCCCTGGAGGTCGTACACCAGGAGGCGCGCGGTTCCGCCGCGCTCCAGGTTCACCTCCACCCGGCCCGCGCCGGGGAGCGGGTTGGGAAAGACCCGGAGCCGGACCGGCGGCGGGGGGGGCGTCCCTCCCGTTCCCACCTGGGTGTCGGGGGCGATGCGGAGGATCCTCGCGGTGGCGTTTCCGCCGCTGGTGTCGGTGAAGGACTCGCCGGAGCCGGTGTCCACCACGTAGAGCGCGCCGTCGGATCCGATCACCAGGCAGTCGCTCGAGAACAGGTTGCCGAAGCCCGAAGCGAGCACGCCGATCGCCCCCTGGGGGGTCACCCGGAGCACCCGCTCCAGGGCGATGTCGGCCACCAGGAGGTCGCCTCCGAAGCTCCCGCCGGTGTCCACCAGGAGCGCGGACGCTCCGCCGAGGAGGGCGGCGTCCTGGACGAAGGTGCTCAGGGTCCCGGCGGCGTCCACGGTCAGGATGGCCCCCGGCCCGTCGATGCTCGACGCGTAGGCGGTGAGATCGGGGTCGGCGACCAGGAGCTTCTCGCCCCCTCCGAAGAGCCCCCATCCCGGGGTCACTCCTTCGAACCCGTTCACCGGGGAGGCGAAGGGGACGAAGCCCGTACCCGGTTCGTACCGTTCCACCCGGTTCGAGCTGCTGGTGCCGAGGTACGGAAACCCCCCGAACACCCCGGGGGGAAGCGAGGTCAGCGCCCCGGTGTTGGTGCTGCTCGTCCCGGGCGCGATCTGGCTCACCGCCCCCGCCGCGGTCACCCGGAGCAGGCCGTTCACGTCGGCCACCAGGAGGTCGCCCCCCCACTGGCCGCCGTGGTCGAAGTCCAGCCCCTCGGGTTTCCCGAGCAGGTTGTCGGTGGCGAGCGTCGTCACTCCCCCCACCGGGGTCACGCGAAGGATGCGGTGCCCGCCGGCGTCCCCCACGAAGAAGTCGCTCCCCCAGGCCCCCCCCTCGCCGAGGGCGATCCCCTCCGGGGTGCCGAGCGCGCTCCCCGAGACCAGGACCTCGGCGTGATAGCCCGGGGCCACGGTGAGCCCGGGCGCTCCCCCCGCGATCACGAAGAACGTCTCGAAGGCGGCGGCGGGGTGGTCGCCGCCCGAAGCGGCCGTGGCGGTCGGCTCCAGCCGCACGGTCAGCCGGGTGCCGTCGGTGATGTCGGCGGAGGGGGTGAAGGTCACCGCCGAGTCCGCCTCCCAGGAGAAGCTCCCGGAGACCGGCGGGTCCAGGGTGAACGCCGCCTGGACCGACGCGTGATCCATGCTCCGGTTGAAGCCCAGCCGGACCGGCGGCCGGGAGAGGCTCACGGTGTCGCCGTGGGCGGGAGACTGGCTCCAGACCGACGGGGTCTCGGGAACGACCGCCGCCGCCCGCACCAGAACCCGCGCCGAGCGGGCGGGAACGCTCACGTTCACCACTCCCCCGCTCTGCACGTTCTGGTTGAAGGCCGGGTCGAGGAGATCGGCCAGCGGTTCCCCCGGCGACCAGCCGCTGGCCAGCGCCCCGCTCGACCGGACCGAGGTCTGGGTGTTGATCACCACCACCACGTTCTCGCTCACGCCGGAGCGGCGGAAGGCGTAGATCCCGGGCGAGCCCTCGCTGGCCAGCTCGGTGAACCCCCCGGTCCGGAGCGCGTCGTAGTGGGCGCGGATGTCCAGCAACCGCCGGGTGGTGAGGTAGAGGGGGTGGGTCATGTTGAAGTTGTCGCCCACGCTCGGGCCGTAGTCCCACTCCCCGTCCCACATGTCCTCGCGGTCGTAGGGATCGCCCCCGCCGTCGAACCCCTGCTCGGTCCCCTGGTAGACGCAGGGCACCCCGCGGGTGAAGAGGAGGAAGTCCAGCGCGGTCCGGAGCTTCGACCAGTCCTGGTTCGCCACCCCCGCGCTCAGGAACCGCGACACGTCGTGGTTGTCGAGGAAGCCCACCAGCCGGTCGCGGGCCGCCGGGTCGTAGTCCCCCAGGTTCGCGTAGCGGTTGGTGATCTCATCGGTCGGCCCCCCCTGCCCGAAGACGTACCTCATGGAGTAGTGCATCGGGAAATAGAGGACGGAGTTGAGGGCGAAAGCGCCTCCGGCCTCGGTGCCGGTGTAGGAGCCGCACTTGGCGTCGCTCCCGTCGAACACCTCGCCGTAGAAGAAGAAGTTGTCCTTGCCGAGGCTGTCGGCGTGGGCCCGGACCGCCGGGGTCCAGGTCTGCCAGAACCCCATGTCCACGTGCTTCACGGTGTCGATCCGGAACCCGTCGCAATCGGTGGCGTCGATCAGCCACCGGGTGGCGTTCACCAGGGCGTTTCGCACCGTCGGGTCCTCGGTCTTCAGGTCGTCGAGACCGGCCAGCTCCCCCAGCACCTGGTCGGGATCCACGTAGTTCTGGATCTCCCCGTTGTTGTGGAACCAGGCCAGGTTGTTGAAGGGGGCGGCGGGCCGGGTGGAGCTCCGCCACTTGAGGACGTAGGGGCTCGGGTCGGCGTGAAACGTCGGATACCCCGAGGTCGTGGAGTAGATCATGTTCCCCATGTGATTGGTCACGATGTCGATGATGAGGTACATGCCGCGGGCGTGGAGGGCGTCGGCCAGGGCGCGAAGCTCGGTCTGGGTTCCGAAGTGGGGGGCGATGGCCTCGAAGTCGCGGGCGGCGTAGCCGTGGTACTCGCCGTTGGCGTTCAGAACCACCGGGCTGATCCACACCGCCTTGAACCCCAGGGACTGGATGTAGTCCAGCTTCTGGAGAACCCCGGCGAAGTCGCCGCCGTGAACGTTTCCCGGGCGCCAGGTGCCGGTGGTGGAACCGGGGTCGTAGCTCCCCTCGGCGTTGTTGTTGGAGGGGTCCCCGTCCCAGAACCGGTCGGTGAAGACCTGGTAGATGGGGACGTCCCGCCAGTCGGCCGGCGACGGGGTGTACTGGGCGCGCGCGGGGCGGGCGACGCCGAGGGTGGCGGCCAGTAGGACGAGGGCGACGGTGCCGAGGCGCATGGAGTCTCCGGAGTGAATGGGGGGATTCCGGGGCCGGGGAAGCCCTGATTCTACCACGGCGCCGGGGCTTGGACCGGTCCAACCGGGGTCGCCGGGGGCGGCGCCCCGGTGGGCGAGGCCGGCGGGTCCGATCAGTCCCCCCCCGCGGGAGGATCCACCAGAACCTCGTCCATGATCCGGCCCGCCGCCGGAATCCGCCCCAGCCCCAGGAGATAGGCCACGGTGACCGCGACGTCCTCCTGGCAGTGCGGCCGATCGCTGACCGTGCCCGCCCGGATGTCCGGCCCGATCGCCACGAAGGGGAGGGTCCGGCACCCCGGACAATCGTCTCCGTGGTTCGAGAACCCGCCGTGGGCCTCGTCGTGCCGGCCGTGGTCGGCGGCCACGAAGAGATCGGTGTCTCCGGCCAGGATCGAATCGGATTGAATCGCGTTCCACAACGCGCCGACCAGGGAGTCCGCCCCGGCCAGGGCACGGAGGTACCGGGGCCAATCCCCGGAGTGGCCGGCCATGTCCACCGACGCGAAGTTGATGCAGGTGAAGACCGGGCGGGGCATCCGGGTGAGGGCGCGGATCGCCGCCGCGTAGGTGAGCGTGTCGGCGCGCAGCGTATCGTCCGAGGCCGCCTGGTAGGCCTCCCCGAACCCGGGATCGGTGCTGAAGCAGAGGCTTCGGAGCTTGTCCTTCCCCCCCACCATCCAGACCGCTCCGCCCGGTAGGCCACGGGCCTTCCGCAGCCGCTCGAAGAGGGTGGGGCGGGTCGGATGCTCGGAGCCGTTGTTGGCGATGGATTGGGGGTCGCCGGTCAATAGCGCGCCGTGGCCGCACATGGTTACGGTTCGATCGCAATTCCGGAACGCGGTGGCGCGGGCCCCCCGGGGGGCGAGCACCGTGGCCAGGACGCGGGCGTTCGGGGTCCCCGGCTCGTCCAGGAACTCGGTGTGACGGGGGCCGTCGATCACCACCAGGACCACGTGGCCCGCGGCGAGGCCTCGAGGGGGCGAGCCGAGGAGCCCGAGGAGGAGAACCAGCGCGGGGAGCCACGCCCGGCCCCGGCCCGCCGGGGTCCAGGGGGAATGAAATTGGGTCATCCAGCCCTCCGACATTGCAAAAGCCGGTACTCAACCCTATAGTCGCCGGGATCCCACGCCGATACCCGGGTCGAGGACCCAGCCTGCAGGGGGGCAGGCGCGAAGCGGGTCGGCGTCCCCTCCAAAAACGACCACAACATCCCAGACGGCCTCCACATATCCGGGCTCGATCAGGAAAGCGAGAAGGTGGCGAGTATAGCGCGCAAATCTACGATCATGCCCCGGAATGCCGGGCCCCTCCGCGGGTTCGCCGGGCTGTGCCTGGCCGCGGCGGTCATCGCCCTCGTCTTCCCCGCTCCCCTCCGGGCCGACTTCGCGGTCTTCCGCGCCCCCTCCCACATCATGAGCCTGTTCGCGCTTCCGGGAGAGACGGTGCCCTTCGACCTGGCCACCTACGCGGGGGCCGCCCCCCAGCTCCTCCCCCGCTACCGGATCGAGGCCTCCCCGGGGATCCGCGTCGAGCTGGGATCCGACATGAAGTTCCTCCTCACCTCCCCCGACGAGGTGGGAATCTACCCGGTGGTCTTCCAGGAAGTCACCGAGCCCACAGTGCCCCAGCCGCTTCCCTACCGGGTCCAGCTGGTGGTGATGCGTCCGGCGAACGAGGCGGTCAACGGCGTTCTCGACGGGTACCCGGTGGGCCGGTATCCCGCCGATGATTCCTCTGAGCCCTGGGCGTTCCAGCGGCCCCGGGGATTCATCGAGGTGACCCCCGAGAACGAGAACACGCTCCTGAGCGACCACATCACCCTGGCCGATCTCCAGTGCCACCTCGATGCTCCCTTCCCCCACTTTCTCGCCACTCAGACCTCGCTCCTGGTGAAGCTCGAGGGGATCGCCGACGAACTCCTGCAGCGCGGGCTTCCGGGGGACCACATCAAGGTCATGAGCGGGTTCCGCACCCCGGAATACAACCGGGAGATCGGGAACCGGACCACTTTCAGCCGGCACATCGCCGGGGACGCCGCCGACATCTTCATCGACAAGGATGGGGACGGGAGGATGGACGACCTCAACCACGACGGCCGCGTGAACAGCCGGGACGCCCGCGTGCTGCTGGCCCTGGTGGAGAAGATGGACGATTCCGAGGCCTACGGTCCCCTGGTGGGCGGGGCTTCCGCCTACCGGGCCAACCGCGAGCACGGCCCCTTCGTTCACGTGGACACCCGGGGGTATCCCGCCCGCTGGTGATCGCCCCGGCCGCGCCGCCCGACGCTCCCAAGTCCCTCTGATTCCACCGGTTGACCCGTTCCGGGCGACGGCCCCCCGTCCGGGATGGCCCCCGGTTCCCCTCAAGCCGGATCGCATCCCGTCCGATAAACCACATGAGGTCGGTTTCTCTTGCCGTGGGACGCAGATCCGTGAAACCCAAAGTCAAATTCATCGTCGGATTTGTCATCGCCGGGGCGATCCTGGTCGCCATCATCCCGGCATTGACCCTGCGTTCCCTGGACCCCTGGCAGATCGTGCTCTGGATGACCGTCTGCATGTTGAGCGAGCTCTTCTGGGTGAAGACTCCAAGCGGGGACTCGGTCCAGAGTCTCTCGCCTACAGCCCAACTCTCGGCGGTGATCATCCTCGAGCCGCGAGTCGCCATGGTGGTCATTCTGGCCAGCACAACCCTGGGGAATCTCCTGTTCAGACGCCCCAAGTGGTACCGTGCCCTCTACAACGGGTCCCAGCTGATGCTTGCGAGTGCCGGGGCGGCCCTCGTCTATCACCTGATCAGCGACACCCACGCGCTCGACGCCTTCCAGCTCACGGGTCACGCGCGGACGCTGGCCGTGGCCGATACGCTGGCGGATCGCCGGTTCGTTCTCGGCTTTCTCGCCGGAGGCATCGCGTACACCGTCGTGAACAGCACGCTCATGGCCTGGCTCATGAACGCGATGACCGGTCGGAAGATGCTCGTCCTGTGGAAGGAGAACTGCCTCTACCCCGAGGAAATCCAGAGCACCCTGGCCCTCATCCTCCTGACCCCGCTCCTGGTGCTGCTCTACGGCACCCTGGGGATTTCGGGCCTGGTGGTCCTCTTCGCCTGTCTGGCCCTGGTGCACCAGGCCAACCGGCGCTACCGCGCGGTGGTCCGGGCCCAGGACAATCTCATCCGCTCCGAGCGGATGGCGGCCATGGGCGAGATGGCCGAGGAGATCGGGCGGAGCCTGGGCAACTACCTGAACGAGCTCAAGGTGAGCGCCCATCGCCTGTTCCAGAAGGCCCGTCATGCCGAGACCGAGCGCATCCTGAAGAGCGCGGAGATCATCCACGTCAACGTGGACAACATGTCTGCGCTGGTGGACGGCCTCGCCGCGTTCTCCCACCGGGAGACCAACCGCGTTCCCACCGATCTCAACGAGCTGATGCGCCGCACCATCGACTTCGTTCGCCCCCAGAACCGGTTCGACGCCATCCGGTTCAAGTTCACCCCGGATCCGATCCTTCCCACCGTGAACGTCGACCCCGCGCAGATGCAGCAGGTGTTCATCAATCTCCTGAGCAACGCCGCCGATGCCCTGGCCGAAGTGGACCGGCGGGTCAAGAAGATCTTCGTGGAGACCATCTACGATCCCAACTCCCAACGGATCCTGATCACCCTGTGCGACAACGGGCCGGGAATCCCCGACGCCAACCTCGAGCGTATCTTCGAGCCGCACTTCACCACCAAGGTGACCGGCCACGGGTTCGGACTCTCCACCGTCTTCCGCATCACCGCCAATCACAAGGGGCGCATCCAGGCCGAGAACGTGCCGGGGGGCGGCGCGCGTTTCGTCCTCGATCTTCCCAACGCCTGAGCCCTTCGTGCGCCCCGCTGTCGCCATTCGTTTACCGGTACCGTCGCCAACAGTTGACTACACGTTATTTCATTGATCTATAGCTAGTTAGCATGGACCGCCCGAGCTTGGTCAATATTCGTTTACGCCTCGTGACCTGACCCCCGGCTTGCCCCACCCCTCGGCTGATTTTCAATCTGTTGCAACACAATGAGTTGAGTCAATTCCCCCGACCCCATTGCAATCGGCACGATGGTTGCGTATTGGGTGGACGTGGTTGGCGCGAGTCTCTGAGAACCAACGAAGAACAAGGAAGGGGGAACGCAACATGTTCAGCATCATCAAGCATGCCGTGTCGCTCACCGGTGCGTGGGAGTGGCTCGGTGCCTGGGAATGGCTTGGCGCCTGGGAGTGGCTCTAGCCAAGCGGGCGGGGGCTCCTAGCCCCCGCCAAGTTTTCTGATCGCTTCGGCCGCCGGGGGGGGAGCATCCCGCCGAGACGGATGGACTGACCGGCGCCCGGATCCGTTTGGAGCCTGGGTGGTGCAAGCTTCCGGGAACGCACCGCTCGCGGCTCGTCTACGGGGCCAATCCCCTGTGGCCCCGTAGTTTTTTTTGCCCCGTCCTCACCTCACCCCGCTTCCGGGCCTTCCGGAGCTTCGGCTCGAGAGCCCCGGGATACGGGGGTCATCCCC
>CAYRIJ010000043.1:0-18281 GCA_964424285.1 uncultured bacterium
CCCTCGCCACCGGGAAGCACGCGATCGGGTTCCGGGTGCAGGACGTCCGCCCCAAGAACGCCGAAGGCGACCTCGGGTACTGGCGGGTGTCGGCGGTGGTGGAGGGATGGCCGCCGGGACGATGAGCCGCTTCTGTGCTAGAATTCCAGCACCCCCCGGTCGGAAAGGACCCGTCCCGTGACCGTTTCCCGTACGACCCTCGCGCTTCTCGCCGCCGCCCTGCTCGCCGCTCCCGCCGCCTCGGCCCAGCAGGTCGCCGACTCCAGCTTCGTGAGCCGGCTCGATCACCCCGCCTTCGCCTCCGGGGAGGGCCCCGCGGTGATCATCGACGGCGCCCACCACAACTTCCACACCGCCGACGGGCGGTACTGGCCGGTCGCGGCGCTGCTCCGGACCGACGGCTACCGGGTGCGCGGCTCCGACGTCCCGCTCACCCCGGCCGCCCTGAAGGACGCCGATCTCCTGGTGATCGCCAACGCCCTGGCCGCGGAGAACGAGGACGGATACGACTGGGTCCTTCCCGTGGCCTCCGCCTTCGATTCCGCGGAGGTCGCGGCGGTGGCGGACTGGGTGCGGGGCGGGGGCGCGCTGCTCCTGATCGCCGATCACATGCCCTTCCCGGGCGCGGCGAGCGACCTGGCCGAGGCCTTCGGCGTCCACCTCATGAACGGATTCCTGTTCGCCGGACCGGATCTCTCCGAGGGCACCTTCGATTTCGCGAAGCCGGGGGCGACGGCGCCGGACCACGCCTTCGTGGCCGGAACCCTGGCCGATCACGCGATCACCCGAGGCTCCGCCCCCGGCGAGGCGATTCCCTTCGTGCGGACCTTCACCGGCGAAGGGTTCCGCGTCCCGCCGGACGCCACGAGCCTGCTTACCCTCGGCGCGCCCTCGGCGGTGCTCTTCCCCACCGTGGCCTGGCAGTTCTCCAAGCTCACCCCCAACGTCTCGGCCGAAGGGCTCTCCCAGGGGGCGGTGCTGCGGTTCGGCCGGGGCCGGGTGGCGGTGTTCGGGGAGGCGGCCATGTTCACCGCCCAGCTCGCCGGCCCCGCTCGCGTCCCGATCGGGATGAACGATCCGGCCGCGCCCTACAACAAGCAGTTCCTGCTGAACCTGGTGCACTGGTTGACCGGGGGGCTCGGGGAGCGCTGATCGGTCCGGGATCGGGCCGAAGCGGGCGCCGCGGCCGGGACCGCTACCGCGCCGCGTCCGCGTCCAGGCCGGCCACGTCGGCTTCCGCGCCGCAGGCGGCCAGGATCTCCCGCGCCCGGCCCAGGTCCTCCCCCGCCCCGGGGGCATCGTTCATCCGCCGGCGGAGCCGGCCGCGAAGAACCAGGGTGCGCCCGTGCTCGACGCGGCTCTCGTTCAGCTCCAGACCCGCGGCGACGGTGTCGTGGTCGGCCAGGGCCGCCGCGTCCTCGCCGCGCGCCTCATGGAGTTGGCCCCGGGCGCGGATGACCAGGTGCTCGTAGTGCGGCGCCTCGGCCCGGCGGGCCAGGGCGAGCTTCTCCGCGATCAGCGGCTCGGCCTCATCGACCCGCCCCGCGGCCACCAGGATCTGCGCATGGACGTGACCGAAGATCATCGGAAACATCCGGCTCTCCGCCCCCGCCGCGAGCCGCGCGACCTCCCCGGCCAGGTGGAGAGCCTCCTCGATGTTCCCGGCTTGCAGGTGGGCCACGGCCAGCGCATGGCGGGCATCCTCCCGCAGGTACAGAAGCCCTTGCTCCTCACCGTGGATCAACGCGCTTTCCGCCACCTCGAACGCTTCTTCCCCGCGACCGCGGTAGGTGAGAACCCGGGCCAGGATGGATTCGGCGAGAACCTGAAGCCGCTTCTCATCGATCCGCACGACCAGCTCCAGCGCCTCCCGCGTCGCGGTTTCGGCCCGGTCCAGCTCACCCAGGCCCATCAGGTTCCAGCCGGAACCGGCCTTCGCCCAGGCCACCCGTTCCAGGGCGTGCACCTTCCGGCCGATCTCCTCGTCCTTCGCCGCCGAAGCCATCCCTACCCGCCAGAGCCCCTGACCGGCGCAGTTCTCGGCCAGGAACTCGTGTCCCAGGGCGACGGCGATGAGGTCTCCCCGCGATTCGCCGAGATCGATGGCCCGCCGGGCCCACCGGCCGCTCTGGGTGTACTCGGCCAGGTGCTGGTACGCGCCGGCCAGGTAGGTGTACGCGACACCGAGGAACTGGCTGTCTCCGGATGCCTCTCCCAGGGCCGCGGCTTCGGTCAGGAGTTCGACCGAACGCGCGTGCTCGCCGCGGTAATGGTGGTAGCGGCCGAGCCAGGCCAGGGTACGGCCGAGAAGCGCAGGGTGTCGTTCCCGGTCGAGATCCTTCTGAAGCTCGGCGAGAAGGTCCGGCCCCCGCGGATCGCCGACCCGCGTGTACATCTCGCCGATCCGGGCCCGAAGATCCAGCCGGCGCTCCTCGGGCACGTGCTCGAGGGCCCGGGCGAAGGACTCGGCGGCGTGGAGCGAGTCTCCGATGTCGGCCTGGACGGTTCCCATGGCCTCGGCCAGACGGGCTTCGTCGGTCACGCGACCGAGCCCCTCCGCGCACTCCAGGGCCTGGCGGTAGTAGGCCAGGGCCTCGTCGTGGGCGTAGACCGCGCGCGCCGCCTCCGCCGCGGCCTCGGCGTGAAGCAGGCCGAGCTCCAGGTCGCCGGCCTCCAGGAAGTGATGCGCGAGGTCCTGGGCGGCGACCTCGCCCCCGGTCTCCCGGAGACGTTCCAGACCCCGGCCGACCTTCTGGTGAAGCCGCCGGCGGCGGATCGGGTTCAGCTCCTCGTAGAGCACCTCGCGGATCTTGTCGTGGGTGAAGGTGAAGCGCTCCCCTTCCACGGGGGCCACGAGCTGGGCGGCCACCGCCTCGTCGAGCGCGTCCAGGAGCCCGGTCTTCGTCCTGGACCCCCACCGCGGCGAGTTCTTCGAAGCCGAAGGTGCGTCCCAGGGCCGCCGCGACCTGCAGCACCTCCGCGCTCTCGGGACGAATGCGATCGAGCCGGCGTCCCACCACCGCCTTCACGCTCTGGGGGATGGCCAGTTCCCCGGTCTCCCCCCGCTGCCAGGACCCTTCCTCGCGGCGGATCTCCCCCTGCTCGATCAGGGTCTTCAGCACCTCCTCGATGAAGAACGGGTTCCCCTCGGTCTCGCCGTAGACCACCCGCGCGAACTCCTCGGTCACCGTCTCCTGGCCGAGGAGGGTGGCGAGGAGCGCCGCCGTCCCCGCGCGGTCCAGCCGCCCGAGCGGGATCCGCTCGGCGAGTCGCTCCCGGTTCCAGTCCACGAGCGCCGCGGAGAGGGGGTGGGCCCGGTCCAGCTCCACCTCGCGGTAGGTGGCCAGCACCAGCACCCGCTCGGTGCGGAGCTGGCGAAGGGCGTAGTGCAGGAGGGCCAGGGTGCCGTGATCCGCCCAGTGGAGGTCGTCCAGGAACAACAGGAGCCCGCGCTCCCGCGACAGGGACTCCAAGAACCGCGCCGCGTGGTCGAACAGCCGGAGCCGCTCCTCGGGAGGAGGGAGGGGCGGCGACGGGGCGAAGGGACCCAGGCGGGTTTCCAGTTCGGGGGCGAGCTTGGCCAGCACCGGCGCGGTCTCCCCCGCGACCGTGCCCAACACCTCCGGGGCCGCGGTGTGAACCCAGCGGCGGATGGCTTCGACGAAGGGGAGGTAAGGCGTGGTGGCCTCGAACTCGTAGCACCCCCCGCCCAGGACCGCGGCGCCGGAGAGGCGCGCCTGGACCGCCAGCTCCCGGGCCAGCCGGGTCTTCCCCGCCCCCGGCTCCCCGGAGAGGAGGACCATGCGCCCCTCTCCCTCCAGGGCCCGTCTCCAGGCGTCGCGGAGCCGGGCCAGCTCGGCGGCGCGGCCGACCAGCCGGCCCCGGATGAGCCCCTCGATGAGGATGGCGGATCCGCCGATCCCCACCTCGGCGATCTCCGCCGAAACCAGCGCCTGGTCCAGCTCCGCCGCGCTCGCGTAACGCCGGTCCGGCTCCTTGGCCAGGAGCTTCAGGACCACGGTTTCGAGGCCGGCGGGGATCGCCGCGTTGTAGGTCCGGGGCGGCACCACCGGTGCGTGAAGGTGCTGCGAGATGACGGCGAGGACGTCTTCCCCGGTGAAGGGGGGCCGCCCGGTCAACAGCTCGTAGAGCACCACCCCGAGGGCGTAGAGATCGGTCCGCCCGTCCACCGGCTGGCCCAGGGCCTGCTCGGGGGCGATGTAGGTCGCGGTGCCCACGATCGTCCCCTCCTCGGTGAGGCGCGAGGAGCGCCCGCTCCGGGCCACCCCGAGGTCGCCCAGCTTGACCGTCCAGGGGCCGTCGGCCGCGGGCTCCACCCCGAGCACGTTCTCCGGCTTCACGTCGCGATGGACGATGTCGTGGTCGTGGGCGTGGCCGAGGGCCCCGGCGAGCTGCCGCCCGATCTCGACGACCCGCGCGGCGGGAAGGGCCCCCGCCTCGCGGAGGCTCTTCCCCGGCACCAGCTCCATGACGATGAAGGGAATGCCCCGCTCCTCGCCCACGTCGTGGACGGCCACGATGTGGGGGTGGTTCAGGGCGGCGGCGGAGCGGGCCTCCTGGAGGAACCGGGCCTGGCGCTCCGGCCGGCCGGAGACCGTGAGCACCTTGACCGCCACCTTGCGCTCGAGCTGGGCGTCGAACCCGAGGTAGACCGCTCCCATCCCGCCCCGGCCGAGGAGCCCGTCGAGCCGGTAACGGCCGTGGAGGACCGCGCCCTCACGCAGCTCGGCCGGCGCGGGCGCGATCTCGGTGGGGCGGTCCGGCGATGCGAGGGGGTCGCGCTCGGAGTCCGACATGGCGCGATCGTACCATGGGGCCGCGGGGGCCGGAATCGAGGCCCGCCGCGACGCGAACGGCGGTCCGGACGAAGCGCTAACCCGGGATGATCCCCGCGATCTGGAGCACCGGCTTGAGGACGCCACCCAGCCCTTCGGCCACGATGCAACCCACCGCGATCGTGGTCAGGGTCAGGTCCTTCACCTTGAGCCAGCGGCCGAGCACCACCCACAGGAAGAACCCGCCAAGAAAGAACGAGAAGTCGTAGGCCACCGGGAGCACCAGCCCCAGACCGAAGCCGATCGAGGACGGGATGAACCGGGTGATCCGCTCCCGGCTCTCCACCAGCACCCACACGACTCCCGCCGCGGCCGCCACCAG
Source organism: uncultured bacterium (assembly GCA_964424285.1). Taxonomy (GTDB): domain Bacteria; phylum Eisenbacteria; class RBG-16-71-46; order JABDJR01; family JABDJR01; genus CAVSKL01. Next base: position 5,179 of record CAYRIJ010000043.1, read on the forward strand.
CATGGCGGTGACCGCCCCCGGGGGCATGGGGTTGGTGCCGTCGAAGATGAGGGCGGAGGCGGCCCAGATCTTGGCCACCGGGGCGGGCAGTCCGGGGCCCTCCAGGGTGAGGGCCTGGTGGGCCTGGATCTGGGTGAACACCCAGGCCGAGACCAGGGCGCAGGGGATCATGGTGGTGAACTGGGTCCAGAACTGCCACCTCGACGGAACCTTGAACCAACGGCCGTAAGCCATGTCTCCGGTGAGGTTTCCGGCCTGGGATCCGCTCCCGGCCACGAAGCCCGCGCCGGTGAGGTTCACCGCCGTGCTGGAGCCCCCCATGAGGGCGGAGAGCCCCTGAAGGAGCACGCCCATGACCCGGGCCGGGTTGAACGCGGTCTGGGCGGCGGCCCGGGTGGCGATCACGTTCTGGAGGAATCCCCCCACCACCACCAGCATCAGGATGAGCCCGATCCCGAGCTTCATGCCCCCGCCCAGGAACACCAGGCAGATCGCCAGGGCCGCGACGCCGAGGACCGCGAAGACCCGCGGACCGAGCACCGGATCGTCGTCCACCCGGTTCTTGGACCGGGTGGTGAAGAGCGACGCCACCGCCGCCGCCGTCACCTTCCAGTTCACCACCATCAGCGTGAGCCCCGAGCTCACCAGGAACGCGATTCCCGGCCACACGTAGCGGTGCGGAGCGCCGGGGTCCGGGGTGTGCGGGGCCATGATGAGGAGCGCGATCCCCCCCACCAGGAAGCCGACGCAGGTGCGAAGCCCCATCAGGTACGCCCCGCCCAGGGCGAAAGGCGACCAGGCCACCGCCGCCCCGTAGGCCCCCAGCCCGAAGAGCGGGATCACCGTGGAGTCGGGGACGAGGCCGAACCCGCCGTCGGTGTTGGCGATGACGTAGGCCATGGCCACGACCAGGGTGATGAGAAGATAGACCGGCTGGCGCGGATCCCCGCGCTCCGAGAGCACGCCGATCACCCCGGCGGTGGCCTTGGAGCCCGGCCAGGGAAGCTTCTCGCGGAGGATCAGGAGTTCCCGGAGCGGGATCACGAAGAGGATGCCGACCAGGCTCGTCACCATGGCGAAGAACGCCATCTCCCAGTAGCCGTAGACCGGGCCGGTCATGGCCTTGGCCGCGTAGAAGTTGCTGATGAACCCGAGGCTCCCCCCCGCGCTCCCCATGGTGGCCACGATCACCAGCTCGGTGCTGGTGATCTTCCGCTTGGAGAGGAAGAAGAAGGCGAAGAAGAAGAGGGCGGCGATGGTCGGCCCCTCCTCGATCACCCCGAAGGAGAGCGTGAGGTAGGAGTTCACCCCGCAGAGGAAGACGGCGAGGAGCGACCCGGCGGCGAAGGCCCGGACGGTGAGCCCGTCGGTGGCGGCGCGGGGGGTATAGAGCGGGGTCTCCACGGTTCCGGCGAGCGACATGGATCGGGCCTCCAGGGTTCCGATGCCGGGGGCGGGCACGGGCGGGATCGTACCCCCGTGCGTCGCCCCCGGAAAGCCCGAAGTCGCGCCTGCCGGAGCACGCGCTCAGGTGGCCGGGCCGTCTTGGAGGCGCCTCACCGCGCCGGGCGGATCACCACCAGTCGTTTCGAGAAGGTCAAGCCCGCGGCCCGGAGCCGATAGAAATAGACCCCGGCCGCGGCCGCCCGTCCCGAGTCGTCGCGCAGATCCCAGGCCGCCTCGTTCCGCCCCTCACGGCCCTTGGCGTCGAAGACCGCGGCCACGTGACGCCCGGCGAGGTCGTAGATGTCCACCCGGGCGCGGATCTCCCCCGGCAGGGTGAAGGCGATCCGGGCGGGGCCGGCCCCCGGCAGTGGGTTTGGAGAGACGTTCAGGAGCGCCATGGTGAAGGGCGGTGGGGGCACCGGGTCGGGCACGGCGACCGGACCCTGGCAAGGTTGGGCGGGCGTGGATCCGAAGAACCCCAGTACCTCGCGGAGCCGTTCCTCCACCGCCGAGGCCCCGGCGCAGTCCGCCCCGCGGCGCGCGTCCACGGAGACGCCGTCGACAACCGTGCGGTAGTCCCTGGAGTACGGCTGCTGATTGGTCACCGAAGCGTAGGATTCGGCCTTCAGGTCCCCCACGTACCGTTCCTCTCCGAGGGGAGCCTCACCCGAGGAGGCGTAGGTGTCCAGGAGATCGAACGACCGGAAGGACCGGCAGCCGTTCCCCGTGGCGTGATGGACCGAGGTGCGCATGAGCCCGGTGGCCGCTCGGGCTCCGTCCACCGGGTCCAGGGCCAGGCAGGCGGTGGAATCGGCCACGCCGGTCACGCCGCAGGTCGCATCCCGCACGGTGCCGCAGGTGAACTGGACCCCGCAGTCCTGTCGAAGCAGATACAGCGGCCCGGTGCCTTCCTCGGCGACCTCCCCCGCAATGCTCTGGGACACGCCGTCACCGGTCAGGTAGAGGTTGGTCTGGCCGCCACTGAGCAGGATGAGAAAGGGTTTCAGGATCTCGGCATCTTCCTTGGACACGCAATGGGCGCTCAAGGTACCGGTGTGGAAGAGCACGATCTCATAGCCGAAGATCTGCGTCACCGACGCCCCATAGGTGGTGTTGTACGAGCGTCCCAGGGACGCCTGATCTCCGGTTGGGTCGCGCACGTCGAACCGGTCCCAGGTCGTGTTCTCGAAATTTCCCGACGGCGTCGAGTAGATGTCGGACAGGGCCGACTCGAACGCGGTCCGCGCCTCCGGGTCGGGCGCCTTGTTCACATAGAGAATGCAGTTCCAGGTGTCGTCGTCCACCATCGACGAGGGCAGGACTTCCATCTCGTAGGTGTCGCCCCCCGAAGTATCCGGCTGGGTGTACCAGGCGTCGGGCTGGACAAAATACGGCGAGGTGGGGAGGAAGGCCGCCTTGAAGAAAAGCATGACCCGGGTGCCCGGGGTGAACAGGTCGTCGGGGAAGATGTCGTTGGCCAGCCGCGAGTAGTGGTTCAACGGGTCGATCTCGCTCGAGGTCATGTCCCGGTCGGTGTCCGATCCGGTGAAGTTGGGGTCCTCCTCGTGGTAGGCGGTCATCCACTGGCCGGCCTTCGGCACGCCTCCCTGCTCGGCGGTGTCCATGCGGGCCGAGTACCACTCGAGGCCCCGCCAGGTGCCCTCGGACCGCTGGTTCGAGAGCCACTGGTCGAGACGCGACGCATTGATCCCCGGCCCCGCGCGTACGGAGAACTGGACCCGCACCTCGCTGCCGTCCTTCCCCCCGTCCACCACCAGGGTGTCCCCCAGCTCGCTCTTGGGTTCAGGTGATGCAAACCCCTTCACCGTATTGCAGTCCACCCGTCCCGGGTTATTCACACGAAGGAGTCCGCTGGTCGGAAACGCATCCTGGGGAAGGTGGTTCCCGGTGACGGTGAGGAACGGCGCGATGGGCACGCCGTAGACCCCCAGGCGGACGTTGTCGAACCAGGGGGTGGGGTTGGTAAGGCCGGTGCAGTTCCCGTAGAACTGGCAGTAGTTGATGACGCCAAGCCCGACCCGCATCTGCTCCGCGCCGAGGGCGGCCACGGAGGAGAAGTCGATCCGGATCGGGCCGGTGTCGTCCCGGCAGGTCGGGATGCCCCCGAGGTACCGCACGAAGCCGTCGGAGGTGAACCGGCTGGTGACCAGGCTCCCGCTCAGCTCGCAGACCTCGGGATACCACTGGAGCAGGGTCTGGACGAAGAGGTAGTTCATGAGCGGGAGGTCGAAGTAGCCCTGAAGCTCCACGAACTTCCCCGGCCAGTGGGCGGGGCCCGCCCGGGTCAGGTCGATCCAGGGCGAGGCCGCGATGTTGTCCTGGAGGTAGGAGTGACGGCCGTCCCGGGGATCGAAGAACACCAGGACCGAGTCGCTGATCGTGCAGCCGCAGGGATCGGCGGTGGGGGGTAGATCGACGAGGGAAGTGAGGTTCGACCAGTCCCCACCCAGTCCGGGGGAGGGGTCCTGCAGGGTCCAGCCTCCGTCCCCGCTCTCGAAGTCCTCGAAGTCGTCCACTCCCCCACCGGCCACGTGGACATCGTCCACCGCGAAGGGGCCGCAGGTGCTGGAGTCGAATCCGTCCTCGTCGGAGTAGGCGCCGTCCGAGGACATGCAGAACTTGAGGGTGTAGAAGCCCGCGTCGCTCCGCATGTCCACCCCGGGCAGGAGCTGGAACGAGGCCGGCCGGGCGGAGAGAGTCCCGGTGTAGCGGACGATCTCCACGTCCGGGGCAACCCCGGCGCCGGTGGTATCGATCAGGGCCAAGCCGTAGTCGAAGTTGGGCTCGGTGTCGTTGTAGAACCGGTAGGAGAACGCCACCGTGTCCGCGCCGGTCGTGGAGAAGGTCTTGACCCGGCACACGTACCAGTTGTTCCCGTAGCCGGGGCCCTGGGTCGCGTAGCAGAGCGCGGCGGCCTCGGAAGGAAGGGCTCCGCACCACAGGGAGGCGTCGCCGCCCAGCCCGGCCGGGCTACCCACGCACGCCGAACCGGGGAAATCGGAGACGGTGAGGCGACGAAAGTACGTGACGTCGCTGTAGGTGTTGTCGATCCCGACCCACCCTTCCATGAGAGCGTGGAGGCCCTGGCCCGGTGGAGCGGGATTCAGCGGGCTCCCGTACTTGTACGGATCCACGCCGGGGATCGCATAGTCGAAGCTCGAGCCGACGCCGGAGTCGAAGGACCAGACTCCGCCTTGCCCCGCCTCCCAACGCATCGAGTCCGACGCCCAGACCGTGCCGCCGAAGTAGGTCGTGTCCTGGGCCGCGACCCCCAGCAGCCCGGTATGACCGGCATTTCCTACCAAACGGGTCGGAATTGAAGCGTCTTCGGGAATCGGCCCGGCCGGCGATCCGGGCCCGGGGGGCCGGGCCACGGCGGCGTCCGGCCGGAACAGGAGCGCCGAAACCAGGAGGAGGGAAAACGGCAGCAGGCGCATGACGACCTCCGCGGCAATTCCATCCGGGGGCGGGACGGTGCACACGGACAAGATAGCCCGCTACCGGGCGGTCGACAATGAATTCCCCGGGTTTCCTCCGGAATACCCCCGCGGGGCGATTCCCTACCTTCGGGCGCTCTCCAGGAGCACGACGCGGTTCGCGAAGGTCTCTCCCGCGGCCCGGAGCCGGTAGAAGTAGATACCGCTGGACACCGCCCGACCGGTCTCGTCCCGGCCGTCCCAGCCGGCGGTGTTGAGGCCCTTGTCCCCTCGGCCGTCGAACACCGTGGTCACGTGCCGGCCGGCCAGATCGTAGATCTCCACTCGCGCCGGACCCGCCTCCGCAAGGCTGAAGGTGATGGTGCCCGCCGCGCCGCCCCGGAACGGGTTGGGCGCGAAGCCCAGGAGCGCGGTCACCGGCTTCCCGCCCGGCTGCCCGGGCACCGCGGTGACCGGGAAGTTCGTGGGACAGGGATCGGCCGGAGTCGATCCGAAATAGGAAAGCACCTCGCTCAAGCGCTGCCGGACCGCATCGGTGCCGGCGCAATCGGCGGCGGAGCGGCGCCGGGCCACCGACACCCCGTCCACCACCGTGCGACGGAGCTTGGTCCCGGAGTCGACCAGGAAGTCGTTGGCGATCGAGGCGTACTCCGCCGAGCCCTTGTCCGGTCCCTCGTAGGTCTCGTCGGGAAGCGGCGATCCGTAGACGACGGCGCTCGACGGCCCCATCACGTTGAACTTGTGGAAATCCGGACACCCGTTCCCGGCCGCGACCTGACCGGGCCCCCGTCCCAGGGGTGCCGCGACCGGAGGGGTCGCGATCGCGGCCAAACCCATGCACGGCGTGTTGTCGGCCGCGGTGCCCATCGGACAGTTGTAGGAGTGAACCGCGCTGCACACCCAATCGACGCCGCAGACCTCGCTCAGAAGGTTCGCCGGAAACGGGTTCCCCGAGGAGGCCGCGGCATAGGCCGTGGACACCAGCCGGTCCCCGCTGAGATAGAGCCCGGATACCTTGGGAAGCCCGGCCACGGGAAGCGTGAGCCAGGACCGCAACACGACCGCGTCCCCCGCGGTGAGGGCGAAGTAGGTGGTTCCGTTGCCGGTGTCGAAGAGAATGAACCGGTACTTGGCGAGCTGATCCAGCGTGGCCCCGTACTTGCTTCCCTGGGGTCTTCCCAGCGAGGCCGAGGCCGGGATGTCCATGCGGTCCCAGGCCGTTCCCTCGTAGTTGGCCGAGCCGGCGGGATAGTAGCCGGCGAGCCCCCCCTCGATGGTCGACCGGGCGGCGGGGTCCTTGGTGGCGTTCACATAGAGAACACAGTTGAAGGTGGTGTCGGCGGCCATCGAGGACGGCAGGACCTCCATCTCCAGGGTGTTCCCCCCGGCGGTGTCCGGCACCGTGGACCAGGCATCGTATCCGGGGTAGCTGGGCGAGCTCGGGAGGTAGCGCGCCTTGTAGAAGAGCATCAGCCGCGATCCGGGGGTGAGGAGGTCGTCCGGAAAGACCTCGTTGGCCAGACGGCTGTTGTGGCCCAGGAGATCGAGGTCCGAGGCGTCGTGATCGGTATCGGAGCCGGTGAAGTTCGGGTCCTCCTCGTGGTACGCGGTCATCCAGATCATGGACGCGTTCAAGGAGGCGGTTCCGTGGGCGCCGTTCTGCTCGGCGGTGTCGATCCGGGCCGAGTACCAGTCCAGTCCGCGCCACGCGCCCTCGTACCGCTGGTCCCCCAGCCAGGCGCCCAGGGCGGAACCGTCGATGCCGGGACCGGGCGCCACCGCGAACTGGACCCGGACCTCCGCCCCCCCCAGCGCCCCGCGGACGAGCAGGGTGTCCCCCAGGCTCGAGTTGGCCTCCTCGAAGGTGGTGCGGGTGGCGCGGTCCACCCGCCCCGGCGACGAGAACCCCAGGGTCCCGTCGGTGGGGAACGCGTCCTGAGGGCCTTCTCCGGCGCTCAAGCTCAGGAGCGGGGCGGAGGGTTCCCCGTATACCCCGAACCGGACGTTGTCGATGTAGGGGCTGGCGTTCCCCTGACCGGTGCAGATCCCGGTGAACGAGGCGCAAAAGCTGAACACGCCGATCGCGATCCGGACCTGGGTCGCTTCGGGTGGGATGAGATCGGTGAGATCCAGGCGGAACGGGTAGTTTCCGCTTCCGTAGCAATCCGGGCCGGATGTGATGTAGAAGTCCCCGGTGCTGACGTACGGGCTGGCCGGGGACGTTCCGCCTCCGGAGCAGGTGAACGGGGACCATTGCACCTGGACGTCGATCCCGACGCCGTCCTCGAAGAGGAGATCCTGATATCCCTCGAACTCGATCAGGCGCCCCGGCTTTCCGGCCGCCCCCGCCCGGACGAGATCGATCCAGGGTGAGACGGCCAGGTTGTGCTGGGAGAGGTTGTGTTCGGGATCCAGCTTGTCCCGGAAGACCAGGACCGAGTCGGCAAGGACGCATGGACAGCTCGACTCCGCCGGGGGGAGATCGGCGGCGGCGGCGATGTCGGACCAGTCCCCTCCCGGGCCCGGGGTGGCCGGGAGCAACCCCCAGCCCCCGTCGTCGGACTCGAAGTCCTGGTAGTCGTTCACCCCGCCCCCGAGAACCGAGACGTCATCCACCGCGAACGCGCCGCAGGAGGTGGCGTTCAGGCCGTCCTCATCCGAATAGCTGGCGTCGGATTCCATGCAGAACCGGAGCGTGAAGGGACCGGGGCTGCTCCGGAGAGTCGATCCGGGAACGAGGACCAGCGAGGCGCTTCCGGAGGTGGCGCCGGTATAGCTCGCGAGCTCCAGGTCGGCCGCGGAGCCGTTCCCGGTGGTGTCCACCCGGACGTACGAGAAATCGTACCCGTCCTCGGTGTCGTTCACGAAATCGTAATCGAAGGTCACGGGGGCGGCCGAGGTCAGGGCAAACGTCTTTCCCCGGCAGAGCCGCCAGCTGTTCCCGTAGCCGGGGCCGGCGGCGGCGTAGCAGAGATCGTTCGCCTCCTCGGCGAGCACGCCGCACCAGAGCGACGCGTCGCCCCCCAGACCCACCGCGCTGCCCACGCACGGCGATCCCGTGAAGTCCGAGGCGGTGAGCCGCCGGAAGTAGGTCGCCTCGCTGTAGGTCAGATCGGTGCCGACCCAACCTTCCATGGTCGCGTGGAGTTCCTGCCCCGACGGGGCCGGATTCTGGGGGCTTCCGTACTTGAACGGGTTTACCCCGGGAATCGAGTAGTCGTAGCCCGAGCCGACGCCGGAGTCGAAGGTCCAGACGCCCCCGGAGATGGCTTCCCAGCGGACCGAATCCGCCGCCCACACCGTGCCTCCGAACCATGCGGTGTCCTGGGAGGCGGCGCCGAGGACGCCGGCCGGCGGGGAGGAGTGGATCGTTCGCTCCCCGGCCGACGCCTCCATCGTGCGGACGTGCGTGGGGTCGATGACCGGGGGGCGCGCGGCGGCGACGGCGGGGAGGAAGAGACCGATGAGGACGACGCCAGCGTGTCGGTTTGTCATGTCGAGCCTCCGGGGTAAGGGAGGGTCCAAAGACGCCCGTGTTCAGTTGGTGGCGGTCAGGACCACGACCCTCCGGGCAAGGGTCCGGTCTTCGGCGGCCAGCCGATAGAAAGACATCCCCGAAGTCACCGGGCGGCCGGCGGCGAGGGGGCCGCATGTCCGGACGCGATCGTCCAGATCAGGTCAGGGAGCCCGGAGATCACTGGCAGCACCTTAGATCGCAAAGTGGGCCTCCGGAGGGGGTCCGGGTCGACTCGTCGATCCCTGGACATCGGCGGCCGGCCGCCGATGAACCATACCTAGAGTATAGCTTGATTCCAGAAACTTGCAATCAATTGTGTGTCAGTGAGATAGCGCGGCGGACGCGATCGAGCGGCAGGTAGGTCGCCGCCCCGACCAGGGCCCCCACCAGGACCGCCGGCCCCACCACCGGATCCCGGAACCGCACCCGCGGCCCGGAGACCAACCGGGACCAGGAGACGAGGATCCCCGGCCAAACCCGGCGCGCGTTCCTCAGGAGGTCAGGCGGTGCGAGCGCCTTCCGGGGGGAGCGACGCGCTCGGGCGGGGAGCCGCCGGCCGCATATCCTGGAGCGCGCGCACCTCGAAGGCGCCGGCGCGGGCGGCCTCGATCCCGCACACCGCCGCCGCCGCCCCGGGGAGGGTGGTGATGCAGGGAACCCCCTGGGCCATCGCCGCGAGGCGGATGAGCTTCTCGTCCGCCTTGGCCCGCCGCCCCTGGGGGGTGTTGAGGACCAAGCACACGGTGCCGCCTTCGATCAGGTCCACCACGTCGGGCTTCCCCTCCCCCGCCTTGTGGACGCTTCCGACCGGCACCCCGTTCATGGCCAGGAACCGCGCCGTGCCCTCGGTGGCCACCAGGTCGAATCCCATGGTCACGAGCTGCTTGGAGAGGAACACCACCTCGCGCTTGTCGTCGTCGCGCACGCTCAGGAACACGGTGCCGCTCTCGGGGAGCGGCTCCCCCGCTCCCGCCTGCGCCTTGGCGTAGGCTTCCCCGAAGTGCGCGCCGGTCCCCATCACCTCGCCGGTGGATTTCATCTCGGGACCGAGCAGCGTGTCCTGCCCGGGGAACCGGTCGAAGGGAAGGACCGGCTTCTTCACGCTGATCAGGAACCGGGGCGAGCCGGGATCTCCGACCGAAGCGTCGCTCGCTTCGGGGAGCGGATCGCCGAAGATCGCGTCCACCGCGAGATCCACCAGGGGGATCCCCGCCGCCTTGCTCACGAAGGGCACGGTGCGCGACGCCCGGGGATTCGCCTCCAGCACGTACACCGTGTCCCCCTTGACCGCGTACTGCACGTTGATGAGCCCCCGGACCCCGAGGGCCCGGGCCAGGCGGGCGGTGATCTCCTTCAGCTCGTTTTCGCTCTCGCGTCCGATGGAGTACGGGGGGGTGAGGCACGACGAGTCGCCGGAGTGAACCCCGGCCTCCTCGACGTGCTCGAGCACCGCCCCCACGACCACGTTCCGGCCGTCGGAGACCGCGTCCACGTCCAGCTCGACCGCGTCCTCCAGGAACGCGTCCAGGAGCACGGGCTCCTCCTCGGAGACGCGGATCCCCGCGGCGATCAGCGACTCCAGCTCGTTCCGCCCGTACACCGTCCGCATCCCCCGCCCGCCCAGGACGAAGGACGGCCGCACCAGGACCGGATAGCCGATCCGCTCCGCCTCGCGGACGAGGTCCTTCCCCGCGGTGACGATCCGGCTCCGGGGCTGGCTGAGGCCGAGCTTCCGGACCAGGGAGCGCCAGAAGTCGCGGTTCTCGGCGTCGTCGATGGCTTTCCGCGGGGTGCCGAGGATCGGCCAGCGCGCCTCCTCCACCGCGCGGGCGAGCTTCAAGGGCGTCTGCCCCCCGAACTGGAGCACCACGCCCCCCGGCCGTTCCTTCTCCAGCACGTTCAGCACGTGCTCGCGGGTGAGCGGCTCGAAGTAGAGCCGGTCGGAGGTGTCGTAATCGGTGGAGACGGTCTCGGGGTTCGAGTTCACGAACACCACCGGGCGGCCCTTCCGCCGGATCGCCTTGGCCGCGCGCACGCAGCAGTAGTCGAACTCCACCCCCTGGCCGATCCGGTTGGGACCGCTCCCGAGGACAACCACGGCTTCGGAACCGAGCGGCGCGCCCTCGTCCTCGCGCTCGTAGGTGGAGTAGAAGTACGGGGTCTCGGCGGGAAACTCCGCCGCGCAGGTGTCGACCGCCTTGTAGACCGGCGTCACCCCCAGCCGTTTCCGGAGCGAGCGGACGTCGTCCTCGGGGAGCCGCAGCAGGTAGGCCAGGTGCGCGTCCCCCAGGCCGTGGCGCTTGGCCTCGGTGAGGAGCGCGGCGGCGGCGCGCTCGTCGTTCCGCGCCAACATCGCCGGCAGATCCCCCCGCACCCGCGTTTCGCACCCGATCACCGCGTTCATCCGATCGAGGAACCAGCGGTCGATCCCGGTCGCCCGGGCGAGCTGCTCCGGCGTCCGCCCCCGCCGGAGCGCCTCCAGCAGCTGAAACGGCCGCTTCCAGGTGGGGCGGGCCAGGGTCGCGTCCGCCGCGGGGTCGGGCGCGCGCGGGACGGCGGCGCCGGTGATGAGCCCCTCCAGATCGTCGATCTCGAGGCTCATGAGCGCCTTCAGGTACGCCTCGGGGAAGGTCCGCCCGATGGCCATGACCTCCCCCACCGACTTCATGCGGGTCCCCAGGGTGTCGTCGGCCTGGGGGAACTTCTCGAAGGCCCAGCGCGGGATCTTCACCACCACGTAGTCCAGGGTGGGCTCGAAGCAGGCGGGGGTGACCCGGGTGATGTCGTTCTGGATCTCGTCCAGGGTGTAGCCCACCGCGAGCCGGGCGGCGATCTTGGCGATGGGAAAGCCGGTGGCCTTGCTGGCCAGGGCGCTGGAGCGCGAGACCCGGGGGTTCATCTCGATCACCACGATCCGCCCGTCGCGCGGATTCATGGCGAACTGCACGTTCGAGCCTCCGGTATCCACCCCCACCGCGCGGAGCACCTCCAGCGCCATGTCCCGGAGCCGCTGGTACTCGCGATCGGTGAGGGTCTGGATGGGGGCCACGGTCACCGAGTCCCCGGTGTGGACCCCCATGGGATCCACGTTCTCGATCCCGCACACGATGACCGCGTTGTCGTTCCGGTCCCGCATGACCTCCAGCTCGAACTCCTTCCAGCCGGTCAGGTCCTCCTCGATCAGCACGGTGTGGACCGGGCTCAGGCGGAGCGCGTCTCTCACGATCCGGGTGAGCGCTTCGGGGTCCTCCGCGCGGCCGCCGCCCGCCCCGCCCAGGGTGAAGCTCGGGCGGAGGATCACCGGGTAGCCGATCCGCGCGGCCTGCTCGACGGCTTCTTCCAGGCTCCGGGCGAAGTGGGAGTTCGGGAGCGGGATGTTCGCGCGCTTCATGGTTTCCCGGAAGAGATCGCGGTCCTCGGCCTTTCGGATCGCCTCCAGGCTGGCCCCGATCAGCTCCACCCCCAGCCGTTCGAGAACCCCTTGTTCCGCGAGCTGGACCGCCACGTTCAGCGCGGTCTGCCCCCCCAGGGTCGGAAGCAGCGCGTCCACCCGCTCCTTCTCCAGGATCTTCGCCACCACGTCGGGGGTGATCGGCTCCAGGTAGGTCCGGTCGGCCACCTCGGGGTCGGTCATGATGGTGGCCGGGTTGGAGTTCACCAGCACCACCCGGTAGCCCTCGTCCTTCAGCACCCGGCAGGCCTGGGTCCCGGAGTAGTCGAACTCGCAGGCCTGCCCGATCACGATGGGGCCGGAGCCGAGGATGAGGATGGTGGTCGGGCCCGGCTTCCCGTCGCGGCGGTGTACCCGGGTACTCGCTTGGCTCGTCACTGGATGGTGTCCTCGGGAGTGATTCGGGGTGGGGCCGGCATCAGCCTACGGGACGGTCCGAGGGGCGTCGCTTCGGCCCCGGGGCCGGCTCGAAAATCGGTCTGGCGTCCCGCGGCCCGGCGTTGGCCTCGGGGTGGAACTGCACCGCGCGGACGCGCAGGTCCGGCGCGTGGAAGCCCTCCAGCACCTGGTCGTTCAGGCTCAGGTGGGTGGGCTCGACCTTCGACGGCCCGTCTCCCCCGGAGCGCGCCCGAAGCGAATCCGGGTCCACCGCGAACCCGTGGTTCTGGCTGGTGATGAGGATCCGCCCGGTCCGAAGGTCCTTCACCGGGTGGTTGATCCCGTGGTGGCCGTACTTCATCTTGTAGGTCCTGGCGCCGAGCGCCAGGGCCAGGACCTGGTGGCCGAGGCAGATCCCGAAGATCGGCACGCGGCCGATCACCTGCCGGACGGAGGCGATCAGGGCGGTGAGGGCGTCGGGGTCGCCGGGGCCGTTGGAGAGGAGGATCCCGTCCGGGTCGTCCCGGAGGAGTTCCTCGGGGGTGGCGTTCGGGGCCACGATCCGCACCCGCGCGCCCCGGCGGCGAAGCGCGGCGTCGATCCCTTCCTTCATCCCGCAGTGGACCAGGGTGATGCGCGCACCGTTCGCGAGGGACCGGCCCGCCTCGACGGATTCCGGGTCCCTCACCGGCGACGCGTCCCCGTTCCGGGGCTCGCGTGGGAACTCGTCGGCCAGTTCCTGCGCACCCGCCACCGCTTCCGGCGCGCGCCCGAGGAGCCAGGACGGCCAGTCGTCGGAGCCTCGGAAGGCGGTGTCGGAGAGGGAGGGGGCGACCTCCCGCACCAGGTCCCG
>CAYRIJ010000044.1:0-3671 GCA_964424285.1 uncultured bacterium
CTCTTCCGGCGCGCCGTGAGCTTGAACGGCATGGCCATCCTCGTCGGGGCCGCGGTCTTCGTCGCCCTCTGGGCGCTCGGCTGGGGGATCCCCCCCGAGGTGCGCCGGGTGGGAGGGCTCTTCCTGGTCTTCACCGCCGCCTATGCCCTCTACACCACGTCCCTGGGGATGCTCCGGGGCCGGGGAAAGCTCACCACCATTCCCCGTCTGGATCTCGGGGTCAACTTCGGTTCCAAGGCGGCGGCGGTCGCCGTCGTGCTTCTGATACCGGGGTTCGTATCCGCCTTCACCGCCCACGTGGTGGTACAGGTGGGCATGCTGGTGGTGGCGTTCTGGCTGGTGCGGGAGGTGCTGCACCACCCCGCCATCCGTCTCCGCCGGGAGGAGACCCGGTTCGGTCTCCTCATCCTGGTGGGGACCCTGCTCCAGCTCCTCCTCAGCACCGTGGACCTCTACGTCTTGAGAATTCTCCTCGGCCCCCACGAGGTGGGGCTCTTCGCCGCGGGGTCGCGGGTGCCCCTCCTGGCCGAGCGTATCGTGCTTTCGCCCATGGGCGTCCCGCTCCTCTACTACTTCAGCCATCCCGAGTACGGCGGCATGAGGGGGGCGGTGGTACGGCGGGGGACCCGGCTCTCGGGGGCGCTTCTGGGCTACGCGGCCCTCATCCTGGCCGCGGCGGCCCCCCTCATCATCCGGATCCTCCTCGGATCCGCCTACCTGGAGAGCATCGGCATCGCCCGGGTCTACGCGGCCCATGCCCTCGGCATGGGGCTGTTGATCTTCTCGGTGCCCCTTTACGGGAGCCTCAACCGGCCGGAGTACGGGATCGTCCAGGGAGTCGTCACCTTCATCCTCAACCTCGGTCTGGACCTGCTCCTCATCCCCCGGTACGGCCCGATCGGCGCCGCCTATGCCGGGGTGGCCGCGGTCGGCGCGACTGCCCTGGGAGCGGCATGGTTCTTCCACGCCCGGCTGGGCATCGACGTGCGCTGGCCGGTGGCCGGGGTCGTGCTCCTCTACGCGGGTTGTTTCCTGCTCCTCACCACCCCGTTCTTCTGGGTGGGGCTGGTGGTCTATCCCGCCGCCCTCTGGCCGCTCCGGTTGCTCCGGAGCGGGGACTTCCGGCTCCTGGTCCGGCGAAGGGCGGGGGCATGAGCGGCGTGGAGATGGTGGTGGTGTCCTACAATACCCGCGAGCTGCTGGCCGCGTGCCTGGACGGGATCGCCCGGGCGGCCCCGGAACCGCCGGTCACGGTGGTGGACAGCGCCTCCACCGACGGGAGCGCGGAGATGGTGCGGGAACGCTTCGCCGGGGTGAAGCTGGTGGCCTTGGAGGAGAACCGCGGGTTCGCCGCCGCGGCGAACCGTGGAGTCGCCCGGGGGACGGCGCCCCACATCCTTCTCCTGAACGCGGACACCGAGTTCGTCGGAAACCCGCTGAGCCCGCTCCTTGCCGCGCTGGCCGCGCATCCGGGCTGGGCGGCCGCCGCCCCGCGGTTGGTCTATCCCGACGGAAGGGAGCAGGAGAGCCGGGAGCCCTTTCCCGAGGTCGGCCCGGTCCTCGCCGGCTTCTTCCGTAGGGATCGGCGCCACTCCGTCCACGGCTCGGCCCGGGGGGTGGAGGTGACGCCGGAGGCGGGGAAGCGGCCGGCGTGGTACCCGATGGGGGCGGCGCTGCTCCTTCGCCGCGAGGCCCTGGAGGCGGTGGGCCCGCTCGACGAGTCCTACTTCTTCTACCTGGAGGAGGTGGACTGGTTTCGCCGCGCGGCGCGAGCCGGTTGGGGGTGGGGTCTCGTCCCCGAGGCCCGGGTGGTGCATCATCTGGGGGCGAGCCTTCGCCGGGCCGACCCCCTGCTCGAGGCCCGGATCAAGCGCAACTGGTACCGTTCCCGGCTTCGCTACTTCCACCGGCACGAGGGCGGGTGGGAGAGCTTTCTCCTTCGCGCGGGCTCGATTCCCTTCCTCGGCCTGAACGCCCTTCTCCACCGGATCCGCGCCTGGGCGGGAGGGGATCCGATCGAGCGTGAACGGGCGCGGTTGGCCGCGGAGATTCTCGAGGACTACCTGCGCCGGAGGATCGAGCCGTGCTGAGCGGACGCCTCGCCGCCGAACGCTGGTCGGGACCGGCGGTCTGGACCGCCCTGGCCGCGGGGACCCTGGTGCTCCTGGGGATCCTGGGGGGGATGCTGGTCCGGCACGGGGCGGTGGTGCTCCTGGTGCCCCTGCTCGTTCCGCTCACCGTGATCGCGCTCACCCGGCCGGTGTTCGCGGTCTACGTTCTCGCCTTCACCTCACCCCTCACCTCGGGCATGCCCAGGGGCCTGGTGGTTCCGTTCTTCCGTCCGAACGAGCTGGTGC
Organism: uncultured bacterium; assembly: GCA_964424285.1. Taxonomy (GTDB): domain Bacteria; phylum Eisenbacteria; class RBG-16-71-46; order JABDJR01; family JABDJR01; genus CAVSKL01. Next base: position 2,358 of record CAYRIJ010000044.1, read on the forward strand.
TCTTTCCCCTGGTCTACGTGGCCGCGGTCACCTTCCTGGCCCGCAAGCGTCCCTACCGGATCACCTGGGGGGACGGGGTCCTTCTCTTCTTCCTCTTCTTCCGGGTGGCGCTCCCCACCGCGATCTTCCTGTTCCGCGGCGAACCCTGGAGCTTCTTCGCGGCCAAGACCCTCTTCGGTCCCCTGCAGTACTACGTGATCTACCGCATGGCGGTGGAGTGCGTGGAGGACCCGCGGGAGGTCCGCCAGGCCATGTTCCTGATGCTCCTGGCCTCGGGGATCGTCTCGTTCGTGGGAATCCTCCAGGCCCTCCAGGTGCCGGGCATCAACCTGTTCCTGGAGACGTGGTACCCCTCGAACAAGAAGGTCTTCACCTTCCTCTTCGCCCGGCGGGTGACCAGCCTGTGGGCCGGGGACTGGAACGGGGTGGCGGTGTACCTGTCGATGTGCACCGTGCTCTCCCTCGGCACGTTTCATCTCTTCGAGCGCCGCTGGCGCCGCGTGCTGGTCATCTTCCTGGGCATCCTCGACCTGGTGGTGGTCTTTCTGACCGCGTCCTTCACCGGGACCCTGGCCCTCTTCCTGGGCCTCTTCGTGCTTCTCCTGAAGAGCCCTCCGGCCAAGCGGCTGGTGAGGCCGCTCCTGGTCGTCTCCCCGTTGATCGGAATCGTTCTGGCCACGGTGTTCTGGAAGATCCTGAGCGAGCGGCTCCAGATCCAGTTCGGAAGCGCCGCCTCGTCGCTGATCCCCCTCTCGTTCCGCATCCGGATGACCATGTGGCGGGAGCTCATGTGGCCCTGGGTGGAACGGTTCTGGGTTTGGGGACTCGGTCCCTACCGATGGGGATGGCCGGTGGAGGAGAGCTACTACATGTTCCTTATCCTGAAGGGCGGGTTCCTGGCCGTTGTCTCCTACTTCGCGCTCCTGGCGGTGATGCTCGTCCGCCTCCGCCGCTACTTCCCCTGGATCGACCGCTGGCCGGGAGCGGTGGCCCTGGTGCTCTGGATCCAGCTCCTCCAGGTGATGATCTCGAACGTCACCGGGAGCCATTTCGAAGCGAACGGGGTTGCGGAGATCATGTTCCTTCTGTTCGGATTCCTCATGGCGGGGGAGGTCCGGGGACGGGGCCTGGCCTGGCTCCGCGAAACCGGCGGTCGCGGCCTCGGGACGGAGGGCGACCCGTTCGAGGCGGCCGGGGAGCCCCGCCGCCCATGACCGGGAGGAAACCAGCGAGCGTGACGCGAACCACCCTGATCCTGATCGCGGCGGCGGCGCTCTGGGGGGCGCTGGCCCCGCCGGCCGGGGCCACCGACAT
>CAYRIJ010000044.1:3681-18121 GCA_964424285.1 uncultured bacterium
GGGAGGAAACCAGCGAGCGTGACGCGAACCACCCTGATCCTGATCGTAGCGGCGCTGTCGGGTGCGGTGGCCCGGCCGGCCGGAGCCACCGACATCGCGTCGGGACTCATGGCCGGGGATCCGAGCTACCGGGAGCTCCGGCTGGCCGCCGACCTGGGGCTTCTGGCCGGGCCCTACCCCGGAGGCCAGCCGATCTCCCGGGCCGAGGCCTACCGGCTCCTCCGGCCCCTGGCCCTGAAGCTTCAGCAGGGAACCGCGGTCGACCCCTCCCGCGGCGTCACCCCCGCCCTGGCGCGCCGGCTGGACCGGTTCCGCCTGGAGATCTGTCCCTGGGAGGACTTCTGGGAGAAGGGGGAGTACCCGGTCACCCTGTGGGGTTGGTTCCCCCGGCGGGTGGCCCTGAACGGAAGCCAGATCGAGCGCGGCCGACGCGCCCCCGACTATCTGGACTACGGCTACGACCGCCGGCAGGGGATCACCGGGGAGATCGACAACGAGGTCTTCGTGGAGGGGGTCGGGTTCGCGGTTCAGGAGTACGGCCGGCTCCGCTTCGACGCCGCCGCCCTCACCTACCGGCCGCTGGTCCTGAGCCTCCGGACAGGCTGGAGGAACTTCCGGGTGATCTACGGACGGGAGCCCCTGACCTGGGGGCCGGGGGTGCACGGAAACCTCCTCCTCACCACCAACGCGCGTCCCCTGGATCAGCTCCGGCTGGAGTCGGATTCCCCCTTCCCGCTCCCCGGTCCGCTGCGGGGGATCGGCCGCTTCACCGCCTCCGCCTTCCTCTCCCATCTCGGCGACGATCACCGCGCCGACGCTCCCGACCCCTGGATCACCGGGGTGCGCTTCACCTGGTCCCCGGCCCGCTGGCTGCTCCTGGGGGCGAGCCGCACCGTGCTCCTGGGCGGGAAGGGACACGAGTTCATCATCACCCCGCGCTCGGTCTGGGACGTCCTGTCCGGGACCCAGGAGAACCGGGTGGGGGACTCCCGGAACGACACCGACCAGCTGGCCTCGGTCGACTGGAGCGTCTATCTCTGGCCGGTGCTCCGGCCGGTGCCCCTCCTCGACGGCGGGCGGATCTACGGGGAGTACGGCGGGGAAGACAGCCGGCAGAGGGGACCGCTCCCCGCGGTTCCCGGGCACACCTACGGGATCGAGCTGGTGGCCGGGGGCGGGGTGCTCGTCCGCGCCGAGGTGGCGGCGAATCTCGACGACAAGAACCTCTGGTACTGGCACACCGTCTACCGGGACGGCTACACCTACCGGGGACGGGTGATCGGCCATCCCATGGGCGGGGACAGCCGGGCCCAGTCCTACGATCTGGAGGTTCCGCTGGGGTCCTGGGGCCTGGCGGTGGCGACCATGGAGCGCCAGGAGCACGGCTTCCGGGCCCTGCCTGGAGTGCCTCCCGTCTACATCCATCCGCCCGTTCCCCACGGCGTCCAGGACACCTTCAAGCTCGCCCTGGAGCGCTACCTGGGGCCCTTCCCGGGGGGCATCCGCCTCGAGGGCCGGGTGCTCCGCGAGTGGGGGGACCCGGGCCGTCTGGGGCCTCTGGAGAGGTGGGGAGTGACCCTGGCATGGTGGCGGTGACGCGGGGGGCCGGCCGATCCGGGGCCCCGGGTTCAGGGGGCGGGCGGTGAAGGAGTGCCCCAACTGCGCGGTGGACGTCCCCGACACGGCCTCGACCTGTCCGATCTGCCGCTACGAGTTTCCCCGCCGCGGCGCGCTCCCCTGGAAGCCGGTGGCGGCGGTGGTGCTGATCGCCTTCCTGCTTCCGGTGGTCTACCTCCTGATCCGGCTCCTGGCCCGCTGACCCGAGGCCCCCTCCCGCCTTCCCGACCGAACCGTTCTCTTTAGTGAAATTGTTCTATGTTGTTGTTTCGGAGTGGAACGACTTGTTAAATGTTGAGCCGGAATGCAACAGCCGCGGGGCGTTGCCCGGTTCCCGTTCCGGCCGACTGGGGAACCGGGGCGCCCGCGGCCGGAGACCGATATGGCCAGCATGCCCCTGGGCGCCGGCCGCGACTTCCGCGGCGGGCTCGGGTTCGACCATCTGCTCCAGAACATCAACGAAGCCCTCTTCGTGGTGGACGCCGATTGCCGGATCACCGCGTTCAACCGCGCCGCCGAGGATCTGACCGGCTACCAGGCCGCCGAGGTCCTGGGCCGCCCCTGCACCGAAGTGTTTCGTAGCGACACCTGCGAGGGCCGGTGCGCGGTGAAGGAGTCCCTCTTCCAGGGGAAGCGCATCCCCTACCGCAAGGTCCTCATGCGCCGCCGGGACGGCCGGGTGGTCCCGATCTCGGTCTCCACCTCCCCGCTTCACGACGATTCCGGTCGCTTGCTGGGGGCGGTGGAGACGATCCGGAACATGAGCGAGGTGGAGCGGCTGAACGAGGTCCTGGCCCGGGAGACCTCCCAGAAGATGGCCATTCTGGACAGCCTGGCCGAGGGTGTGATCACCATCGATCAGGAATGGAAGGTCACCTCCATGAACGCGGCGGCGGAGCGGCTCCTGGGGTGCCGGTCCGCCGAGGTGGTCGGCCGATCCTGCTCCAACGTCCTTCGCGCGGACCGCTGTCACGACGGCTGCCCGGTGGCCCGCACCCTGGAGGCCGAGGACCCGGCCCGGGACGAGCTGGTGCACCTGACCGGAGCCGACGGGCGTCCGGTGGAGGTGTCCCTCAACGTGGCCGTCCTCCGCGGCTCCGACGGCGAGGCCCTGGGGGGCGTGCTCTCCTTCCGGGAGTTCACCGAAGTGGACCGTCTTCGGGCGGAGCTGGCCGGTGAGCATCACTTCCACGGGGTGATCGGCAAGTCGCCGGCCATGCGCGCGGTGTACCGGATGATCGAGGACGTGGCGCCCAGCCATTCCACCGTGCTGATCACCGGCGAATCGGGGACGGGAAAGGAGATGGTGGCCAACGCCATCCAGCAGTGCGGAGCCCGCCGCGGGGCTCCCTACGTCAAGGTCAACTGCGCGGTGTTCTCGGACGGGGTGCTGGAGAGCGAGCTCTTCGGCCACGTGCGCGGCGCGTTCACCGACGCGGTGCACGACCGCCGGGGCCGTTTCGAGCTGGCCCACACCGGCACGCTGTTCCTGGACGAGATCGGCGACGTGAGCCCCCGGATCCAGGTGAAGCTGCTCCGGGTTCTCCAGGAACGTTGTTTCGAGCGGGTGGGGGGGGAAGAGCCGGTCGAGGTGGACGTCAGGATCATCGCGGCCACCCACCGCGATCTCGGGGAGATGGTGCGGAAGGGCGTCTTCCGCGAGGATCTCTACTACCGGTTGAACGTCATCCCGGTGGTCCTGCCCCCGCTTCGCCAGCGGCGCGAGGACATCCCGCTCCTGGTCGACCACTTCCTCCGCAAGTACCAGCTCGTGACCGGAAAGCGCGTGGAGCGCATTCACGATCGGGCCATGGACGTCTTGGCCTCCCACCCGTGGCCCGGGAACGTGCGCCAGCTCGAGAACGCGATCGAGTACGCCTTCGCCCGGGCCCGGGGGAACGTGCTCACCCTCGATCTTCTTCCCCCCGAGGTGCGCATGCCGGGCTCGGCCCGCGCCGACGGCGCCGCTTCGGAGCCGGGCGAGATCGTGGAGATCCGCCGCGCCCTGGAGCGCCACCACTGGCACCACGGCCGGGCGGCCAAGGATCTCGGTATCTCCCGCACCACCCTCTGGCGGAAGATGAGAAAGCTGGGGCTCGATCCCCAGGGATGATCTCCCGCCCGGCGGTTGTTTCGCCGCCGGTGTTTCATTGAAACCACCGGTTGCAAGCCGAGGCCTCGGCGCCGGACCTCCCCCCTAAGCCGTTGACCGGATGAGCGTTGTGCGGCTCCCGGTCCCCGTTGACCCTCCACGTTCCCGCCCCCTGAAACAACCTGGTGCGACACGGTCGGGCCGGCCAATTTCCAAAGTGTTGCCCTGTAAGTAATTAACCTATGGCACGGTCGATGCTCTTCAGGTCCCGCGATGGGAACGCGCATCGTCCCCCCCGAGGGTGACCAGGGAGAGCTCGCGATGTCCGAGATGCTGGCCAACCGCCACTTCGCCTCCGGCCACTACGAAGAGGCCCAGAAAGGCTTCGAGGCCGTGCTCCGCCGGCGTCCCGGACACGTGACGGCCAGGAAGAAACTCACCGTGTGCTACGTGCAGACCGGCCGCCTGCGGGAGGCGGTGGACCTGGTTCTCGGGCTCATGGAGGAGGTCCCGGAGGCGCTCTGCTCCGTCGCCGCCGCCGCCCATGCCGAGGCCGAGGGCTTTCCCTGCCGGGCGGTGCTGGACGCGTTCGCCGAACGGGGCCGGTCGCTCGGTCCCGGGGACTACCACGCGGGGCTCGGCGTGCTCCAGCTCTACTGCAACGCGGAGGCGGCCCTCGGGGAACTCGACCGGGCGGCCGAGGAAGACCCGTCGAGAATGGAGATCCGGGCCCTGAGAGCGGTGGTCCGGAGACACCTGGAGGCAAGACATGTGGGTTAGGTTGAGAGCCGGATGGCTCCTTCTGGCCGCGGCGCTGGTGGTGGGGCTCGGGTTCCTGGGCGGGTGTGGTGGGGACAACGGCGGACCGCAAAAGCCGCTCACCCTGACCGGCACCTGCACCGGCTGTCACGAGGACGCGGAGAAGCTTCAGGCCACCGCCGCACCCGGGGAGGTCCCGACCGAGGGCGACGCCGGCGAAGGGTGAGGCGGGTCCGTACCTCCGTTGGAGGTCTGGCAGAAAGTGCTCATCGCCGGAGACGGGGCGGCCGAGTTCAAGGCGTCCAAACACGGTCAGCTCGCGTGCACCGAGTGCCACCATGGTCGGGACGGGAACCTCACCAAGGACGAAGCCCACACCGGGCTCGTGGCCCGGCCCAGCGCGGATCCTCAGGAATTCTGCGCGGCGTGCCATTCCCTCGACGTCCAGCGGCACAAGGGGAGCCTCCACGCCAACCTGTGGGGGGAGAAGAACCTGGTGGCGGCCCGGCACGGCGTGGCCGACTTCGCGGACCTTCCCGCCGGCGTCCTGGCCGGCTACGACCGCAACTGCGGATCGTGTCACGCATCCTGCGGCGACTGTCACGTGGGGCGGCCGGCGTCGGTGGGCGGGGGGTTCGTGGCCGGACACCGTTTCGGCACCCCCGACATGACCGAGAACTGCACCGCCTGCCACGGAAGCCGGGTCGGCGCGGAGTACCGCGGCGAGAACACCGGCATCCCCGCCGACGCCCACTACCTCCCGGGCGGCATGCGCTGCGAGTCCTGCCACGGGATGATGGAGATGCACGGGGCGGGCGCCAAGGTGAAGAACCGGCTGGCCGCCCAGTACCAGTCCACCTGCGAGGGGTGTCACGCCGAGGCCTCGGCCAACGCCTACCACCTCCAGCACTGGGACGACCTCTCCTGCCAGGTCTGCCACAGCCAGGACTACAAGTCCTGCAACAGCTGCCACGCCGGGACCGGGCTCGCCGAGCCCTCCTACATGAGCTTCAAGATCGGCCGGAACCCGGCGCCGGACAAGCGCCCCGGCGCCTTCGTGACCCTCCGGCACATCCCGATCGCGCCGGATACCTACGAGGCGTGGGGAACGGCGGAGCTGCCGGCCTACGCCGCGGCGCCGACCTGGAGATACGCGGCTCCTCACAACATCCGGCGGTGGACCAGCCGGACCGAGGTCCCCGAAGGGGGAACCTGCTCCACCAACTGCCACGAGAGTTCCGACGGCCCGGAGGGGGTCTTCCTCCGGCAGTCGGACCTGGATTCCATGAGCCCGGCGGAGGCCGAGGCCAATCGCGACCTGATCGTTCCCGACGGGTCGCCGGTCAACTGGTAAGGAGGAACAACCGATGAAGCGGTTCTTGGTTCTGTGGATCGTTCTGGCGGCGGCGCTGTCCACCGTTCCCGCGCTGACCGGGTGCGGGGGCAGCGACAACGGCACCAAACCGGGGGTGAGCGAATACGATCTCGTCACCGGGGTGGGCGACGCCTACTTCAACGCCTTCACCACGCCGAGCGGGCAGTCGGTCAACGCGACCGGGGACGCGGTCTATGCCAACATGATCGACGGCAACCCGGCCAACGACTACTACATCCTGGACTGGCGGGGCGCCGGCGACTACGCCGCCGGGCACATCGCCGGCGCGGTCAACGCCTCCCTCTCCAACTTCGACGCGGTGGTGAACGCGATCCCCGCCGGCCACACCGTGCTGAACGTCTGCTACACCGGCCAGACCGCGAGCTACGTCACCTCGCTCATGAACATGCTGGGGACCGAGGCCCAGTGCCTCCGGTACGGCATGTGCGGCTGGACTTCCGACGCCGCGATCACCGGTTCGCGGTGGGAGAACGCGGTCAGCAACAACTACGCGACCTGGCTCTCCACCGTGGCCTCGACCTCGACCGAGACCTATGCCCCCCCCACCCTCAACACCGGCGAGAAGGACGGAAAGGCGGTGCTCCGCGCCCGCGCCGCCGCCAACGCCGGGACGGGGTGGAAGACCATCAAGGCCCCCGACCTCTACGCCGCCTTCACCGGCGGCCACGCCTCCGACTACTTCGTCATCTGCTACCAGGCGGAGAGCAACTACAACGGTGGGCACGTGCCCGGCGCGGTCCGCTTCCAGCCCAAGCAGGATCTGGCCTCGGACAAGCTCCTCAACACCATCCCCACCGACAAGAAGGTGGTGGTGTACTGCTATACGGGACAGTCCTCGGCCCAGGTGGTGGCCTACCTGAACATGCTGGGCTACGACGCCTACTCGCTCACCTACGGGGTGAACTCGCTCTGCTCCGAGAACAACACCGTATGCAGCGTGCACTACGCGGCGCCGACCAACAGCTACCCGGTGGTGCAGTAGCGAGGCCGGGTCGTTCACCGGGCCGCCGGTGAACGATGCGGCGGCAGACAGGGTGCGGCAGCCATAGCCGGAAGCTGCCGCCGCACCCGACCGGCGAATGCCGGGGGGAGGGGTCCGCGAAAGCGGGCCCCTCCGTTTTGTCCGCTGCGCCGCAGTCCGGACGGGACCCCGGACCGGGGCCGCGGCCTTCCCGGGCCGCCTCCGCCCCGCTCCGCGGCTTCATGAACAACCCGGGCTATCCCCGGAAGGCGGCCATCGGCTAGGGTTCTCGGGCCATGTCACCCCCCAACCCACCCGCTTCCTCCACCGCCCGCACCCGCGGGCGCGGTCCGGCCCTGGTCATCGTCCTGATCGCGGCGGCGGTCATGGCCGCCCTGGCCGGCCCGGTCCTCCAGCGCTTTCCCCATTCCGGGGACGAGTACGCCTACCTCTACCAGGCGCGGACCTTTCTGGCCGGGCGGGTGGTGAACCCCCCGGCGCCGGACCCGGCGGCCCTCGCCCAGGTCCACATCGTCTCGACCGCCCACGCCATGTACTCCAAGTACCCGCCGGGGTGGCCGGCGGTGCTGGCGGTGGGGGCGGCGCTTCACCTCGCCTTCCTGGTGAACCCGATCCTGGTCGCCCTCACCCTCTGGTTCGCCTACGGCCTGGCCCGGCGCCGGGCGGGGGAGACCGTGGCCCGGGTCATGCTCGTGCTCCTGGCCGGCGGCGCGTTCGTGCTCCTGAACGGGGCCGCCTTCTATTCCCATCCCCTGGTGGGGCTCTCCCTGGTGCTGGCCCTGGACGCCCTCGACCGCTACGCGCGACGGCCGCGGGCGGGGTTGCCGCTCCTGGTCGGGGGATGGCTGGGGGTGATCCTCCTCGCCCGCCCCCAGGACGCGATCCCGGTGGGGATCGGGCTCGCCGTCCTGGGCGTTCCCCTTCTGGGGCGAGCGTCCGCTTCCCGCCGGGCGGTTCACCTGGCCCTGGCGCTGGCCCTTCCCACCCTGGCCGCCGGGATCTACCTCCTCTACAACCGCGCCACCACCGGCCACCCGCTCCTCTTCGGCCACGTGGTCTACGATCCCGCCGACCATCCGGCCGTCGATCTCCCGGAGATGGCGGCGGCCTCGGTGAACCGGCTCCAGGAATATCTCGTCCTGGGGACGGCCGGGCTGGCCTCGTCGCTCCTTCTCCGCCGCCCGGCGCGGCGCCCGCCCGACCGGCTATCGGGACGGCTCCTGGCCGGCCTGGCGTTTCTGGCCGCGCTGTTCTGGATCGGCTACGCGTTCTACCCCCGGCTGAACGGCCCCCCCCGGTTCGGCCCGCGCTATGTCTACCCCGCCCATCTCGTGCTGGTGTTCCTGGCCGCGGTAGGCCTCACCCGGGCGCTCCGGCGGCGCTACCTCTGGACGGTGGTGGGAGCGGCGGCCGCGCTCGGGCTCGTCCAGACCGCGGTGGTCGCGCACTCCGCGGCCAAGACCATCCGGGCGGCGCGGGGCCCCGAACGCGCGGCGGCGGCGCTGGCCCGGGCCATCGCCCCCCACCGGGCGCTGGTGCTCCTCGAGGGGCCGGCCGGTTCGGCGCCGGCCTTCGACCTGGACCGAAACGACCTGGACGACACGAACCCCGTGCTCTTCGCGCGGCGGCCGACCGCGGCTCCCGCCCTGGCCGACCGGGAGCGTTACGTGTGGGACGGGGCCGGCGGCATCGGCGTGCTCATCGCCCGCGACCCCCAGGCCGCGGTGCGGGCGGTGGCGATCACCGATCCGCCCACGGTGATTCGGCGGGGGGGCGGGCCGGGGTGGCTGGTGACCTCGGGGTCCGACGCCTGCGCGCGGTTCTTCTACGCGTTCCCGGGCTCGCGCCCGGTGGACTGGGCGTTCTGGGGCCCCTGCGCGGGGGGCGAGGCCTCGGTGGGGCGGCCGCCGGGGCCGGGGGAGAGCTGGCCCCTGGCCGCGCGGAGAAGCGTTTACGCCCACTACCGCGGATTCTTCCGGGTCGACGAGCCGGGGACCTACACCTTCAGCGTCCGGGTGGGGGGGCATGCCGCGGTGCGGGTGGACGGCCGGCGGCTGGGGGAGTGGGACGGGGAGCGCGCGCCGGTGTCCTCTCCCGATCTGGGCGTCCGGCTCGAGCCCGGCTGGCACGCCGTGGTTCTGTCCGCCTGGCACCGGGGCGCGCCGGGGCTCCTGGAGTGGACGGCGCGCGGACCGGACGGGGCGGCGCTCGCCCCGGAGCGATTCTTCCCCTCGCCGGGGGAGTGAACGCGGAGGGCGGCCGGGCGTTCGCGCCGGGAATCCGCCGATCCTTCGCCCCGCCGATCCGGGGGAGGGACGGACCGCCGGTTACGCCGGCTGGCGCGTCGCGTCCAGGACGACCTGGCGGCCCTTCCCGAAGCCTCGGATGTTGAGTTCGAGGTACTTGGCGGGAATGCGCTTTTCGATGCTCGAGATGAGCACGTCCTCGTCCAGGTCCAGCTCCACCGAGAGCGCCCCCAGCATGATCGCGTTCACCACCTTGAGGTTCCCCAAGTCCTCGGCGATCCGGTGGGCGGGGACCATGACCACCCGCCCCGCGCGCTGCCTGAGCATCTCCTCGACGTCCTCGGGATAGGGGCTCTTGCTCCATACCAGCATGCTGGGGTCGATCCGCTGGTCGTTCACCAGGGCGGTCCCCCCCGGGCGGAGGTAGTCGCGGTAGCGGAGGGCTTCCAGCCGCTCCATGCTCAGGAGCAGGTCGGCCTCGCCGCGGCGGATCAGGGGGGAGTAGACCTCTTCCCCGAAGCGGACCTGGCAGGTGACGCTCCCGCCGCGCTGGGCCATCCCGTGAACCTCGCTCTTCCGCACGGAGTGGCCCATGAGCATGGCCGCCTCGGCGACCACGTCTCCGGCCAGGATGATGCCCTGGCCCCCGACCCCGGCCATGAAGACGTTGGTGATCATCGGCCCGCCCCCGTGAGATAGGCGTGAACGGCTTCGGCGGCCTTCTTCCCCGAGCGGACGGCGTGGGACACCGTGCCGAACCCGGTGGAGAGGTCGCCGGCCGCGAAGACCCCCGGCAGGTTGGTGGCGGTGGAGAAATCGGTGGTCACGATCTTCCGGTCGTGAAGAAGCTCGGGGGGGAGATCGCTGAAGCCGGCCCGCTCGCCCACCGCGGTCACCACCTGGTCGTACTCTTCGGTGTACTCCGAGCCCTCGACGGGCACCGGCCGGCGCCTCCCGCTGGCGTCCGGTTCCCCCGGCCGCATGCGGGTGAAGGTCACCGAGAGCCGGCCGCCCTGCATCCCGATCCGGATCGGGGCGGCGTAGGTCACCACCGGGATGCCTTCCTTCTGGAGGTCCTCGACCTCCTCGGGAATGGCCGGCATGTCCTCGACCCCCCGGCGATAGACCACCACCGGGCTGGCCCCGCGCCGTTTGACCGAGCGGGCCACGTCCATGGCGGTGTTCCCGCCCCCCACCACCAGGACGTGCTTTCCGATCTCGACCTTCCGGCCCAGGTTGAGATCGCGCAACAGATCCACGCCGTGCGCGACCCCGGCCAGGTCCTCTCCCGGCACCCCCATGGGGGAGGCCTCGGAGAACCCGGTGGCCAGGACCACCGCGTCGAAGTCGCGGTCGAGAAGGCCGAAGGCAAGCTCGCGCCCCACCGCGATGTCGGTGCGGAAGGTCACCCCCATCCGGCCCAGCCGGACCAGAAACCGGTCCAGCGTCTCGCGGGGGAGGCGGAAGTCGGGGATCCCCGCCCGGAGCATGCCCCCGATCTCCGGGAGCTGCTCGAGCACGGTGACCGCGTAGCCCATCCCGGCCAGGTACCAGGCCCCGGCGAGCCCGGCGGGGCCGCTTCCCACCACCGCGACCTTCTCGGTCCGGGGATCGGGCGCGTGGCCGTTCCGGTGCCCGTGCTCCAGCCCCCAGTCTCCGATGAACTTCTCCACCGCGCGGATGGAGAAGCGGGCGCCGTCGCCGGTCCCGAACTCCCGGGCCAGCTCGGCGAAGCGCTGGTCGTAGACCCCGTGGAGATCCAGGCCCAGGGTGTTGACGTCGGTCTCGCAGGGATGCGGACACACCCGTCCGGTGATGGAGGGAAAGGGGTTGGTCTTGGTGAGGAGCTCGTAGGCCTCCGCGTACCGCTTCTGGACCGTGAGCTCCAGGAAGCCGGCCACGTCGTTCCCCGCCGGACAGTCGTAGCACACCTGCTGGCACATGGAGCAGCCGTTGCAGAGCTCCGGGTTCACCGTCGGGGTGTTGTCGGAAATGAAGCCGATGGCCGGGCACCCGATGGACAGGCAGGACTCGCAGTGGGTGCACTGGTCGGCCCGCACCTGGACCGGCGGGGCGAAGATCAGATGCTCGTTCAGGACGCACCCGTTCTGGATGACGATGACCGAGGGCTCCTCCGACTCCACCTCCTCCCGCACCGCCTGCTCGAGGTCGAGGAGCCGGTAGGCGTCGGCGGTCCGCACCCGGCGGATCCCCACCGCCCGGGCCAGGGCCGGGATGTCGAGCCGGGGGGCGTCCTCGCCGTTCAGCCGTTTCCCGGTGGCGGGATGGGGCTGGTGGCCGGTCATGGCGGTGGTGCGGTTGTCCAGGACCAGGATCGTTCCGGTGCCGCCGTTGTAGACCGCGTCCACGAGGCCGGTGATCCCGGAGTGCACGAAGGTGGAGTCGCCGATCACCCCCACCACCCGGCGCCGGTCCTCGGGGGCGAGGGCCCGGGAGAGCCCGGTGCTCATGCCCACGCTGGCCCCCATGCAGAGGCAGGTGTCCATGGCGTTCAGGGGTTTCAGGGCCCCCAGGGTGTAGCACCCGATGTCCCCGGTCACGATCAGGTTCAGGCGCTGGAGCACCGTGAACACCCCGCGATGGCCGCACCCGGGGCAGAGCACCGGGGGCCGGGCGGGAAGGGACGCGTCCACCACCGGCGGCAGGACCTCGCCCCGGCCCCCGAAGTCGGCCATGGCCGCCACCAGGTCGGGGTCCAGCTCGCCGGTCTCCGGACGGAGGTCGCGACCCTGGACGTCGATTCCCAGGGACCGGATCTGCTCCTCCAGATAGGGATCCAGCTCCTCCACCACGATGACCTGCTTCACCGAGGCCGCGAAGTCCCGGATGAGGGTCTCGGGAAGGGGGTTGGTGAGGCCGATCTTCAGGTGCGACGCCTCGGGGAAGGACTCCATGGCGTAGAGCCAGGCCGCCCCGCTGGAGATGACCCCGACCTCGGACTGCCGTCGGCGGATCACGTTCAGCCGCCGCATGGAGGACGCGTCCACCTTGAGCCGCTGCATCCGCTCCTCCACCAGCACGTGGCGCCGGCGGGCGTTGGCGGGGAGAAGCACGTACTTGGACGGATCCTTCCGGAAGGGCTTCCGTTCGGGGACCCTCGGCTCGCCGAGATCCACCTCCCCCTCGGCGTGGCAGATCCGCGTGGTGAGCCGCAGCATGACCGGGGTGTCGTACGCCTCGGAGAGCTCGAAGGCCAGACGGGTGAACTCCTTGGCCTCCTCGCTGGTGGAGGGCTCGATCATGGGGATCTTGGCCGCCCGGGCCAGCCAGCGGTTGTCCTGCTCGTTCTGGGAGGAGTGCATGCCGGGGTCGTCCGCGGAAACCACCACCAGGCCCCCGTTCACCCCCATGTAGGAGTGGCTGAAGAGGGGGTCCGCGGCCACGTTCACGCCGACGTGCTTCATGGTCACCAGGACCCGGACCCCGCCCAGGCTGGCCCCCACCCCGGACTCGTAGGCCACCTTCTCGTTGGGGGCCCAGCGGGCGTCCACCCCGGGATAGCCGGTCAGGGCCTCCAGGATCTCGGTGGAGGGGGTTCCGGGGTAGCCGGTGGCGAAGGTGACCCCGCACTCGTAGGCCCCGCGGGCGACGGCTTCGTTTCCGGTCAAGAGCTTCTTCATCGGACCTCGACCTGGTGAGGAAATGGGAATCCCGGGCGCCGCTTCATCCTAGAGGGTCCGGCGCGGGCCAAGGTCAAAGATAAGCGGGATAAACGCTATTCAAATGGTGGATGTATAAGCCTTGTACGCGGTTGGGCGCGCCCGGAAGGCGGCGGCGGCCACATCCGCCCGGTCCGGTCGGGTTTGTCCCGGCCGGGCCCGGGACGCCCCGGGGTTGAGTTCGCGCCTCGGGGGAATGGGACAGACACCGGCGTGGAAACGGCATATATTCTAAAGGTTCCGGGCTCGGCCCGAGGGCGCGGAGTACTCTATCAGAGGATCCCGCCGGCAGCGCGGGACGATCGAATTTGCAGACGGTGTATGCGTCCCTGGGGAGGGAAGGAAGGGAGTCAGATCATGGCGAAGTTGAAGGACACGTTGCTCGAGGCGATCGAGGAGCACCGGCCCCGGACGACCGCGCTCCTCAAGGACCATGCCGACGTGAAGCTCGGCGAGGTCACCATCGGCCAGGCCATCGGGGGCGCGCGCGGGGTGCGCTGCCTGGTCACCGACATCTCGTACCTGGACCCCATGGAGGGCATCCGTTTCCGGGGAAAGACCATCCCCGAGACCTTCGCCGCCCTCCCCAAGGTCACGGGCCAGGAGTATCCCTACGTGGAGGGATTCTGGCACTTCCTCCTCACCGGCCGGATCCCGACCGCGGCCGAAGCCGACGAGGTGGTGGAGGACTTCAAGCGCCGGGCCGAGGTTCCCGAGTACGTCTTCGACGTGCTCCGGGCCATGCCGCGCGACACCCATCCCATGACCATGTTCTCGGCGGCCATCCTGTCCATGCAGCGCGAATCCCGGTTCATCCACGAGTACCACAAGGGGATGAACAAGATGGACTACTGGGATCCGATGTACGAGGACGCCTCGACCATCCTCGCCCGGCTTCCCCGGATCGCCGCCTACATCTACCGCATGAAGTACCGGAGCGACACCCACATCCCCGCCGATCCCAACCTGGACATGGGCGGAAACTTCGCCCGCATGATGGGGATTCCCAAGCCCTACGACGACGTGGCCCGGATGTACTTCATCCTGCACTCCGACCATGAGTCGGGGAACGTCTCCGCCCACACCGTGCACCTGGTGGCCTCGGCCCTCTCCGACTCCTACTACGCCCTCTCCGCGGGCATGAACGGGCTGGCCGGGCCGCTCCACGGGCTGGCCAACGAGGAGGTGCTGCGCTGGACCCAGACCCTCATGGACAAGCTGGGCGGCAAGCTCCCCACCGAAAAGCAGCTGAAGGACGCCCTGTGGGAGACCCTGAACAGCGGCCAGGTGATCCCCGGCTACGGTCACGCGGTGCTCCGGAAGACCGACCCGCGCTACATGGCGCAGCGCGAGTTCTGTCTGAAGCACCTGCCCGACTTCCCGCTCTTCAAGCTGGTGAGCATGATCTACGAGGTCGCGCCGCCCATCCTGAAGGAGCAGGGGAAGGCCAAGAACCCCTGGCCCAACGTGGACGCCCAGTCCGGGGTCATCCAGTGGTACTACGGGGTCACCGAGTACGAGTTCTACACCGTGCTGTTCGGGGTGGGGCGCGCGATCGGGACCCTGGCCAACATCATCTGGGACCGCGCCCTGGGCTATCCCATCGAGCGGCCCAAGTCGGTGACCACGGCCATGCTGGAAGAGGCGGCGAAGAACGCCATGGCGGGA
>CAYRIJ010000045.1:0-18026 GCA_964424285.1 uncultured bacterium
CCAGCCGCGGAGCGAGGACCCGCTACATTCGAGATCCACCACGCACTCCGGACCCGAGCGGACGATGTCACGGACCTGGACGGAGTAGTCGCCTCCGGAGAGCTCCCCCATGGTGACCAGGATCACCGCCTGCCGGCTCCAATCGACGTCCCGGGGCGCGGAGACCGGGGCCATGACCAGGAGCGCCCGGTCGGCGAGATCGGCCATGGCCGCGTCCCATGCCTCCTCGCTGGAGAAGAGCCGCACCATGGAGCTCTTCCACGGCCCGTCCGGCCCCTGGTCCAGAACGCAGTAGGGCACTGCATGGCCGAGCCCCCGGGCCAGACCCGTGTCCGAGACCGCCTCGGCCCGCTGCCCACCGAGGAGAACGACCCCCGAGAGAAGAACCGCTCCGATCCAGACCGATGATTGTTTGCGAGACATGGCCTCCACCTCCGTTTTCCGAGACCCCTTCACGACCTGCACGGCCCCCTGCACTGCAACCCGGATGCCATCGGACCGGATGCGCTCCGCCTCCACCAATTAGTTCTAGGACAACGAATTACGGGCTGATCCCCGAGCCGGGACCTGGAGGGGAATCGAGAAGGACACAGTCTCTGCGGAAGGAACCGAGTACGGCTTCCGCATTCGGGCCCGAGCGCCGGTGTGGACGGCGCTGCGGCTCGAGGGGAGGAACGCCGGGACAACAATGAAGCGGCGGCCCGGAGAGAGCCGGGCCGCCGCCGAGGATCGGAAGGACGGGGGGGGCGGGTGCCGCGCCCCGTCCGCGGGCTCAGATCATCGCAGGATCAGGACCGCGCGACTCTCGCGAGTCGTCCGGTTCACCGCGACCACGTAGTAGCTCCCCGAAGGAACGGCCTGGGACACCTGGTTCGTGCCGTCCCAGCTCAAGAGATGCGGACCGGCGTCCATGGAGCCGGAATAGAGAACCCTCACCGTGCGGCCGGCCACGTCGTAGACCGAGACCGTCACGTCGCCCGCGACGTCGAGGTTCACCGGCACCCGGGTCAGGGCCCCGGTGGGGTTCGGGTAGGGGGCCCCCAGGATCGACGGCCGGAGGCCGGCGCCGGGGCCGGTCTCCCCCACCGCGGTGGTGGCGGGGGTGAGACAGAGCTTCCCCCAACCCCAGGTCGCGTTGGGCAAGGTGCCGGTGTACTGATCCCCTATCGCCCGTGCCTGAAGCAGCGTCTTCATGGAGGCGGGATCGAGGCCGGGGAACTCCTCCAGGAGAAGCGCGGCGGCCCCGGCCACCGAGGCCGCGGAGATGCTCGTGCCGTACTGCATGCAGTGCACGGTATCCAACACGATATAGCCCGAATAGATGGTGGCCGCGGTGGAGCGCGCGGAGGCGACACCGTATCCGGAGGCGGTGATCTCCGGCTTCAGCACCCCGTCCCGGCGGGGGCCCCGGCTCGAGAAGTCGGCGATCTGATCCATGACCGCGCTGAGGTAGAACTTCGTGCCGCCGAACTGGTCGGTCCAGTACTTCTTGGTGGTGTAGGCTCCCACCGCGATCGCATTGTCGGCGGTGGCCGGAGAGACGACACACTCGGCATAGCTTTGCCCCTGGACCATCTGGGGCTTGGTTCCGGCCAGGTCGTAGTCCGAGATCCAGAAGTCCATCGTTCCGGAGCTGGAATTCCCGGCGGCGACCTTCACCGTCCAGGTCCCCGCGCCGGGATTGGTGACCGAAAGATGCGATTGGGTCGGGGTTCCCTGGGGCACCTCCAGCCGTATGGAGCCGTCGGAGTTGTTCCAGACGTTGACCTGGCCCACCGCGAGCGGGCCGAGGACGTACCCCGCCGGTGTGGTGACGGTCACCGACATGGTGGGGCCCTGGTCCAGCCAACCGTCCACCATGATGAAGGGGTTGCCGGCGTAGCCGTAGGTCGGGACGGTGAAGGTGGTGGTAGACACCTGGTGGGGGGTCACGGTGATCTGGGAGTGGATCTTGCTCAACCCGTCGTTTCCCGCCGCCGCCACCACGATATGCCCCGGGCCGGTCATGGCGTCGATCGCGAGATCCAGGGGATCGGTGCCGTCATGGGGGCCCGCCTGCTTCCCCACCGCCAGGAGGACGACCGCGTCCTTGCCGAGCTGGTCGGCCTTCTGGAAGATGTACGAGACCCCGTCGATCACCTCGAGGTCCGAGGGAATGTCCAGCTTCACCACGATGATGTCGGCCTCGGGGGCCATGCCCACGTAGGTGAACTGGGGGACCCCGTTGCCGGTGGCCCTTCCGTTGCCGGCGGCCACGCCGGAAATATGGGTGCCGTGACCGTTGGTGTCCTGTTCGATGCACCGTCCGGCGTTGATCTCGGACGCCGTCCACTCCTGGCCGTAGGTGTACCCGGAAGGCGGGGGCTCCGGGCCCCCGGTGTGGTCCCACATGTACTGGATGCGGGTGGTGCCGTCCTCGTTCCTGAAGTCGAGGTGGTTGCGGTCGATCCCGGTGTCCACGATCCCGATGATCACCCCTCGCCCGGTGAAGCCGTTGGCCGGGAACTGGGGCGGCGCTCCTCCCCACATCGATTCGACGTCGGTGGCCAGCTGGTTCTTGTCCAGGAGGTACTTCATTCCGGCGCCGGCCTGAACGCGGGAAACCCGGTCCGAGGCGGCCAGAGCGCGGAGCGCGGCGAGAGGAAGACGAGCGGTGGCGAGGCCGGGGAGCACCGTCTGGGGTTCGGTGCCCAGTCCCTTCAAGAGGCCGCGGTCCAGATCGCCCCGGACGAGCACTTCCACCGTGGGATCCGCGCTCCCGTTGGACAGATTCAGGACCCCCGGCGATGCCGAGGGGGCGCCCGGGTGATCCAACAGGTCCTGCAGTCGATAGTCGAGCTTGTCCCGATCGGCGGCGGACCCTCCGATGGCGCAGATCGCCCATAAGAGGTTGATACACGTCGCCGCCAGGACGAGCGCTCCCGCCCGCCCAAAGGGTTCGATTCTCAATGGGATCTCCTCGCAGGGGCTTGGTCGATTACCTGGGACGGTACCCACCTAACCGGATCTTCGGTCCGCGAGGCTGGACCTGGAGTCCAGGACGTGCGAAACGCTCGTCCTGTGGGTGAAGCAACACAGCCCCCGTCGCGCCCACGAGGAGACTGCGTCATCATTAAGTTGTTTTCTAGCAGCAAGGTACCGGACAGGACCGAACCCTTGCCGCGGTCGTGCTGGCCCCCTGGCACCGGCCCTCCTCAGGTGCTTCGGGCTGGATTTCGCTCCGAAGCCGCATGCGCCGTCCGTGATCTTCTACGGAAAGACGCAAACGACCTCATCAGGATACCCGCTGAACACGGGTAAAGTTCGGGGATCCCGACAAAGTTTGCAAGAAGAAACAGGGGGTCGGCACGTTGCCGACCCCCCATTCCGGGTTGCGCATGATATCGATCCAGAAGGATCGAAACTCAGCCTAGTGGCGAACCACCAGCATCTTCTGGGTGAACACCTCGGATCCGGCCCGGAGGCGGTAGAAGTACACCCCCGACGGCACCTGGCTCCCCGCCTGGTCGGTGAGGTTCCAGTTGACCGTGTAGGAGCCCGGATCCTTGCCTTCGGAGACCAGCCGCTTCACCAGCCGTCCGGCGATGTCGTAGAGGCTGAGCTCCACCGTCGTCCGGCCGATGCCCGGCGGGATCTGGTAGTAGATCACGGTTCCGCTCCCCGGCAGGACCGGGTTGGGGTAGGACCGCGCCACCAGGGCGTTCGGGTCGAACCCTTCCTTCAGGATGTCGGTCTGTCCGGAGGCGGGATCGCCCAGCTCACAGCCCGGCAGGTTCTGGAAGAAGGAACTCTCGTTGTCGCACGCGGCGGCAAGGACGCCGATGCCGTTGTTGATCTCGTCGGCGACCGTCTTCCAGTAACCGATGTTCACGCCGCTGTTGATCGCGGCCTCGATCGAGTCGATCGCCGCGCCCACCGTGCCGGTGAACGAGTTCTGGACCGGGATGCCGGCCGAGACCGCCTGCGAACAGTAGTTGAGCATGAGCCCCAGGTACTGGATCTCGGCCATGTTCTCGAGGGTCATGGGCCGCGGTCCCTGGAGCTGGCTGCACAGGTGATCGAAGAGATCCGACGGGCTCAGGGTCCGCAGGTACGCGGTGGTCTCGTAGCCGCCGTCGTTGAGCTTCCACTGCACCACGTCGGTGGCGTTGATCACGCACACCCACAGGGACTCCATCCCGGCCTCGCAGACCTTGGTGGAGCCGTTCCCCTTCTGGGCGCACTGCTGGCGCCAGAAGCCGATGGTGCGCGGGCAGGCTTGGCCGCCCTCGCAGACCACCACCGCGGTGTCGGAGTCGGACACCGGGTTGGCGATCCCGAAGGTGCCGTCGCACCAGGCGTTGACGTAGGCGGTGTCGATCCGGGCCTGGCCGTCGAACTCACCGCAGTCCACGTCGTAGGTGATGGTGCAGCTCTCGTAGGGTCCCAGGGCGAAGTCCGAGAAGTACACCCAGGTGACGGGACCCACGACCGTGACGTGGTCCACGGTGGCGTTGCAGGTGCCCCCGATGGTCTGCGCCGCGGGGAAGAGCATCCCCGGAGGCAGGTGGTCGCTCACCTGGACCGGATCGAGGGGCACGCCGCTGGGGTTGGTGACCGTCAGGGTAACGGTGGACCCCGAGCTGGTCGTGGTCGGACTCGTGCTCTTCACGATCTCGATCTGGGGATCCGAGCAGTAGGCGCGTCCCCCGCCCTGCCCCGAATCGGTGCACCCGGCGTCGGTGCTCAGGGCCGCGTCGGCGGTCAGGGTCCCCACGTAGCCGTCGGGACTGCAGTCCACCGGCAGGGACGCCAGGAGCATGACGTGCACGGTGTCCCCGTCGGCCACGTTGGATGCCGAAGTCGGGCTCACCGTGGTCGGAGCGCCGTTGAACACCCCGGAGAAGGTCATGTTCTCGGCGCCGCCCTGGCCGTTGCAGTTGGTCACCACGTACTCGAGCCAGAGATCGGTTCCCGCGCAGGTGGTGTCGTTGGGCGCGTCGTCCACGGTCACGCAGGCCGCGGTGCAGCTCACCGTGGTCTGATCGCTATCCACGTCCGAGCAGCCCTGCGGGGAAACGCCGGGAAGGGTCGCGGTGGCTTCGCAGCTCACGCTGATCGGAGAACCGCAGGTCGCGGGCAGGGTTCCGGACACGTCCACGTGCACGGTGTCCCCGGCCGCAATGCCGTTCCGGACCACCAGGAGCGCCTTGGGCGCGTCGCCGATCGTGCAGGAGATGGAGAGGTTCTCGGTCACCGAGCCGCAGTTGGTCACCACGAAGGTGGCCGTCCACGGAGATCCCGCGCACAGGCTCTGCGGAGCCGGCGCGGACACCGCTACACACGGTTCGACGCAGGTCACGTCGGCCGAGTCGAAGTCGGCGACCGCAACCGGTCCACCCAGGCAGTCGATGTCGAACTCGGCCTGGACCGCCGCGTTGTTCGAAACCTGCCCCTGGCATCCGTCGCTCACCGCGCGGTAGGAAACGGTGCGGGATTCGCCGGGGGCGAACGAGAAGCCCGTCCAGGTCAGGTTGTTGGACACCACGTTCGGCGCGCCGATCGGGTTCGAGGGGTCGTCGATGTAGGCGTCGTCATAGACCAGACCGGCCGGGAGCTGGTCGGTGAGGACCACGTTGGCAAGCGGCGTGTTGCCGGTGTTGGTCACGGTGAGGGTGAACCGGGTGGTGTCCCCCGAGGCGCAGATCTGGGACCGGGACACCGACTTCACCAGCTCGACCTGCGGGTTCGAGATGTCGAACCGGCCGGTAACGACGTCCTCGGTGTAGAAGTCCGAGTTGTTTCCGGAGTCCACGATCCAGTCGAAGGTGGTCGGGGAGATGCCGGGAAGGAAGTTGTGGGCCGGGGTGTTGTCCTGGAAGTACTGGTTCCAGTCGGCGAGACGGATCACCACCACGCCGGCGCGCTGAACCACGCAGACCGCGTCGGGGCCGACCTGAAGGGGAGCCCCCGCCCATCCGGTCCCCTGGCCGCCCAGGATGGAGCCGAAGAACCCGGTCAGGGCGTCCAGGGTCACGCTGACCGAATCCGCGCGCATGTTGCCGGCGCCGGTCAGGGTGAAGCGCAGGTCGGAGGTCCCGCTGCAGTCACGATCGATGGAGATGGTGACGGACTCCACCCCCGAGGCGAAAACGTTGTTGAACGCGTCGGCCTCGGCGCTCACGCAGGTCGGGTGTCCGCCGCAGGTCGCGGTCTCGGTATTGTACCCGCCGTCCTGATCGGAGTCCCCGATGTTGCCGTGGGTTTCGATCGCGAAGAACATGTCCCCGCCCGGGCTCAACCAGACATAGACGCTGTCCCCGTAATCGAAACCGTAGTTGACCGGGTCCGGACAACTCCCACCGTTGCCGAAAACGTCCATCGGCGGGTCATAGACCTGCTGCTGGGCGGCGGCACGGACCATGTCGGCGGTAATGCCGCCCACGGCCGGTGAGTTGACCCCGTTGTTGGCCAGGGCCAGGCCGCCGCCGGCCAGACAACCCAAGGCCAGGATTGTGAACCCGACGAGGAGTGGGAAAGCTCTCCCCGAGCCGATTCGTTTGTTTGCCATGTTCATATCCTCCATCCGCGTGGTCGAGCCACTGCGAGGCGACCCCCGAGGCGATGCGAATTCCGCTCGCCCTGTTGAAACCAACGTTCCGGAACCCAAGGCGCTTCCGTCGTGAGCACCGGAGCAGAACCGGGAGGGAGGACCCGCGGAGAGTCGGATGGACGGCGAAGCGCGCGGTCCGCGCTGGATGGCAGAGAATGAAGCGTCCCCGTCCCTGGACTCAGGTGACCCCCCCTCAAGGTGTGATGAGTCGGTGTGACCCGCAAAAAATATCAGACGGAATCCTCGAAGTCAATTTTTTTTACGATTTACTTTGTCCCATGGAACGAAAGAATGGCTTTGATATCAACCTATTACAGCACATCGCCACGTGGGTGTAATCATTTGTTGTCGATCGCCCTCCGAACCGTCAGAGTCTCTTCCGCTGTCTCAATTGGGTGTCGGAAACCCCAGGGGCGCTGCCGCTCCGGCGTCGAAGAGCCTTCGATTCCGCCCCGGTCCGGATGTCCCCGGGACGCGCTCGGAAGGGAACGGACCACGTTCCGGACGAGGCGATCGAGGAACAAAAACTCGGGGCGCTCCCGCTCTGGGAGCGCCCCGATTCGTTCCGGGCGGCGCCGATCCGGATGACAACCCCGGCCCGGCCGGGACCGCCCGCCGCCGACCGCCCCGAGGGCCCCGGCGGTTACCGCATGACCAGGATCCGTCGGGTCAGCGATTCAGGGCCGACCCGGAGACGATAGAAGTAGATCCCGGTGGCCACCGCATTCCCGGACTCGTCGCGCAGGTCCCAGTTCGCGGTCCGCTGACCGGCGGTCATCGTCTCCGAGACCAGGGCCCGGACCTTACGACCGGTGATGTCGTAGACCGAGATGTCCACCCGGCTCCCGCTCAAGTGCGACGGAACGTTGAACTGGATCATGGTGGGAGCCTGGGAGACCGGGTTCGGATAGGCCCGGAGCCTCAGGGTCGCGAGCCCCAGGTCCTGGCCGTTGTCCAGACCCGACAGGTTGCCGTTGCCGTCCAGGGCGGAGCCGTCGGTGACCGGCGGGGGCTCGTCGTTCTGCTTCTGCCCCTTGCAGTCGCGGATCTGGATGTTCCCGCCGTCCAGGAGACCGGAGGCGGTGAACACGACCTCGTTGGTGGCCCCGTCCCAGACCGTGATCTCGTAGTAATCCGGGGTTCCGCAGCCGCCGTTCTGGTTTCCGCGACGACCCGGCTCCCCGTGGTCCTCGGCCCGGGCGCTGAAGTACGCCGCGTACTGCCGGGGGCCGTTCCCCAGGTTGTAGGCCCCGGGCCCGCCGAACTCGATCCAGTTGGAGTGGCCGCGAGGCACGCAGGGACCGGCGGTTCCGTCGTTCCCGCACGCGCGTACGCGGGCGTCGTGGCTGTGGAAGTTGAAGACGACCTTCTTCCCGGACCGCTGGACGTGCTGCCACTGCCCGCTGGGGGGGGGACCCACGTTCCCGCCGAAGTTGTCGTCCTTGTTGCCGGACCTGAAGCCGCCGTTCTCGAATCCGCCGGTGGTCATCCAGCAGCAGAGTTCCTCCCGCTCGCAGACCACGGCCGAGGTGTCCGACGCGGTCACCGGATCGGTGGTCTGGGAGGTTCCGGCGCACCAGGCGCTCACGTAGGCGGTGTCCACGCGGGCCGCGTTGTCGAACTGGCCGCAGCCCACCTCATAGGAGATGGTGCAGCTCGCCCCCGGGTCCAGGGAGAACCCGGTGAAGTAGATCCAGGTCAGGTCGCCCACGGTCTGGACGTGGTCCACCGTCGCCCCGCAGGTTCCTCCGAGGGTCTGGCCCGCGTCGAAGGTCAGTCCGGCGGGCAGGTGATCGCTCACCAGGACCGGGTCGAGGGCCGCGCCGCCCGGGTTGCTGACCGTGATGGTCACCGTGGACCCGGAGTCGGTGGTGGTCGGGCTGGTGGTCTTCACGATGTCCACGTCGGGGACGTCGCAGAACGCCAGGCCGGTCCCGTTGTCCGAATCCGTGCACCCGGCGTCGTTGGCCAGCGCCGCGTTGGCGGTCAGGGTCCCGAGGTAGCCGTTGGGACTGCAGTCCGTGGCGGGGAGGACGGCCAGGAGGCTCACGTGCACGGTGTCCCCGTCGGCCACGTTCGAGGCCGCGGTCGGGCTCACCGTGGTCGGGGACCCGTTGAACATGCCGGAGAAGGTCATGTTCTCGGCGCCGCCCTGGCCGTTGCAGTTGGTCACCACGTACTCGAGCCAGAGATCGGTTCCCGCGCAGGTGGTGTCGTTGGGCGCGTCGTCCACGGTCACGCAGGCCGCGGTGCAGCTCACCGTGGTCTGATCGCTATCCACGTCCGAGCAGCCCTGCGGGGAAACGCCGGGAAGGGTCGCGGTGGCTTCGCAGCTCACGCTGATCGGAGAACCGCAGGTCGCGGGCAGGGTTCCGGACACGTCCACGTGCACGGTGTCCCCGGCCGCAATGCCGTTCCGGACCACCAGGAGCGCCTTGGGCGCGTCGCCGATCGTGCAGGAGATGGAGAGGTTCTCGGTCACCGAGCCGCAGTTGGTCACCACGAAGGTGGCCGTCCACGGAGATCCCGCGCACAGGCTCTGCGGAGCCGGCGCGGACACCGCTACACACGGTTCGACGCAGGTCACGTCGGCCGAGTCGAAGTCGGCGACCGCAACCGGTCCACCCAGGCAGTCGATGTCGAACTCGGCCTGGACCGCCGCGTTGTTCGAAACCTGCCCCTGGCATCCGTCGCTCACCGCGCGGTAGGAAACGGTGCGGGATTCGCCGGGGGCGAACGAGAAGCCCGTCCAGGTCAGGTTGTTGGACACCACGTTCGGCGCGCCGATCGGGTTCGAGGGGTCGTCGATGTAGGCGTCGTCATAGACCAGACCGGCCGGGAGCTGGTCGGTGAGGACCACGTTGGCAAGCGGCGTGTTGCCGGTGTTGGTCACGGTGAGGGTGAACCGGGTGGTGTCCCCCGAGGCGCAGATCTGGGACCGGGACACCGACTTCACCAGCTCGACCTGCGGGTTCGAGATGTCGAACCGGCCGGTAACGACGTCCTCGGTGTAGAAGTCCGAGTTGTTTCCGGAGTCCACGATCCAGTCGAAGGTGGTCGGGGAGATGCCGGGAAGGAAGTTGTGGGCCGGGGTGTTGTCCTGGAAGTACTGGTTCCAGTCGGCGAGACGGATCACCACCACGCCGGCGCGCTGAACCACGCAGACCGCGTCGGGGCCGACCTGAAGGGGAGCCCCCGCCCATCCGGTCCCCTGGCCGCCCAGGATGGAGCCGAAGAACCCGGTCAGGGCGTCCAGGGTCACGCTGACCGAATCCGCGCGCATGTTGCCGGCGCCGGTCAGGGTGAAGCGCAGGTCGGAGGTCCCGCTGCAGTCACGATCGATGGAGATGGTGACGGACTCCACCCCCGAGGCGAAAACGTTGTTGAACGCGTCGGCCTCGGCGCTCACGCAGGTCGGGTGTCCGCCGCAGGTCGCGGTCTCGGTATTGTACCCGCCGTCCTGATCGGAGTCCCCGATGTTGCCGTGGGTTTCGATCGCGAAGAACATGTCCCCGCCCGGGCTCAACCAGACATAGACGCTGTCCCCGTAATCGAAACCGTAGTTGACCGGGTCCGGACAACTCCCACCGTTGCCGAAAACGTCCATCGGCGGGTCATAGACCTGCTGCTGGGCGGCGGCACGGACCATGTCGGCGGTAATGCCGCCCACGGCCGGTGAGTTGACCCCGTTGTTGGCCAGGGCCAGGCCGCCGCCGGCCAGACAACCCAAGGCCAGGATTGTGAACCCGACGAGGAGTGGGAAAGCTCTCCCCGAGCCGATTCGTTTGTTTGCCATGTTCATATCCTCCATCCGCGTGGTCGAGCCACTGCGAGGCGACCCCCGAGGCGATGCGAATTCCGCTCGCCCTGTTGAAACCAACGTTCCGGAACCCAAGGCGCTTCCGTCGTGAGCACCGGAGCAGAACCGGGAGGGAGGACCCGCGGAGAGTCGGATGGACGGCGAAGCGCGCGGTCCGCGCTGGATGGCAGAGAATGAAGCGTCCCCGTCCCTGGACTCAGGTGACCCCCCCTCAAGGTGTGATGAGTCGGTGTGACCCGCAAAAAATATCAGACGGAATCCTCGAAGTCAATTTTTTTTACGATTTACTTTGTCCCATGGAACGAAAGAATGGCTTTGATATCAACCTATTACAGCACATCGCCACGTGGGTGTAATCATTTGTTGTCGATCGCCCTCCGAACCGTCAGAGTCTCTTCCGCTGTCTCAATTGGGTGTCGGAAACCCCAGGGGCGCTGCCGCTCCGGCGTCGAAGAGCCTTCGATTCCGCCCCGGTCCGGATGTCCCCGGGACGCGCTCGGAAGGGAACGGACCACGTTCCGGACGAGGCGATCGAGGAACAAAAACTCGGGGCGCTCCCGCTCTGGGAGCGCCCCGATTCGTTCCGGGCGGCGCCGATCCGGATGACAACCCCGGCCCGGCCGGGACCGCCCGCCGCCGACCGCCCCGAGGGCCCCGGCGGTTACCGCATGACCAGGATCCGTCGGGTCAGCGATTCAGGGCCGACCCGGAGACGATAGAAGTAGATCCCGGTGGCCACCGCATTCCCGGACTCGTCGCGCAGGTCCCAGTTCGCGGTCCGCTGACCGGCGGTCATCGTCTCCGAGACCAGGGCCCGGACCTTACGACCGGTGATGTCGTAGACCGAGATGTCCACCCGGCTCCCGCTCAAGTGCGACGGAACGTTGAACTGGATCATGGTGGGAGCCTGGGAGACCGGGTTCGGATAGGCCCGGAGCCTCAGGGTCGCGAGCCCCAGGTCCTGGCCGTTGTCCAGACCCGACAGGTTGCCGTTGCCGTCCAGGGCGGAGCCGTCGGTGACCGGCGGGGGCTCGTCGTTCTGCTTCTGCCCCTTGCAGTCGCGGATCTGGATGTTCCCGCCGTCCAGGAGACCGGAGGCGGTGAACACGACCTCGTTGGTGGCCCCGTCCCAGACCGTGATCTCGTAGTAATCCGGGGTTCCGCAGCCGCCGTTCTGGTTTCCGCGACGACCCGGCTCCCCGTGGTCCTCGGCCCGGGCGCTGAAGTACGCCGCGTACTGCCGGGGGCCGTTCCCCAGGTTGTAGGCCCCGGGCCCGCCGAACTCGATCCAGTTGGAGTGGCCGCGAGGCACGCAGGGACCGGCGGTTCCGTCGTTCCCGCACGCGCGTACGCGGGCGTCGTGGCTGTGGAAGTTGAAGACGACCTTCTTCCCGGACCGCTGGACGTGCTGCCACTGCCCGCTGGGGGGGGGACCCACGTTCCCGCCGAAGTTGTCGTCCTTGTTGCCGGACCTGAAGCCGCCGTTCTCGAATCCGCCGGTGGTCATCCAGCAGCAGAGTTCCTCCCGCTCGCAGACCACGGCCGAGGTGTCCGACGCGGTCACCGGATCGGTGGTCTGGGAGGTTCCGGCGCACCAGGCGCTCACGTAGGCGGTGTCCACGCGGGCCGCGTTGTCGAACTGGCCGCAGCCCACCTCATAGGAGATGGTGCAGCTCGCCCCCGGGTCCAGGGAGAACCCGGTGAAGTAGATCCAGGTCAGGTCGCCCACGGTCTGGACGTGGTCCACCGTCGCCCCGCAGGTTCCTCCGAGGGTCTGGCCCGCGTCGAAGGTCAGTCCGGCGGGCAGGTGATCGCTCACCAGGACCGGGTCGAGGGCCGCGCCGCCCGGGTTGCTGACCGTGATGGTCACCGTGGACCCGGAGTCGGTGGTGGTCGGGCTGGTGGTCTTCACGATGTCCACGTCGGGGACGTCGCAGAACGCCAGGCCGGTCCCGTTGTCCGAATCCGTGCACCCGGCGTCGTTGGCCAGCGCCGCGTTGGCGGTCAGGGTCCCGAGGTAGCCGTTGGGACTGCAGTCCGTGGCGGGGAGGACGGCCAGGAGGCTCACGTGCACGGTGTCCCCGTCGGCCACGTTCGAGGCCGCGGTCGGGCTCACCGTGGTCGGGGACCCGTTGAACATGCCGGAGAAGGTCATGTTCTCGGCCCCGCCCTGGCCGTTGCAGTTGGTCACCACGTACTCGATCCAGAGGGTCGTCCCCGCGCAGGCGGTGTCGTTGGGGGCGTCGGCCACGGTCACGCACGCCGCGGTGCAGCTCACCGTGGTCTGGTCGCCGTCGACGTCCGAACACGCCTGGGGATCCACCCCGGGCAGGCTCGCGGTGGCCTGGCAGGCAACCGTGATGGGAGAACCGCAGGTCGCGGGCAGGGTTCCGGCCACGTCCACGTGGACCGTGTCCCCCACCGCGATTCCGTTACGGACCACCGGCGTCTGGGGCGCGCCGCCGATCGTACAGGCGATGGAGAGGTTCTCGGTCGCGTCGCCGGTGTTCGTGACCACGAAGGTAGCCGTCCACGGCGACCCCGCGCAGAGGCTCTGAGCCTGCGGAGCGGTCACCGACACCCCGGGGTCGACGCAGGTCACGGTGGCCGCGTCCTGGTCACCCACGTTCACCGGCACGTCGAGACAGTCCACGTCGAACGTCCCCTGGACCACGGCGGCGTTGGACACCTGGCCCTGGCACCCATCGCTCACGACCAGGTAGGAGACGACCCGGGACCCGCCGACCTCCAGGTCGAAGGGGGTCCAGGTCAGGAGGTCCGAGACCACGTTCGGGCTCCCGATCGCGTTGGTCGGATCGTCGATGTAGGAATCGTCGTAGCCCAGACCGGTCGGAAGCTGATCGCTCAGGGTGACCCCGGTCAGGGGCGTGTTCCCGGTGTTGGTCACGGTGAGGGTGAACCGGGCGGTGTCCCCGTTGCCGCAGAGCTGGTTCTTGGACGTGGTTTTCGACAGGTCGATCTGGGGATTCGAGGTGTCGAACACCCCCAGAACCTCGTCCTCGGTGTAGCTGTCCGAGTTGTTTCCGGAGTTCACCCTCCAGGTGAACATGTTGGACACGATGCCGGGGATCGGATCGTGGGTGACCGGATCCTCGAAATAGCGGCCCCAGTCGGGGATCTTGACGACCACCGTGCTGTTGCGCTCCACGACGCAGACCCCGTCGGGCCCGCTCTGGAGCGGCGCGCCGGCCCAGGCGGTGCCCTGTCCGCCCAGAATGTCCCCGAAGGTGCCGGTCATCGAATCGAGGGTAACCGAGACCGAGTCCGCCTTCATGTTGCCGGCGCCGGTCAGGGTAAACCGGAGATCGAACACGCCGTTGCAGTCCCGGTCGATGGAATAGGTGATGGACTCGACGCCGGAGGCGAAGATGTTGTGGAAGGCGTCGGCCTCCGCGGCCACGCAGTCCGGGTGCCCGCCGCAGGTCGCTCCCTCGGTGTCGTAACCGCCGTCCTGGTCCGAGTCCCCGACGTTTCCGTGGATCTCGACCGCGAAGTAGAGGTCCCCCGCCGGAGACAGCCAGACGTAGACGCTGTCGCCGTAGTCGAAGCCGTAGTTCACCGGGTTGGGACAGCTGCCGCCGCCGCCGAAGACGTCTCCCGCGGTGTCGAACACGATGTTCTGGGCTCCCGCCCTGACCATGTCGGCGGTGACTCCGCCGACCGGCGGCGTGTTGACCCCGTTGTTGGCGAAGGCGGTACCCGCGCCGAGAAGGGCGACCGCCGTCAGCAGAATGAGTCCGGCGCCGAAGCGCGGGGCTCTACGGACGCCGAAAGGTTTGCTACACATTGTGGATTCCTCCGTTCACGAAGCCTTTGATCCGCGAGGCGTTTCTGGCACGTGTCCGTCGGGTCGGAAATGAGGGAGGTTCAACTGAGGGACTCCGTCAAGAGTGGCTTCCCGGGAGAGTTGCGGAAGGGCTTCAGGGATTGAGGCTCGAAGGCCTCCCGGAACGCCGCGACGGGTGCGGCCCATCCGCGGCCATTCCCTCCACTCCTCGAAAGAACCTGCATTTCCCCCCACGGCAAGTGCGATTCGTCCATCAACAAATTAGACTTGTATCAAGGAAATGGGCATAAAGTCAACAATTCTAACAATTTTTTCCTGGCCCCAGAACGCGTGTGCCGGTTGACAGCTAAGCATTTAGCCGATTCAAATCTTTAACTGTAACGATATCACGACACATGAAACGAGCGTAGACGAATGAGGCTTGACCGCCCGGGTCTGCGTCGGCTTTCCTGTGGCCGGGAATCCCCTGGTGTTCGAGGAACCGGCGCCCGTCCCTCCGTGGCGTCGACGATTCTTCCCGATCGAGGGATTTCGCGGAAGCGGAGGGCACGAGCTCCGGTCGCGGCCATCCCGCCGAAGCGATCCGCGCCGCGCCGGCCGGCGGTTGACCGCCGCTTTCTCCGACGGGCCACCGAAAGAACGAGGCCCCGCCGCGGGGCGGGGCCTCGTCGATGGAACCGAATGGGACGGGGAAGGCGTCGGGCCTACCGGTCCCTCCGCCCCCTCTTCCCTCCCGGCGCGTTAGCGCCGCATGACCAGCATCTTCTGGGTGATCGCGGTGTCCCCCGCCACCACCCGGTAGAAGTAGATCCCCGAAGCCACGTCGGAACCGCCGTCGTCGCGGAGGTCCCAGTTCACGGTGTGGCGACCGGGATTCATGGGCGCGCTGTAGAGCTGACGGACCTTGGCGCCCTTGAGATCGTAGACCTCGACCCGCACGTCGCGCACACCCATCGCCTCGGGGACCTCGACCAGGATGATGGTCTGGCCCGCGAACACCGGGTTCGGGTACGGCCTCGAGTTGAAGATCGTAGGCATCTCGGTCATCCCGCTCAGGAACCCGAGTCCCTGGTCTACCGTGGAAGCGCTGCAGCCCGGGAGATTCTTGAAGACCCCGTTCTCGTCCGGGCAGTCCGCGGCGAGAACGCCGATCCCGTTGTTGATCTGGTCCGCGACACTCTCCCAGTAGCCGAGGTTCTCGCCGGTGTTGAGGGCGTTCTCGATCCCGTCGATCGCCTCACCCACCGTGCCCACGAAGGAGTTGCTCACCGGAATGCCCCGGGCGATGGCCGAGGAACACACGTTGAGCATGAGTCCCAGGTACTGGATTTCGGTCATGTCGCGGATGGTCATGGGACGAGGACCGTGGAGCTGGGAGCACAGTGCGTCGAACAACCCGGTCGGGTTCGCTCCTCCCAGGGTCCGGAGGCCGGCCGTCGTCTCGTAGCTGCCGTCGTTCTTCTTCCACTGGACGACGTCGGTGGCATTGATCACGCACACCCACAGCGACTCCATGCCCGCCTCGCAGATCTTGGTGGATCCGTTCAACTTCTGCGCGCACTGCTGACGCCAGAACCCGATCGTGCGGGGACAGGCCTCGCCGGGGGTCCGGCACACCACGCTGGCGGTGTCGGAGTCGGTCACCGGCTCGACGATGCCGAAGGTGCCGTCGCACCAGGCCTCCACGTAGGCGGTGTCGATGCTGGCCTCCCCGGTCGTGGACCGGCAACCGACGTCGTAGATGATCGTGCAGGACTGTCCCGGATCGAGGGAGAACCCGCTGAAGAACACCCAGGAGACGTCGCCCACGGTCTGGACGTGATCCAGGCTGGCCCCGCAGGTCCCGCCGATGATCTGGTTCGTGTCGAAGCCCAGCGCCGACGGCAGATGGTCGCTCACCAGGACCGGGTCGAGCACCGAGTTCCCCGTGTTCTCCACCACGATCGTGACCTTCGACGTGGTCTCGGTCGTGTCGGGCGACGTGTCCTTCACCAGGGAGACGCTCGGGATCTTGCAGGAGATGAAGGCGTACGCGCTGTCCGAAGCCGCGCACTCGGTCGTCCCCGCGATCTCGGCCAGGGCCACCAGCTTGACCTGCGCTCCCGCGGCGGGCGGATCCGCCGGGCCCCCCGCGGCCGCGTTCACCACCCCCGGCGCGTCCGGGAGGGGTTGGCAGTCGGCGGGCATGGTGCCGTGAATCATCACGTGCACGGTGTCCCCGGGAGCCACGTCGTTCCGGGAGGCCGGAACCGGCGTGGCCGGGCTGCCGTTGAACGTGGAGGTGAAGCTCAGGTTCGAGGTCTCGTTGCCGCAGTTCTCCACCACGAAGGTGGTCCACACGTCGCTTCCCGGGCAGACCTCATCGGTCGGCGGTCCGGTGACGGTCACGCAGGGGCCGGCGCAGGAGACCTGGGTGGAGTCGATGTCCTCGACGGCGCAGAGATCCACGCCGACGATCTGCCCCGTCACCGCCAGGCGGGCCTGGAGGGGTCCGTTGCAGCTGCCCGGAAGCTCCCCGTGCACCATGACGTGCACGGTGTCCCCGGGGGCCACGCCGTTCCGCGCATCCGGGGTCACCGTGGCGGGATCCGTCCCGAAGGACCCGCCGAAGATCATGTTCTCGGCGAGGTTCCCGGTGTTGGTCACCACGAACTCGAGCCACACCATGGAGCTGGCGCATGCGGCGGAGGGGTCCGGCGGCGCGATGTCCACTCCGGGCTCCGCGCAGTCCACCAGCACCGAGGCGGTGTCCGCGGCGTCGCAGGCGACCAGGCCGGTCGCCGCCGCGACGGTGACCTGTCCGGTGTAGGGGCCGCCGCACTGGGCCGGCATGGTGGCCGAGAGGACCACGTGTACGGTATCGCCCACGGCCACCCCGTTTCGGGAGGACGGGGTCACCGCCGCCGGAGAGCCGTTGAACATCCCGCCGAACGTCAGGTCTTCGGGATCGCTCCCGGTGTTGGTCACCACGAAGGTGAGGCTCACCGGAGCGTCCGCGCAGAACGTCGTCCGCGGGGGCGCCTCGGCCAGGACGTCGGGGTTCACGCAATCCAGGTCGGCCGAGGCCGAATCCCGGAACTCGCAACCCGCGAGACCCGACACCGTGGCCACCGCGGCGAGATCCACGGTGGGAATGGTGATGGCCTTGACGCCCACGTCCGCGCCCCCGCCCTGGATCGTGATGGGTTCCACCCCGAAGTCGCAGTCAGCGGGCATCACCCCGTGGACCACGACGTGAACCGTGTCCCCGGGAGCAACCCCGTTGCGGGAGGCGGGGGTGACCGTGGCCGGAAGCCCCAGGAAGAGGCCGGAGAAGGTCATGTCCTCGGTGTCGTTCCCGCAATTCTGGACCACGAACTCCGCCGAGACCGTCGCGTCCGCGCAGGCGGTGATCGGGTTGGGCGGAACGACGTTCACGCACGCCTCCGCGCACTGCACGGTGGCGGTGGCGAAGTCGGCCGCGTCGCACGCCCCCACCCCCGGGATCGACGCGCTCACGTCCACCCGGGCGGTCACGTCCCCGCTGCACTGGGCCGGCATCACCCCGGTCAGCACCACGTGCACCGTGTCCCCCGCCGCCACCCCGGTCCGCGACACCGGGTTCACCGCCGCCGGCGACCCGTTGAACGTCCCGGTAAAGCTCAGGTCCTCCGTCACGTTCCCGGTGTTCGTCACCACGAACGTCATCAAGAGCGTCGAGTCCACGCACGCCCTGGTGTTAGGCGGCGGCGTCACGCTCGCTCCCGCGTCCACGCAGTGCACCGTCGACGACTGGCTGTCACTGTCCGTGCACCCCTGGAGACCCG
>CAYRIJ010000046.1:0-14996 GCA_964424285.1 uncultured bacterium
CGGCCGACCACCCGGGCGGCGAACTCCGGGTCGCGGTCCCGGTAGGTAATGACCAGAAGACCCTGAGGCGACGTCGAAACGCCGAGTCGCGAGTACCACTGCCGCAAACGCGACTCCCGCACGGTCGATTTGTAGTGCGAGGCCAGCTGGAGCCGATCGTTCATGGCGTCGGCCAGTCGCCGGCTTCGCGGGCGGCGGCAACGTACGCCTCTTCCACGACCTTGCGTCGCCGGCTTCGCAGCACCGCCAGCTCCATCCCTCCACCGCCGCCCAGGGCACCCAAACCGCTGATGGGGAGGTCGGGGAGACTCGTTCCGAGAACCGACGCCGCCGTGGCGAGGAGACTCGTCGATTGCCCTTCCTGGGGGAGCACCACCGCCCTTGCGGTGTATTGCACGGGCACGACGAGCACCGTCACCACCGCGATCAGGGTCGCGATCCCGGTGAGCCCCACGATGAGGAACCGGTGGCGCCAGAGGAAGTCCAGGAACGATGCAAGGCTTCCCGTTTCGAGGTCCCGGCGGGAATCGGAAGTGTTTCCCGTCACCGGGTCACCTCGCGGATGAGGAGGAAGAGCGTGACCACCGTGCTGGTGAGCCCGGTCACATCCCGGACACTCTGCCAGAAGCTCCCGGGAGGTTTCTCCGGGACCCACACCATGTCCCCGGGAGCCAGAACCTCCAGATCGGAGGCGAACACCACGTCCCCGGCCGCGCCCCGGGTGACGCGGGTCTGGCTCTTCCGGGCCTGGCGCCCGAAGCCGCCGGCGGCCTCCACGTAGTCGGTAACGCTCCAGTCCTCGTGGTAGTCGTAGAACCCCGGGCGCTTCACCTGCCCGGTGAGCTCGATCCACCCCAACCGCCGGGGCACCTCGATCCGGTCTCCCGGCTCCACCAGGGGACCGTCGTCCCGGCGAAGGTCGACCACGGTCTCGTGACGGGCGCGGACGGCGAGGGCGGTGGCGTAGTTCCTGGCCTCGGTCGGGCTTCGCAACCCCGTCGAATCGGGCGGCAGGGCCCGGACGAGAACGATCCGCTCCGCGACCGCCTCGGCGGCCAGACCGCCCGCCGCTCGGACGGCGTCGCCGACCCGGGTTCGACCGCGATCCACCGGAACCGGGCCTGGGGACGCCACCGCTCCCGAAACCGTCGCGGAGGCCTCGGGGCGCCACTCCCCGATCGCCCTCATCAGCACGCGGTCGCCGGGGCGAAGCGGCACCTTCACCTCCCCCGCCAGCACCGGTGGGAGGGCGACTCCCAGGGTGTCGTAGGTGAGGTTGTCGGACGTCCGCTGGATGAGAACCCGGGCGGGATCGGCGTCGGGACGCGGTCCCACCACGTCCAGCAGATCCCCCAGCTCGTCTCCCACAACGAAGTCGTAGGACCCCGGATGGAAGACCGCACCCTCGAAGGTCACCAGATCCTCGCGGTATGGAACCACGACCACGTCCCCGTCCCGCACGGTGGGATTGCCTCTCAAGCGGCCGGTGAAGAGAAAGCCGAGCAGATCCGCTGCTTCCTCGGTGCCGTCGGTATGGCGGACCCGGATCCGGCGAACGCTGGTGGAATCCGAGGGGCCCCCCGCTGCCTCGAGAACCTCGCTCACGCGGGTGAGCGCGGTGGCCGCGACCGTCCCGGGATGTGGCACTCGCCCCACCACCTCCACCTTGAACGCGCGCGTCGAATCGAGCACGAGGGTGATCTCCGCCCCGGAGATGAGCCGGCGAGCCCGCTCCTTGATGTCGGCCCGGGCCGCGGTGAGGGTCAACCCTCCTACGGGCAACGTCCCGATCTGGGGAAAGGTCACCGAGCCGTCGGCCGCCACCAGGGCGGAAGCGGATAGGGATAGCGCTCCCCGCACCTCCAGGCGCAGAAGGTCGCCAGGCCCGACCACGTAGGCATCCGGATCCACGGTCCCGGTCCCGAGCAGGGTCAGGTTCCGATCCTGGAGCTGGCGGGTCCGGGTGATGGCTTCGGCACGGGTCGCGCTCCCGGGGTTCGTGAGCACCGGGCCGCTGGAGCCGACCAGATCCGTCGGCGGAGTGCCGGTCTGCCCATGGGCTACGGGGACCGCGACGAGCAGGAAGAGAAGAGCGAGCAGAGAGTCACGAAGCGTGGCGCGAGTCCGATGGTTCCCCCGTCTATCCAAACCGGTTCCTCCAGATTGCGGGCGGCCGGCGGCCCGTCGCAAACGACCCGATCCCCGCGTAACCGCCCCGTGCGCCCCCCCGGGGAGGCGGCCCGGGAATCTTCCCCCTCCTGTCGCCTGGGCGCAAGGCCGAAGGGTGCCGACGGGGGACGACCGCCGGCGTGTCAGGCATGGAACACGGATTTCCTCCACCGAAGCGGTTCGCCGGTTCCCCCTCTCCCGGCA
Organism: uncultured bacterium; assembly: GCA_964424285.1. Classification (GTDB taxonomy): domain Bacteria; phylum Eisenbacteria; class RBG-16-71-46; order JABDJR01; family JABDJR01; genus CAVSKL01. The sequence goes on from CAYRIJ010000046.1 coordinate 2,374, forward strand.
CGATCGCGGCCCGACGTTCCCGGCCGCCGCTTGACGCTATCCGGGTTCTGGAGTTGAATCCACCCCTCAGTGGAGGCGGATCCCGCGCAATCGGCACGCTCCACCGTCGAGCGAATCCTCGGAATGGGAGGAACTGACATGCTCTGGACCCGATGGACTCGTCGAATCGATCCTCCACACCGGCGGGGGCCCCTGCATTCGTGATGCGAGCAATCCTCTCGGCCGCGCTTCTCCTGTTCCTCGCCGTCCGGCCGGCCGCCGCCGGGTCCCGCTACCTCCCCCTGGACGACCCGGCCTACGAGGGCATCCGCATCCTCCAGGAGGCGGGCTACCTCGAAGGGCTGAACCCGCTCCTCCAGCCCTATCACCGCGCGGACGTGGGGGACGCGGTCGCCGCGCTCGACCCCGGCGCCATGCCGGCCGGGCCCGCCCACTGGGCCCGGCTCCTCCGGGCCGAGTTCTCGACCGCGGGCGCGCCGGCGGGCGGAGCCGCGGAGGACCGGGTGCGCTGGGGGAGCTGGGTCGAGGGCGGGGCCCGGGGCTCCACCAGCCGGCGCCTGGACCCGGTCCGGCCCCTCGGCGACGCGAACAAGGGCTGGCCCTACGGGCGCGCGGAAGTCGGGTTCAGCGAGGGCCCTCTGGCCGCCGACCTGGTGCTCCTGGCCGACCGCTATCTCCGGGACGATCCCGACGGCTTCGATCCCCAGCGGCGGATCGGCCGCTCGGAGACCGCCTACCTCTCCGTCGCCTTCCCCCACGGCGAGATCGCCGTCGGCCGCCTGGCCCGGAACTGGGGCATGCTCGGCGCCCCCGGGCTCATGGTGGGATCGAGCCCCACCCCCTATCCCCAGATCGCCCTGGCCGTCGAGGCCGGCCGCTTCCGCCTCCACTCCTTCCTGGGGGAGCTCGACACGCTGGAGACCGCCAAGCGCTACCTCGCCGCCCACCGGATGGACCTGGTCTGGCCGAACCTGGTCCTCTCCTTCGGCGAGAGCATCCTCTTCGCGGGCGACCAGCCCGGGTTCTCGATCCGCCACCTGCTCCCGATCGAGGTGTTCTACTTCGACAGCGACGCCCCGCCCCATGACGTGACCCAGAACCTCATGCTGGACTGGAGCGCGTGGTGGCGTCGCGGGCCGGTCCAGGCCTACCTGGAGTTCCTCCTCGACGACGTGGACCTCACCCCGCCCAAGGGCGCCGACCGCGAGCCCACGAGCTATGCGGTGACCCTGGGCGGCCGCCTCACCCCCGGCCGGAGCCCGGTGACCCTGGGACTGGAGTACACCCGGGTCTCGGCCTGGGCGTATCGGACGCCGAACCTGATCGACCGCTACAGCTACCTGAACCGAGGCCTCGGCGCGAACTTCTCGGACTTCGACCGGGTGCGCGTGTTCGCGGACTGGCTCCCCCCGGTCGACGGCCTTCGCCTCACCCCCGAGGTGCAGGTGCTCCGCCAAGGGGAAGGGAGCTTCCGCCTTCCCGACCCGGACCCGGCCGCCTATCTCGCCAGCCCCAACGTGTTCCTGGGGACGATCGAAACCACGGTCCGGGGGGCGCTGGCCGGGCGCTACCAGCCGGTTCGAAACGGCTGGATCGGCTGGGATCTGGGGGTGAACCGCACCACCGACTTCGAGCACGTCCCGGGTCGCGACAAAACCGCCTTCGAGGGCACGGCGGAGGTCGGGGTGCGGTTCGACCTCGTCAAGCGGCGGTAGGGTCGGCATTCGACCCGGCGTCCAGGCGCACCACCACCGTCAGGGCACGGCCTCCGGTTTTTGTTTCCCGGGAATTCCCGGGTGCCTCCTTCACAGGATAGCTCTATTATCGCGGCGGGAATGCGCCCCCGGGGGCGCACTCTGCGGGATAATCCGAATACCGTTGCGGAAGTGAATACGCAGGTGCGCCCTTCGGGGCCGTCCAGCTCGCGGGCCAGCTGCTCAGCGTAGCGGGAGTGCATAGGCGAGTCCGAGCGTTGCCGGACGGACCGACTTTCGTCGCGGGGAGCCGACCCGTGTACTCCTCGCGGAACAACCAGATAGCTGTAGCAGAAGGGACATCCGAGAGCGTCCTTGATCGGTATAGATCCGGTTAGCGAGGTATGACCTTGAGAAGGGCTTCCAAAGAGCGGCCTCGAACTCTTCGCCTGTTTCGGAAATGGTTGGCTCTATACGGCTCTCCGCCCGGCGGTCGTCCTAGCGGGGCTGATCTGGAGCCGGGTCGCTTTCGCAAGACTTGCCGGATTGGTGGCTGTCTTCACGTGCGCTGCTATGTCTGTCATCCGTCGAAGCTCTTGGGCTACCCAACTTCACAGGAGGAACTCGCCTGGCTGAAGGAGTACGAGGAGCTTGCGGATTTGGCCCTGCTTCAGCTGGTACGACGGCAGCGGTTGCGCCATCGGGCGCAACCTGGGCGCCTTGGGCGGGCTGGAATATCGGTTACGTGAAGGACCCGACGTCCTGGTGTCCCCCGACCCTTGAGGCTGGAGCCGTAGTGACCAGGAACACTGTTCTTGCTGACGACGCGCCCCTACCGACCCGTTGGCCGAAAAACAAGGAGGCGATATGGCTTCAGACGACTATACGGCCCTAATTGCACGGATCGCCGACGACATCTGGAATCGCGGCGATCTCGCCGTCGTCGAGGAGGTGATGTCCGAAAACGCAACGTATCACGGCCCGCACATGCCCAACGGCGTGGGCGACCGGGAGAGCTGGCGACGCGCGGTCGGCATGTACCGTAGCGCCTTTCCCGACTCACACGTCACGTTCGAGGACTTGATCATCAGCGGGGACACCGTCGTAGGACGCTGGACCGCCACGGGCACGCATACCGGCCGGCTTCCAGGGGTCGAACCGACCGGCAAGCGGATCGCCATCAGCGGCATTACGATCTATCGTTTCGAATCGAGCATGATCATCGAGGCATGGGAGGCGCTGGACATGCTGGGCATGTGGCAGCAACTTGGTGTTGTCTCTCTCCCGGGGCACGAGTAGGCTGGACCAAGGCCTTGACGCGTTCCGTCCCCTTGGCTGATCCGAGCAGGCCCGGGCTCTCGCCACGCGCCGCCGAAGGGTCCTGTTGGTCGGCGTCCATTCCGATCCGCGTAGTGCGCACGCCGGCAATCAGACAAGTTGAGAGAAGGAGAAGGCTGCATGAGCGTCACGGTTCTGCTCGAAGCGCCGGTGAAGACCGAGGAGATCTCCAATATGCAGTCCTACCTGGCAGAGATCCTTCCAGAAACTCGTACATATCACGGTTGCCGGGGAATAGATGCTTACTTCAGCACGGACAACAAGGGCACCTTGGTTCTGGTTGAGCACTGGGATTCGCGTCCGCAACATGAGAAGTACCTTGGCTGGCGCACGGAGACGGGCGTGATGGGCAGGATCGGTGGAATGCTTGCCGGACCGCCGAGCATCCGCTATTTCGAGAGAGCCGACGCGTAGCGTTCTGAACCGCCCCGGGTCCCCCGGAGACTCCCTTGGGTGAGCGGCCCCGGCGCAGGGGGGTAGGCTGCCCGAAGTCTCACCGGATCGACGTGGATTGACGGGTGAACCCGGGAGAGCTCCCGTCAAGCGGGCGTGTCGCCTTCGGCTTGACCGCCATTCGCCCCTACGGCGTTCCAAATCACCCGAATCACCAGAACGGACGCCAGGAAACCGATCAACGTGCCCAAGACGTCCTTCCAGTCGAACACTCCCTTGGGCAGATACGGCTGCGCGAACTCGTAGAGGATGTACCCCAGCGCGAAGAACGCCGCCATTCGATAGCTCTGCTTCCGCGTGGTGTTCAGGACGGCCAGACCCAGGAATATCTGCACGCCGACCCCGCCCAGATTTCCGATGCAATCCGCCAGCCCAAGATCGTTCAAGTTGTTCTGCCACACGTAGGGCCGGTAGATGAATCTGCCGAACTCCGTGAATCCGTATGCCAGAATGCCCAGCAGCAGGAACACGAACCGTGTCCGGCTCGGCTCTAGGATTCGTTCCCTAGAGGACAAATAGCCCATCGTAGATCCGGCTCTCTCGGCACTTCCGTGACACGCGCATGAAGCTCCCCGGGGTGGAGGCGGTGAAGGGTCGGGATGATCCGTCTGCCGCACGGTCGGATCCGTTGGAGGGTAGGCGTATCCGGCGTGCCAAACAAAGCGAAATGGGAACATCGGTCAGGAATTCCGCGCCCTCGCGAAGACGGGTATCCGAGAAGAAGATCACCATCACGACTCCCATCACGATGAAGGAAAGATAGCAAGCTCGGACAGGGTCCCCGGTGAGGCTGAAGTGAGTCGGGGAAAACCAGAAGGGGATCAGGAAGGTGATCCCCCCGGGCAGGTACACCAAGCTCAGGACGTCGGTCCTCCGCCCGAGCGTCAGCGACCGGTCCGTCCGGAGCTCCGGCAACACGCTCTCGGTGGGCACGGGGACCTCGGGAACACCCAGGAAGTACCACCACCCCTTCATCAGCGTTCGTATCAAAGCACCTATCGGATCGTGCACGATGAATCGCACCCCCGCCGCCCGAATCCTGACGTCAATCATCACCGACAACGCATCCGGATGGGCCCGCGAATGGCCTTTCGTTCCCTATCGAGGTCCGGATCCAGGGTTTCAATGTCATGCCGGGGTTGAACGTCCGGGCACCTCGGGTGCCGGCCCAGATACAGGTCCATGGCCGAGGTCGTCGTCAAGGTGAACTCCGAACGATATCGCTCGCCCGAAGAAACAATAGGATCATCAAGCAGGCCTTCTGGCGGAGCAATCTCCAACTATTCATGATCTGTCCAACGGCCGGGGGGGCGCCCAGTCGACGGCACGAGCCGAGGATCCACTTGGGGAAAGAGGAGTGCTTTCGCCGGAATTCCGCGAGGCAAACTCCCGCGCCGTGGCATGCCGGGTCAGCACAGCGATAGACGGAACAGCGGCGAGCACGAGCCCGTCCACGATCAAGACGAAGTAGAAGATCACGAACCGCCACACCGCGGTCACCGGGCCGAGGAGCGCGGCGGGAACGAACGGCTGATAGACCAGCGCGAACGCGGTTTCGACCGCCGCGGCGCCGCCGGGGGTGGGGACCACCGTCCCCGCGGTGAAGACCACCCATTGCAGGAGCACGTGGGGAAGCGGCTCGGTCCGGATCCCGAACGCGGCCAGGACCGCGGCCACCACGGTGTAGCGGGCGATCCACTGGATCGCGGTGAGCGTCAGGCACCCCAGGGCGCGGAGCTTCCCGCGACGGAGGACCAGGGCGAAGGCGCCTTTGACCTCGCGCCCCCAGGCCAGGGCGCGCTGAAGGCGCCCCGGGCGCGCCCGCCCCGACGCACGCCGCGCGACGTACCCCAGGATCGCCCCGAGCACCAGACCTCCGGCCAGGACCCACCCCGCCCGCGTACCGGTCCGGGCCAGAACCTCGCCCACCACTCCATCCGCGCCGCCGCCGAAGACCACCGCCAGGGGGAGGAACACCGCGAAGAAGATCGCGTCCTCCACCGCCATCAGCGCCACCAGGGCCGAGGCGCGGGGGGTGGAGAGGCCGTGGCCGGTGAGCATCGCCAGCCGGACCGCTCCCGCTCCCGCCGCGGTGGGGGTGAGCGCCGCCCCGAGGTCCGAGGCCACCGCGATCCGGAACGCGTCGCCGGTCCCCGGCGTCCCGCCCATGAACCGCGCCCAGACCCGAATCCGTAGCGCGTTCAGGGCCAGCGGCACCAGCGCCAGCCCCGCGGCCAGGGCCAGGTATCCCGGCGCGATCACCAGCCGCGTTCCCCATCCCCCCCGGTGCGCGGTGAGAAACGCGAAGACCAGGTTCAACACCAGGGCGGTCCCGAGCGCGGCGGCCGCCAGGCGCACCCAGCGCCGGGTCCGGAGCCGCGCCCACGCCTCATGCAGATCGAAGGGCACGTCCCCTCCGATCGGCGGCGCGAAGGCCGGCCTCGTAGAGCGCGAAGAGCCTCTCGAACGTCCGCTCCCAGGTGAGCCCGCCCTCCACCCGGCGGCGCGCGGCAAGCCCCAGGGAGCGGCGCCGCTCCCGGTCGGCGAGAGCCGTCACCGCCCGGGCCACGGCCTCGGGGTCGAGGTCCGGCAGCAGGATGCCGCACGACGCGTCCACGCGGTCGATCATCGCCCCCGCCCGCTGGCCGACCACCGGAAGTCCGGAGGCCTGGGCCTCCACCACCGCGAGCCCGAAGGTCTCGAACCGGGCCGCCGACACGTACACATCGGCCGAGGCCAGGGCCCGGGCGACGCGGTCGCGGTCGCGCTCGAAGGGAAGGACGACGAGGCGGGGGTTCGCCGCCGCCGCCCGCTCCCAGCGCGATTGCTCGGGCCCCTGACCGAGGAGCACCAGCCGGGCGTCGAGCCCCGGAGGAAGCCGCTTCACCGCCTCCACCAGCACGTCGATCCGCTTTTCCCGGTCCAGGCGCCCGGCGTGGATGAGCACCAGGTCCCGCTCCCCCGCCCCGATCTCCCCGCGCCAGGCTGGATCGCGGCGGCCGGGATGGAAGGTGCGGACGTCCGCCCCCAGAGGCAATTGCTCCACGCGCGGCACCCCGCCCGCGGTCAACGCGCGCGCCTGAGCCGGCGAGGACACCAGGGTCAGGTCCAGCCGGGCGTGGGCCCACCGGGCGTAGCGATCCGCGACCGCCGCGACCCGGCGCGCGGCCGGCCGCCCGATCACGCGGCCGAGCGGGGTCTCCACGTAGGCCCGCGGGAAGTCCGTGTGATAGAAGCCGGCCAGAAGCCAGGAGCGCCCGCCGAACCCGCGGGCGGCCCGGGGCTGGAAGTAGGGGTTTCCGATCTCGATCACGTCGGGGCGGACGGCATCCACCACCGCGGCGAGCTTCCCGTGGCGGACCATGGCCCGGTAGGGCGCGCATCCGGGGATGACCGGCGAGGCGATCCCGAAGACCCGCGTCCGCCCCCGCGCCTCCACCCCGTCCCGCGCCGCCGGGACGACCAGGACGTGCTCGAAGTCGGTGGACTCGCGGATGAAGCGGATCTTCTGGTCGAGGTAGGTGCGGATGCCGCCGCTCGTCGGATGATAGGCGTCGGTGAGATCCAGGATCCTCACCGCGCGCTCCCCGGCCGGGCGGGTGCCGGGGTGCCGGCGCCGCAGCGAACCCAGGGCGGCGTGCTCACCCCGCCGCCAGCTCCATGGCCGCTTCCCGGACCGGGCTCCGGTGCTCCCGGACCACCCGATGGTAATCGGTGATGAGGCGGCGGTTGATGGTGCCCCAGTCGTAGCGGTCGACGGTGCGGAGCGCGCCCGCGCGCATGGCTTGGTGGGCCGAGGGGTCGGAAAGCACGGACCGGATCTTCTCCGCGAAGTCCCCGGGGTTCCTCGGCCGGGCGAGAAGTCCGTTTTGCCCGGGGACGATCAGGTCCCGGGAGCCGCTGGCCCGGACCCCGACCACCGGAAGCCCCGAGGCGAAGGCCTCCAGGATCACGTTACCGAAGGTCTCGGTGGTGGAAGGAAAGACGAACAGGTCGGCGGAGGCGTACCAGCGGGCGAGATCGATCCCGGTGAGATAGCCGGTGAAGTGCGCCTCGGGAAGGCGGGCGCGGAGATCCGGGCCGAAGGGGCCGTCCCCGACCAGAACCAGCTTGAACCGCGTCCCGCGCCCGCGCAGAATGCCCGCCGCCTCGACCAGGTCGGCCAGGTCCTTCTCCCGCACCAGCCGCCCCACGTAGAGCAGCACCGGCTCATCCCCGGCGCCGATGGAGCGGCGGAGCTCCTCGCTCCGGTACCCGGGGGCGAAACGGTCCCGCCGCACTCCGCGCTGCCAGAGATCCAGCCGCGGAATGCCCTGGGAGCGGAGGGTCTCCAGGGTGGAGGGCGAGGGAACGTAGGTGGCCCGGCAGCGGGAGTGGAACCAGCGGAGAATCCGCCAGCCCAATCCCTGGAGCTTCCCCAGCCCGTAGTAGGGGAAGTACGAGACGTAGTTCGTATGGTAGCTGGTCACCACCGGCAGGTTCCGCCGCCGCCCGTAGGAGAGCGCGTAGAGCCCGAGCAGGGTGGGGTTGGCGGCGTGAAGGATCTCCGGGCGGAACCGATCCAGGGCCCGGTCCAGCCGGGGGCTCACCGGAAGGGCGATCCGGTAGTAGCCGTAGCCGGGAAACGGGACCGAGGGCACCTTGTGGACCACCCGGCGGGAGGCCAGGTCGGGGGCGGGGTCGATGCCGGAGACGATCCGGTACCCGATCCCCTCCCGGTCCATGGACTCGGTCAGGTGGGTGAGGGCGTGGCACACCCCGTCCCGGATGGGGGGAACCGCCTCCGAGAACAGGGCCACCTGCATCGGCTCAGCTACCTCCGGTCATCCCGTCCAGGGCGGCGGCGATCCGCTCCCCCGCCTTTCCATCCCAGAGTTCGGGAATCTTCCCCGCCTTACCCCCCTCCCGGAGCACCCGTTCCCCCGCGGTCACGATCCGCTCCGGGTCGATCCCCACCAGCTCGTTGGTCCCCTCGGTCACCGTGACCGGCCGCTCGGTGTTGAGGCGCACGGTGAGACAGGGCACGCCCATGAAGGTGGTCTCCTCCTGGATGCCGCCGGAGTCGGTGACCACCAGGGCCGCGTTGTCCTCCAGCTTCAGGAAGTCCAGGTAGCCCAGGGGATCGGCCAGGCGAAGCCCGGGGCGGGCGGCGAGGATCTCCTCGAACCCGAACTCCCGGATCCGGTTCCGGGTCCGGGGATGCACCGGGAAGAGCACCGGCAGGCGCCCGGAGAGATGCCCCAGAGCCTCGAGGATCCCCCGGAACACGGCGGGATCATCCACGTTCGAGGGCCGGTGCATCGTGACCAGGATGTACCCGCGCGGCTCGACCCCCAGGTCCGTGAGCACCGTGCTTTGCGCCGCGCGCTCCCGGTGGTGGATCAGGGAATCGATCATCACGTTCCCCACGAAACGGATCCGCTCCGCCGCGACCCCCTCCCGGAGGAGGTTCGGCGCGGCGTCGGCGCAGGAGGTGAAGAGATCGTCGGCCAGCGCATCGGTGACCAGGCGGTTGATCTCCTCCGGCATGTCCCGGTCGAAGGAACGGAGCCCGGACTCCACGTGCCCCAGCCGGATCCGGAGCTTGGAAGCCACCAGGGAGCAGGCCAGGGTGGAGTTCACGTCCCCCACCACCAGCACGTAGTCCGGCGCGTGTTCCCGGCAGAGATCCTCGAAGGCGGTCATCACCTTCGCGGTCTGCCGGGTGTGGGTATCGGAGCCGACCCCGAGGTGTACGTCCGGCCGGGGGAGCCCCAGGTCCTCGAAGAACACCTTGCTCATGGCGTCGTCGTAGTGCTGGCCGGTGTGGACCAGGAGCGGGGTGAGGGACGGGAACTTCGCCGCCGCCTCGATGACCGGCCCGATCTTCATGAAGTTGGGGCGCGCGCCCACCACGCAGGCGATCTTCATCGGTCGCCGTACATCTTCTGGTAGTAGTCGCGGAAGGCGCCGCTCTTGATCCGCTCCCACCACGTGCGGTGGTCCACGTACCAGCGGATGGTCTCGGGGAGGCCGGCTTCGAAGCCGATCTCCGGCTCGAATCCCGTCCGCCCGGCGATCTTGGACCCGTCCAGGGCGTAGCGGCGATCGTGGCCGAGGCGGTCGGTGACGTGCTGGAGCAGGCTCGGGGGCTTTCCCAGGGTCTCGAGGATCACCGCCGCGATCTCGAGGACGTCGCGCTCGTTCCCCCCCGCGATGTTGAAGATCTCACCCACCACGCCCTCCGCGTCGGCGGCGAGAAGGGTCTCCAGCGCCCGGCAGTGATCGGTCACGTGGATCCAGTCCCGGCGGTTCCGCCCGCTGCCGTACACCGGGAGCGGCCGGTCCTCCATGGCGTTGGTGGTGAAGAGGGGGATCATCTTCTCCGGGTACTGGTAGGGGCCGTAGTTGTTGCTGCAGCGGGTGATCACCACCGGAAGGCCGAAGGTGGCCGAGAAGGCCTGGGCCATGGCGTCGCCCCCGGCCTTGGTGGCGCTGTAGGGGTTCCGGGGCTTCAAGGGCGCCTCCTCGGTCACCGGATCCCCCATCACCTCCCCGTAGACCTCGTCGGTTCCCACCTGGATGAAGCGGCGGACCGGATGCTTCCGGGCCGCGTTCAGGAGGGTCAGCGGTCCCTCGATGTTGGCGCGGATGAGCGGCGCCTGGTTCTCGATCGCCCGGTCCACATGGGTCTCGGCGGCGAAGTTCGCCACGAAGTCGGCCCGCTCCACCAACGGCTCCACCACCGCGGGATCGGCCACGTCGCCCCGGACGAAGGTGAAGCGGGGATCCTCTTCGAAGGCCCGGTGGTTCTCCAGGTTTCCGGCGTAGGTGAGGAGGTCGAGCACGATCACCTCGACCGGGCGGCCCGGAGCCAGCAGCCGGTGCACGAAGTTGGTGCCGATGAATCCGGCCCCCCCCGCCACCAGGACCGTGCCGCCGGAGAGCCCCGGAACGGTCACCGGCTACACGCCCTCGGGCATGGACGGGATCCCGCGTCCCACTCCCCGGTGCACGAAGCCCAGGCTCCGCATCCGCTCCGGCTCGTAGATGTTCTTGAGGTCCACCACCAGGTTTCCCTTCAACAGGTCGCGGATCCGCTCCAGGTCCATGGTTCGGAACTCGTTCCACTCGGTGGCGATCACCACCGCGTCGGCGCCCTCGACCGCGGCCCAGAGATCGGCGGCGTACTCGACGTCGGGGACCTCCTGCTTGGCGTTCTCCATGGCGATGGGATCGAAGGCGCGCACCATCGCCCCCTTGTCGCGCAGGAACCGGCAGAAGTCCACCCCCACCGAATAGCGGATGTCGTCGGTCTGGGGCTTGAAGGCCAGGCCGAGCACCGCCACCGTCTTTCCCTTGAGGCCGCCGAGGGCGGTCTCGGTCCGGGCCATGAGCCGCCGCCGCTGTTCGTTGTTCACCTCGATGGTGGACTGCACGACCTTGAGCGGATAGCCGAGGCTCCGCGCCAGATGGTCCAGGGCCTCGGTGTCCTTGGGGAAGCAGGAACCGCCGTACCCGGCGCCGGCGTGAAGGAACTTGGAGCCGATCCGCCGGTCCAGCCCGATCCCCCGCTCCAGCACCTTCACGTCCGCCCCCACCAGCTCGCACAGGTTGGCCATCTCGTTGATGAAGGAGATCTTGGTGGCCAGGAAGGCGTTGGCCGCGTACTTGATCAGCTCGGCGGTCTCCACCGTGGTCTTCACCATCGGGGTCTCGTTCAGGTAGAGCGGCTTGTAGACGTCCACCAGAACCTCTTCCGCCTGCTTGCTCCAGGTTCCGATCACCACCCGGTCGGGGCGCATGAAGTCCTCGACCGCGCTCCCCTCGCGGAGGAACTCGGGGTTCGAGGCCACGTCGAAGTCGTGGTCCCCGTTCCGCTGGGAGTGGATGAGATCGCGGATCCGGGCTCCGGTCCCCACCGGCACCGTGCTCTTCTGCACGATCACCTTGTAGCCGTTGATGTGCTTGGCGATCTCCCGGGCCACCTGGAAGACGAACTGGAGATCGGCCTCGCCGTCCGATCCGCGCGGGGTCCCCACGCAGATGAAGATGACCTCGTTCTCGCGGATGGCGGTGGGGAGATCGGTCGAGAAGGTGAGCCGCCGCTCCCGGACGTTCCGCTCCACCAGCTCTTCGAGCCCGAACTCGTAGAAGGGGACCTTGCCCTTGCGAAGGCTTTCCACCTTGGACATGTCCGCGTCCACCGCGGTGACCTCGTTGCCGTAGTCGGCAAGGCAGGCGCCCGACACGAGGCCCACGTACCCGGTCCCGACCATACAGATGCGATGCATGTGTTTACTCCCGGATAAGCATAGGGGTTAAAGCGAGGCAAGAGTATAAGCGTCAAAGGGTTGCCGGAGCAAGACGGATGGCCTCTGCGGGTGAGGAAAGGCGGCGGTCGGCCGGCGCCCTCGATCTTCCCGAGCGCCTCCCGGGCCGGGCGGGGCCGCCCTCAGCCGGCGCCTTCCATCTCCCGGAGCACCTCCAGGGCGGCCGCCGGAGGGTCCGGCGCGGCGGTAATTGCGCGCCCCACCACGAGGTGGCTGGCCCCGGCCCGGAGCGCCGCCGCGGGGGTGGCGGTTCGGGCCTGGTCCCCCGCCCCGGTTCCGGCCGGGCGGATGCCGGGGATGACCTTGAGGAATTCCCCGGGGAGGGCGGCGACCAGCGCATCGAGTTCGAGCGCCGAGGCCACCACGCCGTCCATCCCGGCTTCCCGCGCCGCCCGGGCGAAGACCTCCACCCGCGACCGCGCGTCGACGCTCCGGTAGACCTCCGGGTACTCGGTGCCGTCGAGGCTGGTGAGCACGGTGACCCCGAGGAGCTTGAGCGCGGAGTCCGGGACCTCGTTCCGGGCGGACACCGCGGCCCGGAGCATGGCCGGACCTCCCTCGGCGTGCACGGTCAGGAGATCCACCCCGAGGCGGGAGACGCTCCGGACCGCGCCGGCCACGGTGTTGGGAATGTCGTGGAGCTTCAGGTCCAGGAACACCCGTTTGCCGCGCCCGGTGAGGGCGCGCACCACGTCGGGGCCCTCGGCGGTGAAGAGCTCGAGCCCCACCTTGAACCAGAGGACGGAATCCCCCAGACGGTCCACGAGCGCCATGGCCGCCGCGGCGGTGGGAACGTCCAGGGCCACGATCATGCGATCCCGCGCGT
>CAYRIJ010000046.1:15096-17781 GCA_964424285.1 uncultured bacterium
ATGGCCGCCGCGGCGGTGGGAACGTCCAGGGCCACGATCATGCGATCCCGCGCGTGCATGCTGCTCCTTCCCGGCGGGGAGACCCCCCGATGTTCTTCGGCCGGGAGTTCACCCCGCCGTTCCGTGGCGGCGGCATTCGCCCCGCCGTTCCGGGTGCGGGGGACCGCTCCGCTATTCCGTGGCCGCGGTTCCCGAGGCCTCGGTCCCCTCCTTCCAACGACGGTAGGCGGCGAGATCGTCCGACACCCACTTGAGGGCCAGGCTGATCACCGCCGCGTCGTCCACGTAGCCGATCAGCGGGACGAAGTCGGGGATCACGTCGATCGGGCTCACGAAGTAGACGATGGCTCCGGTCATGGCGGCGATGGATTTCCAGGGGATCTCGCGATAGGTCCCGGTCCAGTAGTCGCGCACGCAGGTGACCATGGCCTTGAGGTCGGCCCAGAGGTCCTTCAGCGGCTGCGGAATGTCCCGCGCCAGTTTGGCCAGTTTCTTCGGCCCCTTCTTGGCCGCGTACTCGACGTCGGCGTCGTCCACGTCGCGAACTCCTTCCTCGAACTCGGCCAACGCGAGGTTCAGTTCCTGGGCGTCGTCGGTCATGAGCTCGCGCTCGGGGATCGGCCGGGGCCCGGTGGGCCACCGGGGGGCCTCACGCGAGGAGCGGGGCTCCACCGGCCCGCGGGTCGCGGCGCGGCGCGCCGGCTTCTTCGACGCGCTTCCCGCTCCCGCCTTCCTCTTCAGGGTCGTCCGCTTTCCGGCCCCCTTCGCCGAGGGTCTCTTCTTGGCCGCGCTCCCGCCGGCGGAGGCCTTGGCGGCCGTCTGCTTTGTCGCGGGCTTCCTCGCTGCGGACTTCTTCGCTGCGGACTTCTTGTTCGCGGGTTTCGGCTGCGTCGCGGACTTCTTCGTCGCGGGCTTCGGCTGCGTCGCGGATTTCTTGTTCGCTATCTTCTTGCCCGCCGACGTTCTCTTTCCCGTAGCGGGCTTCCTCCCCCCGGCGGACTTCTTGCCGCCGGCGGTCTGCTTTCCCCCGGTCGCCTTCCGGCCGCCGGAGGACTTCCCTTTCTTGGCCGACGTCTTTCCCCCCGCGGTCTTGCCACGACTCGAACCCGGGCGGGACGAGGGTTTCGCGGCGCGCGCGCTGGCTTTGCGGGCCATGATTGCTCCTCCTCTCGATTCCAACGATTTCACATGATGGCCGATCCGCCTCCAGTTTGACACCGCCGGGCCGGGGACACAATGATTCCCCCTCCCGGCGCGGCGTCCGGCCCCGCGGCGGAACGGGAGGCCCTCTGTGAAGGTTTCGTTCGAGGCGGAGGTGGACGAGGCGATCTGGGCGCGGCTCGTGGAGACCGATCCCGCCGCCACCCCGTTTCATACCGTGGAATGGCTCCGGGCCTGGTCCCGGGCCTTCCCCGCGCTTCGGCCGGGCCGGCTCCTGGCGCGGGACGGCGCCGGCACGGTCCTCGGCGGCCTCCCGGTATTCCGGTCGGCGCGGGCCGGGCTCACCCAGCTTCTCTCCCTCCCCTACGGCGCGTACGGCGGGCCGGTGGCCGCGGCCTCCGAGGAGCCGGACCGGGCTCCGGTGCGGGATGCCCTCATCCGCGCCTGGATCGCCGAGGCGCGAAGGCCCGGGGTGGTGCGGGCGCACCTCGCGCTGTTCGGGTGGGCGCCCACCGGGGCCTCGGAGGGGTACGCACCGCCCGCGGAGGTTCCGGCGGCGTGGCTCCACACCGGCCGGACCCGCATCCTGGACCTCACCCCGGGATTCGAGCGGCTGTGGACCGACGTCTTCCGCGGGCGGGTCCGCACCGCTTGGCGCCGCGCCGAGAAGCTGGGGGTGACGGTGGCGCGCGAGGACGGCGAGGCGGCGGCCCGGGAAGCCGAGCGACTCTACCGCCCGCAGGCCAGGGTCTGGAGCCGGTATACGCCGTTTCCCCCGTCGCTCTTCCTCCGACTCGCCGAGGCCGGACCGGAGCGGGTGGGGTTCTGGATCGCGCGCCACGAGGGACGGGCGATCTCGATCCAGATCGTCGTCGAACACCGGCTGCACGCCGTGTCCTGGCTCGTCGTGAACGCTCCCGAGGCCCGCGCCCTGAGCGCCGGGGTCCCGGTCACCGGGGTCCCGATCGAGGCCGCGTGCCGCGAGGGACGCCGCACCTTCAACTTCGGGAGCAGTCGCGGCATGCCCTCCCTCGATCTCTACAAGGCGTCGTTCGGGGGCAGCGAACGCGTTTACCCCTCCCTCGACCACGAGGCGAGGTGGTTCCGCCCCCTTCGCCGCCTCTACTACCGGGCTCGCGGGGTGGGCGGCGAAACCGGGTCGTAGCCCGCGTCCCCGAGACGTCCGGGGTGGTCGAATAGATCGGGGCGGAACGGGGAGATTGGGGCGTGGCCCGCGGGTTCGGAACGTTGCCCGACCTCACGGGGCGTGATCCGGCTCCCGAGGGGTCGACCCTCCACGGGGGGCGGAACGATCCCGCTCAGAGGGGTGACCCGGCGCAGCTCGGGAGGATGGGTCCCGCCCCGGGTTGGATGGCCGTGCAATCCGGCTTTCCCGATACCCGGGGGAAGGCAGCCGGTCCTTTATTGCGAACATTGCTTCCCCGGGGACGCACGGCCAGGGCCTCCCTGCGGCGCGCCCGGGGCTTTTTTGCGAACATGTTGCACCCAGGTACTCACGGCCGG
>CAYRIJ010000047.1:0-11324 GCA_964424285.1 uncultured bacterium
AGTCGCTCGGGTCTGTCCTCGGGAGAACGGTACGTCGGCCGCGGCGGGTTCGTCCTGAAGGCCGAACTGGGCAAGGCGGCCTTCGGCGACGGACACGGGCACTAGGAGAACGCATGATCGGGCGGATTGTCGAGTTCAGCCTCCACAACCGGCTCCTGACGGCCGTCATCGCTCTTCTCGCCATGGGGGCCGGGGGCTTCTCCTATACCCGGTTGCCGGTGGACGCCTTTCCCGATGTCTCCCCGAACCTCGTTCAGGTCTTCACCGTCACCGAGGGGCTGGCGCCCGAGGAAATCGAGAAGTTCGTGACCTATCCGGTCGAGGCGGCGATGACCGGGCTGCCGGGGGTCCAGAAGGTTCGATCGGTCTCGAACTTCGGGCTCTCGGTGGTGAACGTCTACTTCAACGACGGGATGGACGTCTACTTCGCCCGGCAACTCGTGGGTGAACGACTCCAGGAGGCCCGGGAAAGGCTCCCCGAAGGCTTCGGGGAGCCTGAGATGGGGCCCATCTCGACCGGCATGGGGCTGGTGCTATTCTACTACCTGGAGGACACCACCGGCACCTACACGCTGGAACAGCTCCGCACGATCCAGGACTGGATCGTCAAGTTCCACCTCCAGACCGTTCCCGGGGTCACCGAGGTTCTGGGCATCGGGGGGTACGAGAGGCAGTTTCAGGTGGTCGTCCACCCGGAGGAGCTCCAGCGCTTCGACGTGACCTTGGACGAGGTCATCCACCGGATCCGGGCCAACAACCTGAACGTCGGGGCGCAGTTCCTGGAGAAGAACTCCGAGGAATTCGTGGTGCGCTCGGTCGGGCTCGCAACCGGCATGGAGGATCTCCGGTCCGTCGTCATGAAGACCAAGGACGGCCGACCGGTTTACCTTGGTGATCTGGCCGATGTCCGGATCGGCGGAGCGATTCGCCGGGGCGTGCAGACCCGCAACGGAGCCGGGGAAGTCGTGGCGGGAATGATCGTCAAGCTCTTCGGCACCAACTCCTCGACGGTGATCGCCAGAGTGGAAGAGCGGCTGGCCGAGATCAACGGGATACTGCCTGAAGGGGTACGGATCGCCCCGTACTACGAGCAGAAGAGCCTTGTGCAGGCGGCCGTGCGGACGGTCACCAACGCGCTCGTCCAGGGGGTGATCCTGGTGGCGCTCGTCCTGCTCGCCTTCATGGGAGGGATTCGGCCCAGCGTGGTCGTGGCCGCCTCCATCCCCTTCTCCGTCCTCTTCGCCTTCCTGTTCATGGGAAGGCTCGGAATCTCGGCAAACCTCATGTCGCTCGGCGGGCTGGCCATTGCCATCGGCATGCTGGTCGACGGTACCATCGTCATGGTCGAAAACATGGATCGGATGCTCCGGTCCGCGCCGCCCGAGGAGCCGCGCCTGGCCGTGATCTCCCGGGCGTGCCGGGAGGTCGGGCGGCCGATCGTATTCGTCATCTTCATCATCATCATTGTCTTCCTGCCTCTCTTCACGCTCCAGGGAGTCGAAGGCAAGACCTTCCGGCCGCTTGCCTACACGGTGACCCTGGCGATGCTTGGCTCGCTCGTCTTCGCGCTGGCTCTGGCCCCCATGCTCGGGGGCGTCCTCATGAGGCGGCCCACGAGCGGCAAGACCCGCGAGTACTCCCCGGTGATGCGATGGCTCCTGAAGCCGTACCGGCCCCTGGTGGCGTTCTTCGTGCGCCGGCGTTGGGCCGCGGTGGCGGTCGGAGCCGCCATTCTCGGTCTCGGTGTCGGGATCCTCCCCCGGCTCGGATCGGAGTTCGCGCCCAAGCTCAGGGAGGGAACCATCGTGGTCCGACTGACCATGGCGCCGTCCATCGCGCTCACGGAGAGCACGCGTCAGACCCTCCTGGTGGAACGGCGGGTGATGGCGATTCCCGAGGTGCGGGAGGTGGTAACGCGGATCGGCAGGGGGGAAGTGGGCGCCCACGCCGACCCCATCAACAGCGCCGAGATGTACCTTCTCCTCCGCCCCCGGTCGACATGGCGCACGGCCCGGAACCAGGAGGACATCGAGGCCGCGATCCGAGAGCGGCTGGCCGATGTTCCGGGCATCCAGGTCACTCTTACCCAACCCATCGAGATGGCGGTGGACGAGCTTCTCGAAGGGGTTCGGGCGGAGCTGGCCATCAAGATCTTCGGCGACGATCTGGAGATCCTCGAGGAGAAGTCGGACGAAGTGGCTTCGATCGTCCGCGAGGTCCGGGGCGCGGCCGACATCCAGGTGGACCAGGTCGCCGGGGCTCCACAGCTTCTGGTTCGGGTGGACCGGCAGGCGATCGCGCGGTACGGGATGAACGTCGCTGACGTGCAGGAGGTGCTTCATGCCGCCGTCGGAGGGGAGGTGGCGGGTCAGGTGTTCGAGGGAGTTCGGCGCTTCGACATCCTGGTCCGGTACGAGGAGCGGGCGCGGTCCACGGCGGAATCCATCAGGCACATACTCATCAACGGCCCCGGCGGCCTCAGCGTGCCGCTGGACGAACTCGCCTCCGTGGAGGAGATCGTCGGGCCACGACAGATAACCCGAGAGGACAACCAGCGGTTCATCACCGTCCAGTGCAACGTGGTGGGCCGGGACATCGGGACGTTCGTCGAGGAGGCCCAGGGCCGTATCGACGAAAGGGTCCGCCTGCCCTCCGGGTATCTCCTGACCTGGGGTGGGCAGTTCCGCCTGCAACAGGAAGCGAACAAGCGGTTGTCCCTGGTGGTTCCCGTGACCCTCCTGGCCATCTTCCTGCTGCTCCTCGGCAGCTTCCGTTCGGTGCGGAATACCCTGCTCATCCTGCTGAACATCCCGTTGGCCCTGGTCGGAGGGCTCGCCGGGTTGTGGCTCACCGGCCAGAATCTCTCGGTTCCTGCGTCGGTGGGCTTCATCGCGCTCTTCGGCATCGCCCTGGAAAATGGGATGGTGCTGGTGACCTACTTCAATCAGCTCGTTCGTGGCGGGGTTGGGATCGACGAAGCGTCGGTCCAGGGGGCTTGCCTACGTCTCAGGCCGGTCCTCATGACGGCGGGCACCACCGCCCTGGGTCTCATTCCGCTCCTCGTCGCCACCGGGGCCGGGAGCGAAATCCAGCGGCCGCTGGCCACGGTCGTGGTCGGGGGGCTGGTCACTTCGACCGTCCTCACCCTCCTGGTGATCCCCGCGCTCTACAAGTGGTTCTCGATCGAGACTCGACCGGCCGTCACCGGCGCGAAGAAGGACGATCGGAAGCACGGCTGACGGTGGGCGGGACGCCCTGGCGGCCAGGCGAGAGGTGGAAACGGGCCTCCGTCCGGCCGTTCATGGTGGCGCCGGGACCCGGGAGAGAGGCGCCGGATAAAGCGAAAGCCCCCATCCCGCAAGGGGATGGGGGCTTCCTAAGATTGGTAGCGGGGGTTGGATTTGAACCAACGACCTTTGGGTTATGAGCCCAACGAGCTACCAGACTGCTCCACCCCGCAACCTTCAAACTCTTGGTGGGCAAAAGAGAGTACTCAATCGCCCGGGGGGGCGTCAAGCCCCATCCGGATCCGGACCACGCCCCGGCAAGCTCCACCGGCCCACCGGCATCCGGCCGCTCGCCGGAGCGCTTCACCCCGGCCCCGACTCGGCTAGGGGGCCTCGGGCGGCGGCGCGTCCCCCGGCAGGGGAGCGTCGGCCCCGCCCGCCGGGTCCCCGTCCCCGCCGGCGTCCCCCTCCACCTTCCCGGAAGCCGACACGTCCGGGGCCACCCCGTCGTCCTGAAAGCGGTAGATGATCTCGTCGGGGCCGATCATCCAGTACTTCTCGCGCGCCACCTTCTCCAGGCTGAAGGGGTCGTCCTCCTTGAGCTTCACCTCCTGGACCAGGCGCTCCTTCTCCAGGCGCATGCGGACGTTCTCCGCGGTCACCTGCTGGAGTTCCTTCCGGAGCTGGATGCGGCGGACGATGCCGCGGTCGCCGCCCACGAAGTTGGCGACGTAGATGGCCAGGGCGAGCGCCACCAGGGCCCAGCGAAAACGCCGGGACGAGGCGAGCCCTTTCCCCTGATATACCGTGCGCAAGTAGCGGTAACGGATCGGCTCGATCCGTTTACGATGCGGAACCAACCGGGTGCCCTCCTGAGTTGGTCCAACCAAACTGAATGCGGTGGAGGGCACTATAGGCCCGACGGAACCCGGAATCAAGCGGCGGCGCGAAGACCCCCGCCGGCCCGGGCCTCCGGGCCCCGGCTTGGCTGCTCCAATCCGTGGAGCCGGCGACCTCCGGCCCCGCCGGAGGCCCCGAACCCCGGGAGGATCGCCGAGTCTAGTCCTTCCCCCCCAGCGGGAACGCCTCGAACCCCGGGAACACCGCCAGGTCCCCCAGCCCGTCCTCGATCCGGAGCAGCCGGTTGTACTTGGCCATCCGGTCGGAGCGGCTGGCCGAGCCGGTCTTGATCTGCCCGGTGTTGAGGGCCACCGCCAGGTCGGCGATGTAGGAGTCCTCGGTCTCGCCGGAGCGGTGGCTGATCACCGCGGTGTAGGCGTTGTGCTGGGTCAGGTTCACCGTCTCGATGGTCTCGGTCACCGTGCCGATCTGGTTCAGCTTGATGAGCACGGAGTTCGCGATCTCCTCGTCGATCCCCTTCCACACGCGGTCGAAGTCGGTCACGAAGATGTCGTCCCCCACGATCTGGATCTTCTCCCCCAGCCGCTCGGTGAGGACCTTCCATCCCGCCCAGTCGTCCTCGGCCAGGCCGTCCTCCACCGAGATGATCGGGAACCGCCCCACCAGGTCCTCGTAGAATCCGATCAGCTCCTCGGAGGACATGGTCTTGCCCTCGCCGGCCAGGACGTACTTCCCGTCCTTGTAGAACTCGTTGGCCGCCGAATCGATCCCGATCGAGATCTGATCGCCCGGCTTGTAGCCCGCCTTCTCGATCGCCCGGAGCAGGTACTCCACCGCCTCGGTGTTGGACCCCAGGTTCGGGGCGAAGCCCCCCTCGTCCCCGACCGAGGTCGCGAGCCCTTTCGCCTTCAGAACCGCCTTCAGGTGGTGGAACGTCTCCACCCCCATCCGGAGCGCCTCGGCGAAGGTGTCCGCCCCGTGGGGAATCAGCATGAACTCCTGGATGTCCACGTTGTTGTCGGCGTGGGCCCCGCCGTTCAGGACGTTCATCTGGGGGACCGGCATGGTCCGCGCGCCCGTCCCGCCCAGGTAGCGATAGAGAGGAAGCCCTACCGCCTCGGCCGCCGCCCGCGACACCGCCATCGACACCGCGAGAATGGCGTTGGCTCCGAGCTTCCCCTTGTTCTCCGTTCCGTCCGCCTCGCGGAGGATGGTGTCGATGAGCTCCTGCTCCCGCGCGTCCTCCCCCAGGACGTGCTCGCTCAACACCTCGTTCACGTTCTCGACCGCCTGGGTCACCCCTTTCCCCAGGTAACGGCTCTTGTCGCCGTCCCGAAGCTCCACCGCCTCGTGCTTGCCGGTCGAGGCCCCCGAAGGAACCGCGGCCCGTCCCACCGCCCCGCTCGAAAGCTGCACCTCGCACTCCAGCGTGGGATTGCCGCGGCTGTCCAGGATCTCCAGCGCGTGAACCGATTCAATGAGGGTCATGACGAAAGCCTCCTCCCCTTGGGTCCCTGAATGTTTAGCCAGGCCCGCCCGGCGGCCCCGGAGCCTCGTCCGAGGCGCAATGCCCCGGGAGAAAAACCCGCGACTGATCTTGAAGCTTTCCCCCCCCGCCTGCAACCGGGGGTGATTTCCGGCCCCGACCCGTCCCGGCAGCCCGACCGGTCCCCCGGGCCGTCCCACCGCCCGCCCGCCCAGCTCACCGCCCCCCCGCCCCGGCCGCCCCACCGCCCGCCTGGCCCCCCCCCTTGCCCCGAATCCACCCCCCGAGCCGCGCCGCCTGTGCTATTACATCTGTAGTACGTCTGCGGGGTCGGTTCGGGGACCCGGCGTCGGCCGGTGCGGGAAGAGCGGCTCCAGATCTCCGGGATCCCAATATCGCCCTGCCACTTGACCCGGCTCGAATGCCTCCCCTAGTTTGGCCCGCGGTCCGCGGACGGCGGGGGGGCGCCCCCCGAACCCGCCTCGTTCCTGCAACCCGGCCGGCCTGGAGTCCGTAAATCCAGGCGAGAGCGGAGGACGCGCGAGTTGACGCCCGAGGTGAACGAAGATCGGGAGCTGGTCCTCCGGTGCCTGAAGAACGACCAGGCCGCCTTCGAGCGGCTCCTGGAGAAATACCGGCGTCCGGTCTACGGGATCGTCCGCCGGATGGTCCGGACCGACGAAGACGCTCAGGACCTGGCCCAGGAAGCGTTCATCCGGGCATTCAAGAACCTGAAGCAGTTCGACCCGGACCGGAGGTTTTCGAGTTGGCTCTTTCGTATCGCCAACAACCTGTGCATCGATCACTATCGGCGGCGGAAGCTCAGCACGGTGCCGATGGTGCGATCGCCGGACGGGGAGAGCGAGGAGACGTGGGAGTTCCCCGACGACTCGCCCGACCCCGCGGAAGCCTTTTCGGATCGCGAGCGGAGCCGGCGGCTTCTGGCCGCGGTGGAATCGCTGCCCCCGACCTACCGGGCGGTGATCCTGCTCCGCCATCAACAGGGTCTGGCCTACGAGGAGATCGCGGAGAGCCTCGACGTTCCGCTGGGCACGATCAAGGCCCGCATCCATCGGGCCCACCGGTTGCTCAAGGAGAAGCTCGTGAGACAGGGACTGGACTGGCTCCCCGAGGAGCGCTGAGGCGGTCATGAACCACGACATCCACGAAACCCATCTTCCGCCCCGGATCCTGGAGCGGTACGTGGACGGCGATCTCGCCGCCGGGCCGCTGGCCCGGGCGGAGTCGCACCTGGCCGCCTGCTCCGCCTGCCGCCGGGAGACCGGCCGCTTCCGCGCCCTCTTCGCCGATCTCGACCGGCTTCCCATCCCCGAGCCCCCGCTCGGCTTCGACGTCCGCATCCTGAACGCGGTGATCCGCCGCCCCAGCGAGGAGGCCATCCTCCTCCGCCTGGCCGGCCGGGCCTACGCGGTGCTGGCCGCGGTGCTCATGGCCCTGGCCGCGGGCATCTTCCTGGTCCAGGGCCCCGCTCCCTTCGAGAACGCCTTCGCTTCCGCGGTGGCCAGCGGCGTCAACAGCGGGATCGAGGCCGTCCGCTTCATCGCGGTGAGCTTCTTCGATCTCATGAAGACCGCGCTCCATCTCATCACCCTGGCCGACGCGGCCGGCGCCCTGGCCCGCGGCCTCGAAGCCGCCGCCACCTCGCTGGCCCCCCAGGTGGTCCTTCTCACGGTGCTGACCCTGTCCCTGGCGACCCTGGTCCTGGTCTGGGCCCTGTCGCCCGCCCGCGAAAGGGGTGTTCCCCATGTCTCCCTCTCTCTCTAGGCTTCACCGGATGCGCGCGGCCCGGGCCCTCCTCCTCGGAGGGGCGCTCCTGGTCGCTCCGATCTGGGTCTTGGGGGCGGCCGCTCAGGACACCTCGGGGGGCGGTGCGGACAGCGCCGAGGCCTCGGCGTCCAAGCACGAGGGCACCCTCAAGCGGATCCAGTTCCAGGTCGACACCGGCGACTCCTCGCCCACCCGCATCAACATCGACCTGCACCAGGGACGGGTCACCAAGGCCGCCGACTACGTCCGGTTCGGCGAGAGCATCCACGTGAAGCCGGACGAGCACATCGCCGGCGACGTGGTCTCGATCGGCGGGAACGTCACCGTCGAAGGAGCGGTGAGCGGCGATTGCGTGGCGGTGGGAGGGCGGATCGAGATGACCCCCGGAGCCACCGTGGCCGGGAACGTGGTCTCGGTGGGGGGGAGCGTCACCCTCGACGACTCGACCGAAGTGGGCGAGGACGCGGTGAGCGTGTGGGGGAGCCTCGATGTGGCCCCCACCGCCAAGGTTCACGGGGAGCAGGTGGAGGTGAGCGGCCTGGGGCTGAACTTCCCCTTCGCCGCCATGACGGGAGCGGGGCAGCACGGGTTCGGCCACGACCTCTGGCGGTTCCTCCGTCGGCTCATCTGGGTGCTGGTCCTGGTCGGGCTCGGCCTCCTGGCCTTCCAGATCTTTCCCGGACGCATGCGCCGGCTCTCGGATACCGCGGGGGAGCGCGGCCTGGTCGCGTTCCTGGCCGGCTTCGCCGGGTGGATCCTCTGGCTCCCCGCCTTCCTCATTCTCTGCGTCACGATCATCGGGATTCCGGTGGCCATCCTGCTCCTCTTCCTGACCCCCCTGGTCACCCTGCTCGGCTACATCGCGGTGGCCGAATCGGCGGGACGCCGGATCTCGCACCGTTTCGGCGGCACGGTCGCGGGCTCGGCCAAGGCGGTCTTCCTGGGCGTGCTCGGGCTGGAGGGGGCGCTCCTGGTGGCCCGGCTCCTGGCGGTTTTCGGCTCCATCTTCAGCTTCATCGGCTGGATCCTGGCCATGGTCGGCTACTGCGTGATCTTCATCGCGTTGACCATGGGCTTCGGGGCGTTCCTGATGAGCCGCTTCCGCGCGCCGGCCACCGAACCGCTGAACGCGATCCCGCCGCCCGCGCCCCCGCGGCCGGAGGGACCGGGCGCGCCGTTCGTCTCTCCCACGCCGCCGCCTCCTCCCGTGCCGCCGGCCCCTCCCGTGTCGCCGGCTCCGCCGCCGCCTTCCGGCCCCTCGGCTCATTCCGCGCCGCCGTCCTCGCCGGGGCCGGGAACCCGTCCCCCGGACCCGCGTCCGGTGGACCCCCAGAAGGCCCAGGCCCTCCTGGAGGAACTCCTCCAGCTGGACCGCGAGTTCGCCGCCCAGGAAGGGAAGTTCATGGTGGCGGCCCAGCCCGCGCGGCAGGCCATGGCCCATGCGCGGATCGCGTCGGAGGGCTTCAGCCGGAGCGGCTCCTTCCGAGCCGACGACATGGGCCTCCTGGAGTCGGCGAGGAACATGCTTCGCTCCGGGCAGTCGGTCATCATGCTGGCCGATCCCGAGGACCCGAGATACTTCGTCCTCTGGAAGCGGATGCCGTGACCCGGCCGGGAACCGGGGGCCGCCGGAGGGGCCCCGGCCTCCCGCCGACCGCCGACCGCGCGCTCCGGGTGTCCGCGTCGGCCCTGGTCCCTTCCGCCTGCGTCGCGAGGGCGCTCGTGGTCTCCGCGGCGGCCTTGGTTCTCCTCGTCGCCGTCGCGCCCGCCGCCACCTGGCGGGTTCCCCGGGACGAACCGACCCTGGACCGGGCCATGCTCCGCGCCTACTCCGGCGACACCGTTCAGGTCGCGCCCGGGGTCTACCCGGGTCCGCTCACCATCAAGGGTGGGGTGCGCCTGGAGGGGGTCATGGGCCCGGCCCTCACCGTGATCACCGCCGGGAAAGGGGAGACCGCGGTCACCGTCCTCCCCGGAGGGTCCGCCACCGCCCTGGTCGGCTTCACCGTCCGGGGCGGGCGGGTCGGGGTCGATCTCCGAGACGGCGTGGTCGCCCTCTGGAACGTGGACGTGGTGGAGAGCGACTCGGTGGGGGTGCGCTGCGGGCCGGAAGGCCATCTCCGTCTCTTCGCCTCCACGGTTTCCCGCGCTCCGGTCGGGGTGGACCTCGAGCCCGGCGCGGACGGGCTGCTCATGAGGAACACCTTCGAACGATGCGGGGTCGCGGTGCGCGCGGCGGCGGACGGCGCGCGCGTCTTCCGGAACGTTTTCGCCGGGAACGACGTGGGGGTGGAGGTGACGGGGAAGATCTCCGTGGTGATGGGCGGGGCGCCGCGGGAAGCCAACGACTTCCTTCCCGGTAACCGCGTCGCGGTGCGCGTCTCCCCCGAGGCCTCGGTGGAGGCGGGCAACAACTGGTGGGGGAGCGCGGACTGCGATTCCATCCGCGCCCGCATCCAGGGTCCGGTGACCTTCCTCCCCTTCGTGGACGCCGACCACGGACACCCGGTGGATTCCTGTCCCTAGGCTGGGGGCCGAACCGGTCCCGGCACTTTAGCTCGAATCGCGCACCCGCCCGGCGGATTGGGAGCCTTCCCCCAGCGAGATGGGCCTCCTCCCCCAATCGGCGGATTTCCGCCGGGTCCTCCGGGGGACCTCAGGGTGTTGCAATGCCCGGTCAACCCGTTTCCGGACAGGTCGTTGAAGCGGTTTCAGTCGTTCCGCGCCCCCTTCGCCGGGGTGCAGTTTGCATGGCACGCCGCTTGCGGATCAGGGGGGCATGAAGTTCCAGCGCGTCCCCACTTGTTTCGTAGCGTCACGAGGCGGCAGGCGTGTCCGGAGCCCGCTTCCGGGGCTCCTCTTCCTCCTCGCGGTATTGATCCCGACGGCACCTGCTGCCGCCGCGGTCACCGTCCATGCCGCGAACGAGGTGCTCGCCGAGTGGACGGTGCATCATGGGGACGCGCTCTTCTTTCATGGTCCCCAGAGCGAGGAGTGGGAGTTCATCACCGACGTCGCCGACCCGGCGATCGCGAACAAGGGAATGGGGGGGTTCTTCCCCCCCCACGCCGACGCGGTCCGGGAAGCGATCGACGCGGTGAGCTACCCCCTCGACGCGATCGATCTCGAGGTATTCATCCTGCCCTATCCGCGTCGCGACCTACTGCCCTCCAACGCCGGGGAGAGATGCATCTATCTCTCTCCCGGCGTGGCCCCCATATCCAGCCAGCAGCTCCATGCACTCGTGGCGCACGAGTTGGGACATATCGTGCAGCACCAGCTCCTGCCCGACGGTGACCGCGGAGGGTGGGCCGACTACCGCGCCCTCCGCGGGATCACCGACGGTTCGATCTACAACGAGAACGCCATCCATCGGGACCGCCCCCACGAGATCTTCGCCGAGGACTTCCGCTTCCTGTTCGGGGGCGCCCTGGCCAACTACTCGGGGAGCATCGAGAATCCCGGGCTGACCCTGCCGAGCCGCGTACCCGGCCTTCGCGAGTTCCTCCTGGGGATTCCCAACTCGACCGCTTCGGTGAACGATCTTCCGGTCCGCCGCGAGCTTCGCCTCTTCCCCAACCCCACCCGGGGCGCGGTCACCATCGCCTTCGCCGAAGGGTCGCCGGACGCGGGAGCGCCGCTCACCCTGCAGGTCTTCGACGTCCAGGGCCGGGAAGTGGCCCGGCGCGAGATCGTGGCCGGCGGGCTGGCGGGATGGGACGGCCGGAGCGACGCCGGAGCGACCGCCCCGCCCGGGATCTACTTCGTGCGCGTGAGCCGAGACCGCGACGCCTGGACCGGAAAGATCCTGGTCGCGCCGTAGGTTCCCGCTCCCGCTTGCCGGCCACGGGCCGGCTTTCGGCACCCCTCCCGCCGGTTGTTCGCGAGGTACCCCTTTCGTGAGGCGGCCCGCCGGTGGGGTCGCGCTAAATTCTTTATTGCGAACATTGCTTCCCCGGGGA
>CAYRIJ010000047.1:11424-17521 GCA_964424285.1 uncultured bacterium
CCGGTTCACCCGGGTGAACTTCGGGGCCGCGTCCGGCGCGCGCTACTTCCCCGGATTCGGCACGAACGCCCTCGACCGGCCGGTCGCGCTCCGGTCCCCGAGCCCGCTCAGGTCGACGGCCATGTTGGCCAGGGACTTGGGGATTCCCAGGAGGCCGCCGCCGCCCCGGCCCTGGGTGACGTCGCCGTTCAACCAGGCGCTCACCTCCTCCAGGTCGGCCAGATCCAGCGGTTTCATCACCGCCCGCACGGTGAGGTAGTAGCTCTTCCCCCGGTCGAAGCGGTCGGGGGTCCCGAGCGGCACCTCGTGGATGCGCTCCAGGAAAGCCCGAAGCGCGTCGGGATCGCCGAGGGTCACCGTGCCCCGGTCCGGTCCGATCATCTCGTAGGTTCCCCGCCAGACGTCGCGGCGGAACCGGTAGACGTAGGGTTGGCTGTGGATGAGGGAGTCCCACCAGCCGCTCCGCTCGCGCCAGAGATCGACCACCAGGGTGAGGGTGGCCGGGATGCCCTCGCCCAGGGTTTCGTTCCCCTCCTCGAGCACCCCGGAGAGACGGAACGTCGCCACCAGGGTGTCCCCCGGCGCGTAGCGGACCGGCGGCGCCGAAATCACCGCGCCCGAGTTCGCTTCGTCGGTTGAACCGGCGGTCGAAGACGCCGGCGGGAGACTGTCCCCGGGAGCGGCCACCGACACGCCGAACGCGGCCGCGGCCGGTCCGGGCAGGGCGGCGACCAGCCCCAGGCCAAAGAAACACAGGGCAACCAGGCACGGCACCGTTGGGGACGGCGCAAGCAGGCGCCCCGCGGACCGACGGCGCCCCGCAGACCGCCGCCGCCCCGCCGCCGCCGTGGCAACCCACCTCCGTGCCTCCGGGCACAGCGCCGCCGGCCGGAGCGCAGATAGGCGCCCCGTGACCGGGCCCCGCGCGCCCGGGCGCACCCCGGCCCGAACCCCGGCGCCCGCACCACGCTTCCCCGGCCCCATGCGCTTTCCTAGAACGATTCCTGGAAACGGAGGAACGCCTTCACCTCGGCGTCGGATCGGTTCACGCTCCGCCCCACCAGAAAGGAGATGCCGTTTTCACCCAGGCGGAAGCCGGTCCCCAGATCCACCGGGATGAACTGATCGGCCAGCGAGCCCTTGTCCCAGGCGGTGCCCGCGTCCAGGAAGACCAGGGCGGAGCTGGTTCCGCCCACGTGGAAGGCGTACTCGAGGTTGGCCAGCGCCATCCGATCCCCGGTCAGGCTCCGGTAGTCGTGGCCCCGGAGCGTCCCCAGGCCGCCGATCACGTAGCGTCGCTGGGGGGGAAGCATCCCGCCCCCGGACTCCCCGGTTCCGGCCAGGAACCGCGTCGAGACCGACTGCCGCCCGCTCAACCGGTAATAGGTGCGGAGGTCGGCGCTCACCCGCCAGAGATCGAAGTCCCCGCCCAGGCCGGCTCCCGCCCGTTCCCAGCCCACCCGGTAGTAGTGCTCCACCCCGCCCCAGGCCGAGCGGGGGAGGGGATCGGCGCCGGGGAGATCGCGCTCCCGCGGGCGGCTGTCGTAGGCCGCGGTGACGTCGTAGGCGTGATAGTCCCCCTCGGCGATGGCCGGGTTCTCGCCGAAGTTCTCGGTCTGGCGGAAGAGCGACCAGTCCGCCTCGTTCCGGAGGGACTTCTCGGTTCGCGAGGTGACCCCCACCGAAACGCTGAAGAGCGGCGAGGGGTAGACCCCCACGAACGCCCGGCCCCCCTCCGCCTCGTACCAGTCGCGATAATCGCGGTGAAGGAAGAAGGCGCTGGCCGAGTTCTCGCCGTTACCGATCACCTCGTCGCCGTAGAAGGTGGGGAGGACCGACCGGTAGGCGTCGATCCCCACCGTGGCCTTGTGCCGCGGGGCCACCGGCTGCTCGAATCCCAGGCCGTAGTCCCCGCGCCGGGAGGCGAAGCCGTAGCCCAGCTCCGCGTGCCAGGCGGGGACGTACTCCCTCCGGGGAAGCGGCCGCTCGACCGCGGCGTAGACCGCGAACCCCTGGATGCGGTTGTAGCGTCCCCAGCTCCGGAAGATCGCGTGGTCCCGGTCGCCCCAGGCCAGGCGATCCGACTCGAAGACGACGCGAGGGTGCGACGGCGGCTCGCCCGGCGGTTCGGGACGGGTGTCCCCGTCGAGGAAGGTGAGGCGCACCCGCGCGGGGGGCGCGGCGGCCGAGTCCGCGGGAACCGCGGCGACCGAATCGCCCGGCGCGGCGGCCACCGCGAGTCCCGTCGAATCGCCCGGCGCGGCGGCGACCACGCCTGCCGCCGATTCCCCGCCGGCCGCCTCCGCCGTGATGGCGGCGCCCATGTATCCGGGGGGAGTGACCGCGGCGCCCGCCCCCGCGGCCGCGTCCGTCCCGGGATCCGGCGCGCGCCCCGCCGAGGCCTCGGCGGGCGAGCCCAGGGCCCCGGAGACCCAGAAGAGGATCATGGCGGCGAGGAGGAACACCCCCGCCAGGATGCCGAGCCCGGATTCTTTGAGAACCGGGCGCTGGTGTTTCGTGACCGGCGATTTGCTCATGGCGCATGGACCCCCAGGAAATGTGCGGCGCGTGCCGCGGCCCCCAGGTCCCAAGAGCAAGCCTCGTTCCACCCGTCGTTCCCCCTTCGTCATCCAGAACCGGCTTTCCGCCAAGGGGTTGGGATCGCGCCTCCCACCCCGCGGCCGCCCGCCTGTGGCCCCCGCGCCACGCCTGTGGCGGCGGCGCCACGGTTCGCGCCGCCGGTCGCCCCGGAGGCTATCCCCGCTCGATGCCCAGCCGCCGCATCTTCCGGTGGAGGTTGGCCCGGTCCACCCCCAGGGTGCGCGCGGCCTGGCTCACGTTCCAGCCCGCCTTGACCAGCTCCGCCTCCAGGATCTCCTTCTCCGCCGCTTCGAGGAGCCGCTTCAGGAGCCCCTCGTCGGAGTCACCCTCGGCCGCGTCCAGCTCCAGGCTCACGTTCACCGTGGCGGAGTCGGGGCTCTCGCCGAGGAGGCTCGCGACCTCGGCCGGGCCGACCCCGTTTCCCGGGGTCATGATCACCAGCCGCTCCACCAGGTTCCGGAGCTCGCGCACGTTTCCCGGCCAGCCGTAGCGGCCGAGGATGTCCATGGCCCGATCGGTCAAGGCGAGGTCCGGCCGCCCGTACTCGGCGCGGAAGTAGTCGAGGTAGTGCTCCACCAGGAGCGGCACGTCCTCGGCGCGCTCGCGCAGGGGCGGCACCCGGATGGGGATCACGTTCAGCCGGTAGAAGAGGTCCTGGCGGAAGCGGGTCTCGGCCACCTCGAGGTTCAGGTCCTTGTTGGTGGCGGCGATGATCCGCGCGTCGAAGGAGAGGATCCGGGTCCCCCCCACCCGCTCGAACTCGTTCGACTCCATGGCGCGCAGGAGCTTGGCCTGGGCCTCGAGGTTCATGTCGCCGATCTCGTCCAGGAAGAGGGTGCCGCCGTGGGCCAGCTCCAGCTTTCCCCGCTTGAGCGCCGAGGCCCCGGTGAACGCCCCCTTCTCGTGCCCGAAGAGCTCGCTCTCCACCAGGTCGCGGGGGATGGCCGCGCAGTTGAGCCGCACGAAGGGGCCGTCGTTCCGGGGGGAGAGATCGTGGATGGCCCGGGCCACCAGCTCCTTCCCCACGCCGTTCTCGCCCAGGATCAGCACCTTGGCCGGCGTGGGGGCGGCCCGGCGGACCGCGGCCCGGAGCGCCTCCATGACCCCGCTCTCGCCCACCATCTGGTGGAGCCCGCTCCGCTCCTCCCGCAGGGCGCGGTTCTGCCGCTGGAGGGAGGTCATCTGGAGCGCGCGCTCCACGGTGATGGCCAGCCGCTCCGGGGTGAACCCCTTCTCCAGGAAATCGAAGGCGCCGAGGCGCACCGCCTCCAGGGCCAGCTCGATGGTGCCGTGGCCGCTCATCATGATGACCGGGTGCTCCTGGGGGACCTCGGGCCGGCGCTTCAGGAACGCCACCCCCTCCTCGCCGGGCATCCGCACGTCGAGGAGCAGCAGATCCACGGTCCCGCCCTCCCGGGCCAGGACCTTCTCCAACCCGGCCACGTCCTGGGCCTCCAGGACCCGGTAGCCCTCCTCGCCCAGGTACTCGACCAGGGATTTCCGGACCCGGGCCTCGTCGTCCACCACCAGGATCGTGCGTTTCGGTTCGGCCGCCTCGCTCATCATGCCTCCGTTCGTCGGTCCCCGCCGCCCGGGCCGCCGGCTTCGAGGGGAAGGGTGAGGACCACCCGGGCCCCGCCGCCGGTCCGGTCCTCCAGCTCCACCGAGCCCCCGTGAAGGAGCATGGTGCGCTGGACCAGGCTCAGGCCGAGCCCGGTTCCCTGGGCTTTGGTGGTGAAGTACGGCTCCAGCACCTGGTCCCGCGCCTCTCCCGGCCATCCCGGCCCGTCGTCCTCGACGGTGATACGGGCCAGGGTACCCTCGCGCTCCAACTTGATCCAGACGCGACCTTCGGGGCCGACCGCATCCGAGGCGTTCCGGATGACGTTGGCCAGCGCCTGGCGAAGCAGCGTCCGGTCGCCGTCCACCTCCACCGGGGCCTCGGGGGGCGACCAGGAGAGTTTCAGGCCGTCGTCGCCCGCCCCCGCCACCGCGGCGTTCACCACCTCCCCCAGATCCATCCGGGCGAACTCGGGGACGGGGAGCCGGGCCAGCTCGCTGAACGAACCGGCCAGCCGCTGGAGCCCCTCCATTTCCTCCATGATCGTGGCCACCGCGCCCCGCATCTTCTCCCGCTCGCCCTCCGGGACCAGGGACTCGGCCCGCTTCAGCTTGTGGAGGGAGAAGGTGATGGGGGTGAGGGCGTTCTTCATCTCGTGGGCCATGCGGCGCGCCACCTCGCGCCAGGCGGTCAGCCGCTCGGCCCGGGCCAGCTCCCGGCGCGACCGGGAGAGCTCCCCGCTCATCGCGTTGAAGGTCTCGATCAGGTGCTCGACCTCCGCGCTCCCCTCGGGGACCACCCGGACCTGGTCCTCGCCCCGGGCCACCCGCTCCATGCCGCGGCCCAGGTTCACCACCGGGCGGCTGACCCGGTCGGCCAGGCGGCGGGCGATCCACACCGAGCCCAGACCGAGCCCCACCACCACCAGCCCCAGGGCCAGCAGCACCGCCTTCTGGTTGACCCGCTTCAGGACCGCGACCTGGCGGTAGTAGGCGACGCCGCGGGAGAGATCGTCGAGCCGCTTGTAGAAGTCCGGCTCCAGGTAGATCCCGGCCACCAGGATCCACTCGGTGGAGTCCGGTTCCCCGGCGTAGCCCACGTAGGCGAGGAGTCCCCGCTCGCTGTCCTCCACGAAGGGATCGGTGAAGTCGGCGAGGCGGGTCACGTCGGGGACCGGCCCCGGTCCCGCGAGGAGCGGATCGCGGGTGAACTCGCTCACGAGCTTTCCGTCGGTGGTGTAGAGCTGGACGACGTCGAGGTTGTAGGCCCCGGCCAGGCGCTGGCGGACCCGTTCGGGATCGATCGGGGGCTCCATGGCGGGGTCGGCGGCCAGGAGCTGGCCGCGCTGGCGGAGGTCGTTCTTGGTGCGGGCCATGAGGTCGCGGGCCACCTCGAGGCTCCCCTCCAGCGCGCGCTGGACCCCCGGGTTCTCCCATCGCTCGAGCGCGGCCAGGAGCCGGTGGGTGGCGAAGCCGGTCAGCACCAGGGACGGCGCCAGGGTGAGCACCAGGAAGAGGAGGGTGAGCTGGCCCTTGAGGGTGCGGGGCGCGAAGGGCATGGCCGGGTCACGCCCCCCCGAAGAGACGGTCGACCGCGCCCGGATCCGCGGGGGAGACCCGGGTCAGCCCGAGGTTCTCCGCGACGTGGTCGGGATCGCTCATCCCCACCAGCGCGGTGGTCACCCCCGGAACCGAGCGCGCGAACTGGAGGGAGCGAAGGGCGTCGGTGGGGAGATCGGGGAAGGCGTCCGCCACCGCCTCGGGGAGGTCCCGGGTGAGGCGGGCCTGGAGGAGGCTCGCGCTCGCGGCCACGTTCATGCCCAGGGCGCGCGCGGCCTCGAGGAGGGTGGCGCCGTCCCCCTGGTTCCGCAGGAGGAGGGCCTCGGTCAGCGTGAGGTTCACCGGGAGCTGGATCCACCGGAAGTGGTGGTCGGGG
>CAYRIJ010000048.1:0-17483 GCA_964424285.1 uncultured bacterium
GCGACCCGAAGCGCTCGCCATCTCGTACACATGACTTCTGAATCGGAACACTAGTTCGCCGGTTCCTCCCGCGGCACCAGCACGATGACCTCGGCGTTGGCGGGGTCGCCGCTCCGGGCGCGGAGCAACGTGGCCCGCCGTCCGGCGAACGGTTCCGCGGTCAGCGTCACCTCCGCCTCGGACTCCTTCCGGTGGCGGAGGTCGCGCACCGCGGTCTGGAGGGCCTCGTCGGGCCAGACCTGCTCCAGGGGGAAGGCCATCGAGGTCTCGCCGCCGATTCCCAACGCTTCCCTGAGCCGCCGCCCCATGAACGCCACCTGGCCCCCCGGAGCCACCCCCGCGGCCAGAAGCCCCTGGGACTCCAGCATCGCTTCGAGCCGGAGCACCGACGACCGATGCATCTGGCGGCGCACGCTCTCGACCTCCTTGTCCCGCCGGAGGTGCTCTTCCAGGAACACGGTGAGACGGCCGACCTCGTCGTTGCTCACCGGGAGCCCGGTGTCGTGGGAGATCTCGCCGGTCCGGGCGTAGTGGATGAGGCCGGTCAGCCGCCGGATGGGGCGGAGAATCCAGCGTGGGGCGGTGAGCGCCACCACGAAGGCCAGGATGAGCGCGATCACGATGATGGCGAAGAGATCGCGCACGGCCAGGGAAAGGTCCTTGGTGACCTGGAGTCGCTCGAAGGTGAGGTTCCGGGTGGCCTCGGAGTAGACCCCGTGGAAGAGATTCTCCAGGCGGTTCTCGGCCACGGTGACCGACTGGAGCAGGGAGTCCGCCCGCGCGTTGCCGGTGAGCTCGAACGTCACCGCGTCGTCCAGGTCCAACAGGGCCTGGCGGGCCTGGCGAAGGACGCGCTCGCGCTCGGCGACGGTGGGGGCCTTGGCCGCCTCGTCGCGCAGGGCCAGGAACCGCTGGCGCGCGGCCTCGGCGTCCTGGGGCGTGGTGAGCTTCAGGTGCGGGGGGGGGCCGGGAACCTCGGCCACCAGGTCCCGGGTGGCCGCCTCGTAGCGGGCGGCCAGCTTCTGAAGATCCTCCATCTCCTGGGGGGAGTACGGCCAGAGGTTCTTCCCGCTGTCGATGAGGAACCGGACGAACGAGGCCGCCGCCACCGCGTCCTGGCCCCGTACGGATTCGCCGGTGAAGAGATAGTCGAACCGGGCCAGGCGGGACTGGGCCAGCCCCAACTGCACGTCGTCCACCAGGAGGGAGGGATCGATGGCGGTGCGGAGGATCCCCGCGATCTCGGTCCGGGCGCGGTGGATCGCCAGCAGCGACCCGGCCACCGGCACCATGGACAGGACGAGCAGGATGGTGAGCGTCCATACCAGCTTGGCCCGGATGGTCAACATCCGTCGCCGCTGCAGCACGCGGTCCTGCCAGAGCGTTCCCGGGCGTCGCGACATGGCCTACTGGCTGAACTCCCGCCCCAGGGCGTCCAAGGCCTCTTCGGAACCGATCACCACCAGCACGTCTCCTTCCTCCAGCGCCTGGTCGGGCTCGGGAAAGCTGGCCACGTCCACCACCTCGTGGATGTGCCCCTCGTCGTCCACCGACTTCCGCTTGTGCTGGATGGCCACCACGTTCACCCCGAACCGCTCCCGGAGATTCAGCTCCCGGAGGGTCTTTCCCCGCATGTTGGGATGGGTGGCGACCTCGGCCACCAGGATCCCCTCGGCCAGGGGGAAGCGCTCGAGCGCGAAGGTCGAGACCAGGTTGTCGGCCAGCTGCACCCCGTAGTCCTCCTCGGGGGAGACCACCTTGTGCACCCCCACCGCGGTGAGGATGCGCGCGTGGAGCGGGCTGGTGGCCCGGGCCACGATGCGGGGGATCCCCAGCTCGCGCAGGAGGGCCGAAACCAGGATGTTGGCCTCGCGGTGCTCGCCGATGGCCACCACCCCGGTCGTGAACTCGGTCACCCCCAGGGCTTCCAGGGTGTCCCGGTCGGTGGCGTCGGCCACCACCGCGCGGGCCACATCGTCCTTGATCTCGTCCACGAACCGCCCGTTGCGGTCGATGGCCAGCACGTCCTGGCCCCGTTCGGCCAGGCGCCGGGCCACCGGCCCGCCGAACGCTCCCAACCCGATGACGACGTATCGTTCCATGGCGGTTAGGCGAACGTCCGGCCGGGGGGCCGCGACCGACCCGTACCGGGGTCGTCCGACCGCGCCCGAAACGCCGGGACGAGCCGCCCTTCTCCTACCCCACCAGGATCCTGGATTCGGGGTAGCGGTAATAGGTGCGCGTCGCGCTCTTCCCCACCGCGAAGGCGAGGGTCAGGGGGCCGGTACGCCCCACGAACATGAGGAGGATGATGAGGAGCCGCCCCGGGGGTGTCAACGCCGCGGTCACCCCCCGGGAGAGCCCGACGGTGCCGAAGGCGGAGACCGCCTCGAACATCACGTCCAGGTAGTTCTGCCCCGGCTGGACCACCAGGAGCAACATGAAGCACACCGCCAACAGCGCCCCCCCCAGGAGGGTGACCGCGATGGCCTTCAGCAGGGTCTCGTCCGGCACCCGGCGCGAGAACACCTCCACGTCCCGGCGTCCCCGGCTCAGGCTCCGGAAGGTGAGGGCCAGGATGGCGATGGTGGTGGTCTTGATCCCCCCCGCGGTTCCCCCCGGGGATCCGCCGATGAACATCAGCACCATCAGCACGGACGCGGTGACCGGGGCCACCGCGCTCATGGGGACGGTGTCGAAGCCGGCGGTGCGGGCGGTCACCGACTGGAAGAAGGCGCCCAGGAGCTTCTTCCCGATCGGGAGTCCGCCCAGCGAGGCCTCGTAGTCGAAGTAGAAGAAGGCCATGGTCCCCACCGCGATCAGGACCGCGGTGGTGGTGAGGACGAGACGGGTGTGGGTCTGTTCGTGGCGCCACCAGAGCACCGGGTGGAGCGGCCGCCGGAAGAGCCCCCACAGGCTTCCCGCCACCGTGAACCCGATTCCCCCCACGATGATGAGGAGCGCGATCACGATGTTCACCACCGGGTCCCCGACCCACCGCTCGAGGCTGGTGGAGAAGGTGGAGAAGCCGGCGTTGCAGAAGGCCGAGACCGCGTGGAAGACCGCGTTGAACCAGGCCTCGGACGCGGGCATGACGCGGCTCCAGTAGAGCCCGAGAATCACCGTTCCCACCGCCTCGGTGGCGAAGGTGAAGCCCACGATGAACTGGAGAAGGCGGGTGACGTCCCGCTTGGCGGTTTCCTCCAGGACCTCCTCCAGGAAGCCCCGGGAACCCGCGCCCAGGGCCCGCCCCAGGGCCAGAGCGGCGGAAGCGCTCAAGGTCATGATCCCTAGCCCCCCCACCTGCATGAGGACCAGGATCACCCACTGCCCGAACGAGGACCAGTAGGAGGGCGTGTCCACCACGATGAGCCCGGTCACGCATACCGCCGAGGTCGACGTGAACAGCGCGGTGAGGACCGGCGCGTTGCCCGGGGCGGTGCTGGCCCCCGGGAAGGTCAAGAACAGCGTCCCCCCCGCGATGAGGGCCAAGAAGGTGTAGGCGATGATGCGCGCCGGGTGCCGCTGGACTCCCACCACCATGTTCCGGCCCGCGGGAGAGGTGAGCATGCGCGAGCCCGCCCGGAACAACACCCTGAGGGCCAGGAGGAACGCGGCGGCCCGGACTCCGACCCGGGGAAGGAGAAGCAGGGCGAAGATGGCGAGGTCCGGCCCGTACATTCTCAGGAAACGGGAGGCCCGGACCGAGGCGATGGCGTCGAGGATGAGGCGCGCGCCCACCAGGAAAAGGAGGATGCCGCCCATCCCCAGGGCCACCGGCGCGTGGGCCAGCACGTGGAGCTGGTACCCCTGTCTGAGGATCAGCGCGATCAGGAGTGCCAGGGCGGCGATCTCCGCCCAGCGATCCAGCCGCCGGAGCCGGCCCGGGCTGAGCTGCAGCGACCGTCTGATGCGCCAGGGGAGTGACGGCTGCTCTCCCGATTTGCGGTCCTCGTCGGCCACGGCCTACCCTCCTCACCCGGGGCCAGGACCACCCGTGAGCGGCCCGGTGATTCAACGGGCTGGTAGTCTATCAGTCCGCCGGGCAACGGTCTCGGCCGCATCGGGGCGCCCCCTCGGCCGGACTTCGCCGGCGGCGGCGCGGGGAACGGCGATCCGCACCCGGGGAGAGACGCGATGATCTCGGAATGGCTGGAGGGGTTCGTTCTGGCCGGAGGCGGCTCCACCCGCTTCGGCTCGAACAAGGCGCTCGCATCGTATCGGGGACGGCCCCTGCTCGCCCACGCCCTGCGCGCCCTCCGAGGCCTCGGCCTGAACCCCCGCGTGGTGACCCGCGACCCCGACCCCTACCGGGACCACGCCCTGGCCTTCGTGCTGGCCGAGAACGCGGAGTGTGGGCCCGCGGAAGGGCTCCGGGCGGCGCTCGGCGCCTCGGCGCGGTCCTGGGCCCTGGTGCTCGGCGCCGACATGCCCGGGGTGGACGCCTCCCTCCTCCGGGCGCTCCTGGAGCGGGCCGGATCGCCTCCCGCCGCCGGCGGTCCCCGCGCGTTCTGCTTCGAGGAGGCCGGGGGACGCCGGCATCCCCTTCCCGGCCTCTACCACCGGTCCCTGGCCGCGGACATCGGAGGGCTCGGTCCGGCCCCCGCCCTCATGGCGGTTCTCGATGCGGCCTCGGTCCGGACGGTGAAGCCCGGGGGAACGGCGGGCCGGGGGGACGCCGCCTGGCGGCTGGGGAGCGTGAACCGCCCCGAGGATCTCGACGTTTTCCGGGATCCCGGGCAGTAGGGAGGGACCGTGCGGGGGAACCCGGGCCCGGGAGAGGAATCCGCGCGGCGGGCGCTCACCGGGACCGGCGCCGGGGAGAAGGCCCCCGCCGCCGGCAGGGGCCTCTCGGCCGACCGTGGTTGGGTCGGGTCTTTAGTGATAGAGCTGCTTCAAGAGGCTCCAGGAAGCGGGCTTGGTCGGAAGCGGGGTGAGGAACACCAGCTCCACCGCGTCCATGTTCGCGTAGCGCTTGCTGGCGCCGTTATGGCACTGGCCGGTGGCGGTGTTGGTCATTCGCACCCTGGCCGAGCCGTCCGGCTTGAAGGTGCCGATCCCGAGCTGGATCCACTGGTCTTCATTGTGGTTGGAGCAACCGTGCTCGCCGCGCTGGTTCAGGACCACGCTCCGGGTGCCGTTCTCGTCGCTGATGGAGAAAGTCACGTTGTCGGCGTTGGGGCCCTTGTTGGTCCCGCCGGTCTTGATGAACGTCCCCCAGCACACGTAGACCATGTACTCGCCCGGCTGGTCCACGTGGGGCGAGAACTCGGCGTAGGCTCCGTCCTGGTTCGTGGAGCGGGACCCCACGGTGCAGCTCGGCCCGCCGGCAATCGCGGCGCTGGCATCCGAGTCGACCCACAGGCCCGACTCGGCGTAGTCGGCGGGAGTGGCGCAACGCGCGCGAAGGATCACATCCGACGCGGAGGACGATGCGGCCAAGGCCGGCGCGCAGACGATCACGAGGACAAGGGCAGCAATGGTGCGAAGCATGGGGCCTCCCTGAGATGCAATGCCGGATGCGGGTAACTCGTTCCCGGTGTCGGAAAACTTGCGGGAGTATGGCATTTGTGGCCAGGTTAGTAAAGACTTAATCGAAATCGCCGCACGATTGGCCTGCCATTCGAACCGTCGGAGGGTTTTACGAAACACGATGATTCCCGGGTTCCCAGGGCTTCCCCGGGCGTTATTGCGAACATGGATAACCAGAATCCGATTGACACCCCCAGGCCATCGACCTAGACTCCTTGATCGCTTGTGCAAAGTTTCACAAGCGAGTCTGTCACAGCAGGTTACCCGCGTTCGGGGTCCCCTCGGACGGGGGGTGTCCCCAAGGACCGCGCCATGCTACAAGCCTACGTTCCCATCCTCGTCATGATGGTGATCGCCGGGGGGTTCGCCGCCGTGGCCCTCATCATCGCCTGGCTTCTGGCCCCCACCAAGCCGGACCAGTCCAAGGACAGTCCCTATGAATGTGGGATGCCCCCGGTGGGGAACGCCCGGGAGCGATTCAGCGTCCGGTTCTACGTGGTGGCCATGCTGTTCATCGTCTTCGACCTGGAGACCGTCTTTCTCTTCCCGTGGGCGGTGATCTTCAAGACTCAGGCCCTGTTCTTCTTCCTGGAGATGCTGGTCTTCCTGGGTTTCCTCCTGGTCGGCTACATCTACGTCTGGCGGATGGGCGCTCTGGATTGGAGCAGTCGCCGTGGCCAGATCATGTGGGAGAGCGGCCATGAAGCCTGAGTCGAGGGATCCCCAAGGGAAACGTTGGGCAAAGGAGGGAACTCCGGCCGGGCTCGAGGCCTACGGGATGGGCCCCATCCCCGGCGCCGAGACCGCTCCGGAACCGGGGGCGCCCCACCTTTCCAGCGACGCCGAGCTCCCCTTCGCCGAGCGCACCGCCTTGGCGATCCGCGAGACCTTCGGCCCGGAACTCCTCCAGATCATCGTGTTCCGCGACGAGTGGACCGCGGTCGTGAAGCCCGAGCGGATCCTCGAGGTCATGAAGTTCCTGCGCGACACCTGGAACTACCGCATGTGCCATGACGTCACCTCGGTGGACCTCTACCCCGGGGAGCCCCGGTTCATGGTGGTGTACCACCTCCTGAACCTGGACAAGGCGGTGCGGTTCCGGGTGAAGTCCCCCCTCCCCGGCGAGGCCCCGGAGATCGACTCGGTGGTGGGGCTCTGGACCGGGGCCGACTACGCCGAACGCGAGGTCTACGACCTCATGGGGATCCGGTTCCGCGGACACCCCGACCTGCGCCGCATCCTCATGCCCGAGGACTACGAGCATCACCCGCTGCGCAAGGATTTCCCGCTGACCGGCTTCCCGGTCGGCATCGACACGCTCAAGGACTGACGACCGGCTCCGCCGGACGGGCGGTCCCGATCGGATCCCGCGCCATGCCCGGCGGGCGGTGGGGGAAGGCCGGGGCCGGACCCGGCCTCGAGGAAGAGACGACATGGCAAAGCTTTCGGCGGCGACCCAGGCCAGGATTCGCGAGCTCCGGGACCGGTTCCCCCAGCGACGCTCCGCGGTCATGCCGGCCCTGCACTACGCCCAGGCCGACCGGGGATGTCTCGACGACGACACCCTGATCGAGGTCGCGGATCTGCTGGAGATCCCCCGCAACATGACCACCGAGGTGGTCGGCTTCTACACCATGTTCGACCGGGAGCCGGTGGGCCGCTACAAGCTCGAGGTCTGCCGGAACCTCTCCTGCGCGCTCCGGGGCTCCCTGAAGATGCTGGCCCACATCGAGGAGCGGCTGGGGATCAAGGCGGGGGAGACCACCCCCGACGGGAAGTTCACCCTCCTCGAGGCGGAGTGCCTGGGGGCCTGCGGCTACGCCCCCATGATGCAGATCGGGCCGTATTTCTACGAGAACCTGACCCGCGAGCAGGTGGACGGGATTCTGGAGGCCCTGGCCAAGGACCAGGAGCCCCCGGTCGTCCCCGCCGGATACCACGAGAAGGACGGGGTGAAATGGGAGCGGGGAAGCGACGGCCGCGCCGTGCCCACCGCCAGCGAGGCGATCACCCGGTTCCTGGCCGTGCCTCCCGCCCCCGGCGGGAACGGGAAGGGCCCCGAGGAGCAGGCGGCGCCCGCCTCCACCGGTGAGAGCGAGGAGGGGAAGTGATGGGCGGGTTCATGCAGGTCACCACCGCGAACGCGGACAAGCCCCGGTCCTTCACCCTGAAGGTCGCCGAGGAGAACGGGACCTACCAGGCGCTCCGCAAGGTCATGGCCGGGATGAAGCCGGACGAGGTGATCCAGGTCGTCAAGGACTCGGGTCTCCGCGGACGGGGGGGCGCCGGCTTCCCCGCGGGCATGAAGTGGGGATTCGTACCCCAGAACATCGACAAGCCCAAGTACGTGGTGTGCAACGCCGACGAGTCCGAGCCGGGCACCTTCAAGGACCGGGTCATCCTGGAGCGCGATCCGCACCTGCTGATCGAGGGGTGCGTCCTCGCCGCCTACGCGATCCGCAGCCGTCAGGCCTACATCTACATTCGCGGGGAGTACGGGCTCCCCATCCGCCGGGTCTCCGAGGCGGTCCGCGAGGCCTACGAGGCCGGCTACCTGGGAAAGAACATCCTGGGGAGCGGGTACGACTGCGACGTCGCGGTCTACGCCGGGGCCGGGGCCTACATCTGCGGGGAGGAAACCGGGCTGCTGGATTCCCTGGAGGGGAAGCGCGGCCATCCGAGGCTCAAGCCCCCCTTCCCGGCGGTGGTCGGGCTCTACGGCGGTCCCACCGTGATCAACAACGTGGAGACCCTCTCCTCGGTCCCCGCCATCATCCTGAAGGGCGGCAAGTGGTTCGCGGAGACCGGCGCGCCCAATTCCAGCGGCCCCCGCATCTTTGCGGTGAGCGGCCACGTGGTCCGGCCGGGGACCTACGAGCTGGAGATGGGGAAGACGACGCTCCGGGAGCTCATCTTCGATCATTGCGGGGGGATGCAGAACGGCCGGGCCCTGAAGGCGGTCATCCCCGGCGGGGCCTCGACCCCGATCCTCACCGCGGACGAGATCGACGTCCCCCTGGACTACGATTCCATCGCCAAGGCCGGCTCGGCCATGGGATCGACCGCGGTGATGGTCATGGACGAGTCCACCTGCATGGTGCACGTGGCCCTGGTGCTCACCCAGTTCTTCGCCCACGAATCCTGCGGGCAGTGCACGCCGTGCCGGGAGGGGACCCACTGGACCGAACGGATCCTCCAC
This sequence comes from uncultured bacterium, assembly GCA_964424285.1. Taxonomy (GTDB): domain Bacteria; phylum Eisenbacteria; class RBG-16-71-46; order JABDJR01; family JABDJR01; genus CAVSKL01. Next base: position 8,732 of record CAYRIJ010000048.1, read on the forward strand.
CGGTTCGAGCACGGAGGGGCCAAGCGGGAGGAGATCGACCTCCTCCTGGACATCGCCAGCGAGATGGGGGGCGGCCGCACCATCTGCGCCCTGGCCGACGGGGCGGTGGGGCCGGTCATCAGCAGCGTCAGGAAGTTCCGCGCCGAGTACGAGGCGCACGTGGAAAACGGGTGCCCCCACGGGGCGCAGCTCTGTGAGGTGGAGTGGTGACGATCGACTGGTGGGTTGAAGTGGTCGTCAAGGCGGTGGTGGTCTTCCTCGTGGTGTTGACCGCCGTGGCCTACATGGTGTTGATCGAGCGCCGGGTGCTGGCCCACATGCAATCCCGCATCGGGCCCAACCGGGTGGGGCCCCAGGGCATCTTCCAGCCCGCGGCCGACGCCCTGAAGCTCATGACCAAGGAGACGGTGATCCCCGAGGCGGCGGACCGGCTGCTCTTCCTCCTCGCCCCCATCTTCTCCCTGGTTCCCGCGCTCCTGACCTTCGCGGTGATCCCTTTCGGGGACTCCGTCCATCTCTTCGGGCGCGAGGTGCCGCTCCACATCACCGACATCAACGTGGCCCTCCTCTTCGTTCTCGCCCTGTCCAGCATCGGGGTGTACGGGATCTTCCTGGGCGGCTGGTCCTCCAACAACAAGTACGCCCTGATGGGCGGGCTCCGCTCCTCGGCCCAGATGATCTCCTACGAACTCACCCTGGGTCTGGTGGTGGTCTCGGTGGTGATCCTGACCGGGTCGTTCAGCCTGGTGGACATCGTGAACGCCCAACGGCACCTGCCCCTGGTGGTCTACCAGCCCCTGGGGTTCATCCTGTTCGTGATCGGATCGATGGCGGAGATCAACCGCATCCCCTTCGACCTTCCCGAGGCGGAGCCGGAGCTGGTGGCCGGCTACCACACCGAGTACAGCGGCATGCGTTTCGCCATGTACTTCCTCGGCGAGTACGCGAACCTGATCACGGTGACCGCCATGGCCACCCTGCTCTTCCTGGGGGGCTGGGTCGTGCCCTGGCCCGCCCCGGCCTGGACGGCTCCGATCTGGTTCGCGGCCAAGATGGGGATCCTCATCTTCTTCATGATGTGGACCCGGGGGACCCTTCCCCGCTTCCGCTTCGATCAGCTCATGCGTTTCGGCTGGAAGGTCATGCTTCCGCTGGCGTTGCTCAACATCTTCGCCACGGCGCTGGTTCTGGCTCTCAAAGGGTAGACCGGCCGGGCCCCCCGCTCCGCATCGAACGGCGGGGGGAAGCCGGTCCGAGGAAAAGGCGGCGGACGGCGACGTCCCGCCGCCGGGTGGGGTAACGACGTGGCCATTGCCGCATTCATATTGCTCGCCGTTCTCGCGGTCGCGGGCGCCCTGGCGGTGGTGCTCCAGCGGAGCGCCATCTACAGCGCCCTGAGCCTGGTGGGGGTGTTCGCCGTCACCGCCGTGCTCTATCTCATGCTCTCGGCCCCGTTTCTGGCCATGCTCCAGATCATCGTCTACGCCGGGGCGATCATGGTGCTCTTCGTCTTCGTGATCATGCTGCTCAGCGTGTCGTACGAGGAGTCGGGCGAGGCGGTGGGGATCCCCTCCGGATGGAAGCGGATCGGGGCCGCGGTCCTGGCCGGGGTGCTGGTGGCCGAGACCGCCTTCCTGGCCGTCACCATGGTGCTGACCGGAACCCACGGTGTGGCCGGTGCGGACATGGGCAGCGTGCAGAACGTCGGCATGACGCTCTACAAGAAGTTCATTTTCCCCTTCGAAGTGGCCTCGATCCTCCTCCTGGTGGCGATCGTGGGGGCGGTGGCGATCACCCGCCGCCACGGACGGGGTCTCGAAGGACACGTGGGAACGGGGGAGGGCTCGTGATGGCGGTCCCGTTGAGCTACTTCCAGGTCCTGGCCGGACTGCTCTTCTCCATCGGGGTGATGGGCGTGCTCTTCCGCCGGAACCTCCTGGTCATCTTCATGTGCGTCGAGCTGATGCTCAACGCGGCCAACATCTCCCTGGTCGCCTTCGGCCGGTCCCTGGGATCCATGGACGGGCAGGTGCTGGTCTTCTTCGTCCTGGCGGTGGCGGCGGCCGAGGTCTCGGTCGGGCTGGCCATCATCATCGATCTCTTCCGCAAAAAGGGAACGGTGGATATCAACAACGTCAGCTTGCTGAAGGGGTAGGGCGGTGTTGAACGCATTCTGGCTCATTCCTTTGTTGCCCCTGGCGGGCTTCCTGGTCAACGGCCTGGGGCTCAAGTGGATGCCCCGCAAGCTGGCCGGGTACCTGGCCTGCGCCACGGTGGGGGCGGCCTTCCTGCTGGCCGTCGGGGCCTTCTTCGGGCTACGCGCTCTTCCCGAGGGGGAGCGGCTGGTGGTGAAGAGCCTCTTCCCGTGGATCGCCGTCGGATCCTTCCGGGTCGACGTGGCCTTCCAGTGGGACCAGCTCTCCGCGGTCATGGCCCTGGTGGTGACCGGGGTGGGCTTCCTCATCCACGTCTACAGCATCGGCTACATGGCCCACGATCCCGGGTACAAGCGCTACTTCACCTACCTGAACCTGTTCATGTTCGCCATGCTGACCCTGGTGCTGGCGGACAACTTCCTGTTGCTCTTCGTGGGTTGGGAGGGGGTGGGCCTCTGCTCCTATCTCCTGATCGGCTTCTGGTACACCAAGGACTCCGCCGCCAACGCCGGGAAGAAGGCGTTCATCGTGAACCGGATCGGCGACTTCGGGGTGCTGATCGGGATGTTCCTCCTGTACTGGAATCTGGGCTCGTTGACCTTCACCGAGGTCTTCCAGCGGGCCCCCGAGGTCTTCGCGGTGGGAGCCGCGCTTCCCACCGGCATCGCCCTCCTCTTCTTCCTCGGCGCCACCGGGAAGTCGGCCCAGCTTCCCCTTTACGTCTGGCTTCCCGACGCCATGGAAGGCCCCACCCCGGTCTCGGCCCTGATCCACGCCGCCACCATGGTGACCGCGGGGGTGTACCTGTTCGTCCGGGCCTCGAGCCTCTTCATGCTGGCGCCGGCCGCGCTGGCGGTGGTGGGGGTGGTCGGCGCGCTCACCGCGATCTTCGCCGCCTCGATCGGGCTGGTCCAGAACGACATCAAGCGCGTCCTGGCCTACTCCACCGTGTCCCAGCTCGGCTACATGTTCATGGCGGTGGGGGCGGGGGCCTTCGTGGCCGCCATCTTCCACCTCATGACCCACGCCTTCTTCAAGGCCCTCCTCTTCCTGGGCTCGGGATCGGTGATCGAAGCCTGTCACCACGAGCAGGACATGCGGAAGATGGGCGGGCTCGGCTCGAAGATGCCCATCACCCGCACCACCTTCGTGATCGGGTCCCTGGCCCTGGCCGGGGTGCCCATCTTCGCCGGGTTCTTCTCCAAGGACGAGATCCTCTACAACACCTTCACCTCGGGCCTCCTGGGTCCCCTGGGGAAGGTGCTCTGGGTGCTGGGGGCGGCGGCGGCCCTGTTGACCGCGTTCTACATCACCCGCGCGGTGGCCATGACCTTCTACGGCAAGCCCCGCGACCGCCACATCCACGAGCACGCCAAGGAATCGCCTTCGGTGATGACCCTGCCCCTGGTGATCCTGGCCGTGCTCTCCACCGTGGGCGGGTTTCTCGGCCTCCCCTTCGCCCTGAAGCTGAACGTCATGCACAACTGGCTGGGGCCGGTGGTGGGGGCGCACGCCGCGCAGGGTGAAGCGGCGGCGGGCCACGGCGCCGAGGCGGCCGGGCACGCGGCCGAGGCCGCGGGACACGGGATGGGGCTGGAGCTGGTGCTCCTCGCGATCTCGGTGGCCATCGCGGTGATCGGGGTGTGGTGGGGCTGGCAGAACTACGTGGTCAAGCCGGAGCGGGCCAAGGCCATGGGCGCCCGCTTCGCCGGCATGTACCGGGTCCTCCTGAACAAGTTCTACGTGGACGAGATCTACCACGCGGCGGTGGTGACGCCCCTGGTGGCGATCAGCCGGTTCCTGTGGAAGATCTTCGACGTCGAGATCATCGACGGCCTGGTGAACGGGTCGGGGAAGGCGATGCGCGGGATCGGCGGATTCCTCCGACCCATCCAAACCGGGCTCACCGGGAACTACGCGGCCGCCATCATGGTGGGGGCCATCCTCATCATGAGCTACGTGCTCTTCGGGGGAGGCCGCTGATGCCCATCCTATCCATCATCGTCTTCCTGCCGCTTCTGGGGGCGCTCTTCCTCTGGCTCGTGCCCATGCCGGCCAAGGCCCAGCGGATGACCGCGCTTCTCTTCGCGCTGGCCAACTTCCTGGTCTCCCTCACCCTCTGGTTCGGGTTCGACCGCACCCGGCACGACTTCCAGTTCGTGGAGATCGCCCGCTGGATCCCCCAGTTCGGGATCAGCTATCACCTGGGGGTGGACGGGATCAGCCTCCTCCTGGTGCTCCTGACCACCCTCCTGAGCACGATCGCCGTCCTGGCCTCGTTCAGCGCGATCACCGAGAAGACCCGGAGCTACTACGCCTTCCTCCTCGTCCTGGAGACGGGGATGCTGGGGGTGTTCGTGGCCCTGGACCTCTTCTTCTTCTACGTGTTCTGGGAGGCCATGCTCATCCCCATGTACTTCCTGATCGGGGTGTGGGGCGGCCAGCGGCGGATCTACGCCGCGGTGAAGTTCTTCCTCTACACGATGTTCGGAAGCCTGTTGATGCTGGTGGCCATCATCTTCCTGGCCCTGGCCCACAAGGCGGAGACCGGAATCCTGACCTTCAATCTCCTGGAGCTCTACGGCACCCATCTGAGCCGCATCCAGGAGCTCCTGCTCTTCTCGGCCTACGCCCTGGCCTTCGCCATCAAGGTGCCCCTGTTTCCCTTCCACACCTGGCTTCCCGACGCCCACGTGGAGGCCCCCACCGCGGGCTCGGTGATCCTGGCCGGCGTCCTGCTCAAGATGGGGACCTACGGCTACATCCGCTTCTGCCTGCCGCTCTTTCCCCACGCCACCCAGGCCGCGGTTCCCTGGATCATGGCCCTGGCGGTGATCGGGATCATCTACGGGGCGCTGGTGGCCATGGTCCAGCCGGATCTGAAGAAGCTGGTGGCCTACAGCTCGGTGAGCCATCTGGGCTTCGTGATGCTGGGGATCTTCGCGCTCAACGTGCAGGGACTCCAGGGCGGCCTCCTCCAGATGGTGAACCACGGACTCTCCACCGGGGCGCTGTTCCTTCTGGTGGGGATCGTCTACGAGCGGCGCCACACCCGGCTCATCGAGCAGTTCGGCGGCCTCACCGCGGTCATGCCGCTCTTCGCCGCCTGTTTCATGATCGTGACCCTGGCCTCGGTGGGGCTCCCCGGGACCAACGGCTTCGTGGGCGAGTTCCTGATCCTCCTGGGAGCGTTCGCCCACAGCAAGGTGTACGGGGTGATCGCGGCCAGCGGGGTGATCCTGGCCGCGGTGTACATGCTCTGGATGTTCCAGCGGGTCATGTTCGGCAAGATAACCCACGCGGAGAACGAGAAGCTGAAGGACATGAACGGGCGCGAGTTCGCGACCCTGCTGCCGCTCCTCGTCCTCATCTTCTGGATCGGGATCTATCCCAAGCCGTTCCTGGACACCATGAGCGCCTCGGTGCTCCACGTGCTCGACCAGACCGGAAACGGCGGGGAGACGTCGGCCCGGGCCGCGCACCCGGGATGGTTCGACGTCGGCACCCCCCAGGCCCCGGCCCGGGCCCGGGTGCTCGCCGAGGGGGGATCGGTGTTGACGGGGGAGGGCGCCGCCGCCGCCCATGAGGACGTGTTGCCGGCCGGCGCCGAGACCTCGGCGCGGCCGGACGAGGGCGCGGATCCGGCGCCGAGCCGAACCGACGCCGGGGGGGGGACCGAGTGATGCCCGCGGTATCCGTCAACTGGATGGCCATCCTCCCCGAAGTGATCCTGGCCGGAGTGGGCTCCCTGGCCCTGCTCGTGACCGCCGGCCGGCGGGGGCGCGCCGGAGGCGGGGTCCTGGCGTTCTGTGCCCTGGGCGCGGTGGCGGCCATGGTCGCCGCGGCGATGATGAAGACCGGCGCCCCGGCGTTCTCGGGCTCGGTGGCGGTGGACGGCATCAGCCGGATCGCCCTGGTCCTTCTGGCCTTCTCCGCCCTCATGACCCTCCTCGTCACCGCGGGCTACGCGGGGCGGTGGGAGGTGGAGAGCGGCGAGTACTTCGCGCTCGTTCTCTTCGCCACCGCGGGCATGATGGCCATGGCGTCCGGGCTCGACCTGGTGACCATCTTCATCGGCCTGGAAGTGGCCTCGATCTCCCAGTACATCCTGGCCTCCTTCCGCTGGCACGCGGACCGGAGCAACGAGGCCAGCGTGAAGTACCTGCTCCTGGGGGCCTTCGCCAGCGCCTTCCTCCTCTACGGGATCGCCCTGACCTACGGCGCCACCGGGAGCACCCACCTGGTCGAGATCGCCGCCGCGCTCAAGACGGCGGGGGTGGCGGGGAACCCGCTCCTCATCGCCGGGATCGGCCTCATGCTGGTGGGGCTGGGCTTCAAGGTCTCGGCGGTTCCCTTCCACATGTGGACCCCCGACGTGTACGAGGGCGCGCCCACCGCGGTCACCGCGTTCATGGCCGCCGGTCCCAAGGTGGCGGTCTTCGTCGCGCTCCTGCGCATTCTGGGATTCGGATTCGACGCGGCCCGGCCGGATTGGACGGCGCTGGTCTGGTGGCTGGCCGTCCTCACCATGGTGGTGGGGAACATCCTGGCCCTGGTCCAGAAGGACATGAAGCGCCTCCTGGCCTACTCGGCCATCGCCCACGCCGGCTACGTCCTGGTGGCCCTGGTGGCGGGGGCGGACCTGGGAGGGATCGGGGTCCTCTTCTACCTCGTGGTCTACTCCCTCACCACCCTCGGCTCCTTCGGGGTGGTGGCGCTGGCCAAGAGCGAGGACAACGGCGGCACCGCGATCGAGAACTTCGCCGGTCTCGGCTGGTCGCGCCCCTGGCTGGGGCTGGCCATGGCGGTGTTCATGTTCTCCCTGGCCGGGATCCCCCCCACCGCGGGTTTCATCGGCAAGTTCTACATCTTCGGGGCCGCGATCCAGCAGGGCCACGTCTGGCTGGCGGTGATCGGGGTGATGGCGTCGCTGGTGTCCGTGTACTACTACCTGCGGGTGGTGGTCCTCATGTACATGCGGCCCGCCGCGTCCGAGGCCCCTTTCCTGATCCCGGCCAACGCGGCCATCGCGCTGGCCCTGGGTCTGGCCGTGGTGGGAATCCTCTTCCTGGGGGTCTACCCCGGACCGCTCTACGACACCGTCCAGCACGCGGTGACCGGGATGCGCACGTTCATGGGAAGCGCCGCCGCCACGGGGATGTAGCTCCCGTCCCGGTCCTCGCGGCCGGTACCCGGATCGGGGACGCCTGGGGTAAGCTACCCGGCGCGGTTCCCGCGGCCCGGCCGGTGCGTCACCGGACCCGGCCGGTCATCCCGGCGCGTCCGGCGCCCCGCGTGTTCTCCAACCCGGAACGAACGTGATCCAACTCCAAGCCGTGGCCAACCTGGCGGTGATCGCCGTCACCCTCCTGGTGACGATGCGCGGGTTCAGCGATCCCGGGTTCCGGGATCGCATGCTCATGGACGCCCAGGCGGTGCTCCGCCGCGGGGAGATCCACCGCGTTCTCACGTCCGCGTTCCTCCACGCCGACTGGGGCCATTTCGGCTTCAACATGTTCAGCCTCTTCGCCTTCGGGAGCGCGATCGAGCTGAGCCGGGGAGCCCCGGTCTTCCTCCTCATCTACTTCGCCAGCATCGTGGGGGGGGATCTCCTCTCCCTGGCCCTCCACCGTCACGAAAACTACCGGGCCCTGGGCGCCTCGGGCGGGGTGAGCGGGGTGGTCTTCGCGGCCATCTTCCTCTTTCCCGGCGGCGGGGTGATGGTCTTCCCCCTCATGTTCCCCATCCCCGCCTGGATCTACGCCATCTTCTTCGTCCTGACCTCGATCTACGGGATCCGTACCCGTCACGGGAACATCGGGCACGACGCCCACCTCGGCGGCGCGCTGGTCGGGCTCCTCCTCACCGCGCTCCTCTTCCCGCAGGCGGTGGGACGGAGTCTCTGGCTCTTCCTCCTGATCCTGGGGATCACCCTCGCGTTCTTCCTCTACCTGGCCCGGTTCCCCGCCGGGGTCCCGCTCACTCGCCCCCGGATGGGCGGGCGGTTCACACGCAGACCGCCTCCTTCGAAGGTCGTGCCCTTCCCCAAGGGGGAGCGGTCCGGCGATCAGGCGGTGATCGACATTCTGCTGGAGAAGGTGTCGGAGCGGGGGATCGAGGGCCTCACTCCGGCGGAGCGGGAACTTCTGGAACGGCTCTCCAAGAAGCACGGTGATTGATCGGGGGCGCGGAGCGCGTCCCGGTCCGCGGCGGATGAACTCCGGGAAGGACTCCATGAACCGTCGGTACCGGTCGCTTTCCGGGCAGTGGGTGCGGACCTGGATCCTGGGGATCGCGGCGGTGCTGGCCCCCGCCGCCGGCGCGCCGGGCGCCGAGGCCTCGGCGCCGGCGGTCGCGACGGTCGGGGAGCCCGCCCCGGCGGCGGCGGAAGCGATGCCGGAGGCCCCCGGTCCGGCCCCCGGGAGCGCGGCGCCGCCGGACAGCCAGGGGTCCACCCGGCTCATCCCCATCCCCTTCTTCTACTACGCGCCGGAGACCCGGTTCGCGGGCGGCGCGGCGGTTCTCTATCTCTTCGGATCGCGGGTGGGGCGGAGCGAGGAGGACCCCCGGTCCTCGATCTTCGGCGTCGGGATTCG
>CAYRIJ010000049.1:0-4820 GCA_964424285.1 uncultured bacterium
CCCGTCCCGGTCGTTTCATCATCCCCATCTTCCTCTCCCTCTTCCTCTTCCTCCCGACCCGCGCCGCGACCGCTCCCTCCCGCCGGCCCGGCCCACTCACTCCGGGATGAGCCGGCGGTGTTCCACCAGGATGCAGCGATCGGCCACCACGTCGGAGCCGGCGGCCAGCGCCGCCGCCTCGGCGGCCGCGTTCACCACACCCAACTGGAGCCATAACGGCGTGCCCGCCCGGCACGCCGCCGCCTCGGCCACCAGCCCGGGAAGGGCCTCCGGTCGCCGAAACACGTCGATCAGATCCACCTTCCGGTCGGCGGGAACCGCCTCCAGCGAGGGAAATGCGGTCTCTCCCAGGATCGTGCCTCCCCCGGGATGCACGGGAACGACCCGGTACCCGGCCCGCTGGAGATAGGCGGCGATCCGATGGCTGTCCCGGAAGGGCTTTGGCGAAAGTCCGACCACCGCCACCGTCCGCACCCGGGACAGGAGGTCCCGAAGCTCGGCATCGGTGGTCAGACGGCGTCCCGACATGACCGACGAGTATAGGCTCGGCCGGAACCTCCCACAAGGACGAGGTGGACCCGCCCTTCGGGAGGAACGGAATACCCGTCCGGCCTAACGCCCCCCCACCCGGTACAGACGGATGACGCCCCCACCGAGGACCGCGCTCCCGTCGACCGGCTTCAATCGCGGTTTGCCCTCCGCCGGAAGGAAGAGCCGCATCGGGAGCGCGCCGGGTTCGCTCTCCCGGGTGTTCTGGAGGAGCAGGTAGTCCACTTCCCGGTGCCAGGGGGCGGGCTCGTCGTTCACCCCGTCCCAGATGATCGCGGCGCGAGCGGGATGGCCGAGGGTGAGGAGCGGGGCCCAGGATCCCACCACCAGGCTCCGGGGGCCGAGATTCGCGACCAGGGAGGAGGCCCGCTCCACCTCGTGGGTTCGGCGGCTCCACGTGGACACCGAACTCGACACCCCGAGAACGATGATCCCGCCCAGGAGCGCGGCGGCGAGCCCGGTGATCGGGAGGGGGCGCAGCGGAAGGGTGAAGCGCTTCCACTTGAGATAAAGCCAGCCGAGGCAGTAGGTGAGGAGGAGCCATCCCCCCAACATCGTTATCAACGAGGATCGGATCTGATGCCGGTTCCAGTAGCCGGTGAGCTCGACCCGGGAAAGGAGGAGGTGCACGAGCCAGGCGGAGAGAAACCACGTGAAGCAGGCGATCATCAACATGACGATCATCACGTCGATCCGGGGGCGCTCGATCCGTCGCAGGGCGAAGAGCCGCACGATCCCCTCGGCCCCGAGCAGGCAGGCCGGCGGCACCATCAGCGCCAGCCGGTACAGGTCCAGATGTCCGTTGAACATCAGGAAGGGAACCGCGGCGAGGATCCAGGCCAGGAACCAGAGTTTCACTTCGTCGAGCTGGCGGTGCCGGGCCAGGGGCCGTACGCCGCTCTTGGCGAAGAAGAGAAAGTAGCTCACGGCCACCAGCGACAGGAGCGGCATGTGCCGCACCATGGATGCGGCGTGGACGGGGGTCAAGATCACGTAGGCCGCGAGCATGTGGAGAGAGGCCGGGTTCATGTGTCTCCAGATCACTCCCACCTGGGCCCAATGGGTGACCACCCGGAGCACGAAGATGATCAGCATGAACCCGGCTCCGAGCCAGAAGAGCCGCAGGCGGTAGTGCGTTCTCTCCTTCCAGGGCATCTTCCAGGCGTGCAAGGTCAGGAACAGCGCCATGACGAGCCCGGAGAACAGGAAGAACACCGTGGAAGGCCCGTCCTCCAGGAGACCCGCCGTCACCACCAGGGCCCCGGACAGGAACGCGGCGAGGCCGCTCTGCCGGCCGGCGATCCAAACCCGGATGGCGACGAGCATGAGCAGGATGTCGAAGACCGCGGGGAGCGCCGTCCGCGATACGTCGAATAGAATCGGGTTCACGGTCAGGAAGAGAGCGGCCAGGAGCGCGACGCCCGGGCCGGAGCTCAGCCGCACGAGAGAGAAGAACAGGAGCACGGCCAAGAGCGCCGCCCCCGCGTTGACCACCCGGGCGGTGATCAGGCTCACCCCGAACAACCGGAACGCCAGCGCGTCGGTCCGAAGCTGGATCGGTATGAGGACTTCCGGCGCCCAGTCTCCCAGGGGGATGTCCTGACCCGGGAGCATGGCGCGGGCCCCGAGGAGAAGCTGACCCTCCAGGGCGGAGGCGCCGAAGGGAGGGTCGGCACCGGGATCCGCAAGCAGCGCCCAGCCCAACAGGGCCAGCAGAACGGCGAGGCAAATCCCCCACAAGATGGGGGAATTCACCCGGTTACGCGCGTTTGTAAGCATTTCGCAAACCTGCGATATAGGGGATTGGGAGGGCTATCTCGTTATTTTCATTGTCTCCCCCCCCCTCCAGGAGTAGCTTGAAATTGTCGGGCCATGGATCGGTCCGGGATGTGCATGCACTCTCGGGTGACGGGCCAAGGCGCCTCACCGTCCCGGTACGTTCGAGGCCCGATCTGGCGAGGTCCAGCCCCTGTGCCCAGGGGGGAACAACCGGAGTCGTGTCACAGCTGCCTCGCCGGTGGCGCGACCCCCGGGAGGGTTGACGATGCGTCGATACCTCGGATTCATCCTCGTCGCCGGTTTTGCCGGAGGCATCCTGCTGGCAGGATGCGCCAGCACGAACCGCGCCGCCATCGAGCGTAGCCTCTACGTCGATAAGCACCCCACGCTCAGCGAGCAGATGGCCGAGGCCATCCTCAACGGTCAGATCATGGTCGGCATGACCGAAGAGATGGTCCAGGTCGCGTGGGGCAAGCCGGTCCGAGTGGAGGACGTGAGCGAGGAGGAAGCCGCCAAACACTGGATCTACGGGAACTACTTCGTCGGGGGTACGATCACCAACCTCTACTTCGATCCGGACGGGGTTCTCTTGCGCTGCGAGGTCAAGAACCAGACCTCGGGCGCCACCATGTCGCAGGCGCCGATGGCGGACTCCGCCGACAAGATCAAGGCGGGCGCCGACGGCAGCCTCCAGAAGGGTTCCCCGATCGGTCCGTAGTCCGGAACCGTCCTCGAAGCCGGCCCACCGCCGGCGGACACGAACGCGGCCGTAGCGCGGCCCCCGCGACGGGGGCCGCCGGACGCTCTCGTTCCGGGCCGGGGTGCGCGCGCCCGTCGCGGGCGCCTTCCCGTTCCTCGGCTCGATCCCCTTCCGCCGGCTCACTCGGGCACCTCCACCCCCGCGCTCTCGTCCTTCCTCCCGAAGAGGTAGAGGATGCCGCCCAGGGCCGCCGCTCCCAGAATCCACGATACCCAGAAGGGCAGGCCGAACGCGGTCGGAATGTCCCCCACCGCCATCCCCACCATCGCCACCACGACCGCGTAGGGCAGCTGGGTGTTGACGTGGTCCATGTGGTCCGAGGACGAGGCCATGCTGGAGAGCACGGTGGTGTCGGAAATGGGCGAGCAGTGGTCCCCCCACACCGAGCCGGCCAGGACGCTGGAAATGGTCCCGGCCAGGATGAGGTCGCTTCCCGGGGCCAGGCGGTGGGCCAGGGGGATGACCAGCGGCATGAGAATGGCCATCGTGCTCCAGGAGGAACCGGTGGCGAACGAGGTGAGCCCGGAGAAGATGAACACCAGGACCGGCACCCAGTGGGGTTTCAGGCTGTCGCTCAGGACGTGAACCAGGTACCCGGCGGTCCCCATCTCCGCGGTGATCATGCCGATGGACCAGGCCAGGGTGAGGATCACCGCGGCCAGGAACAGCGACTTCGCGCCCTGGAGCCAGGCCTCCATCGCGGCGTGGACGTTCAGGATGCGCTGGCCCACCGCCAGCGCCACCGCGGAGAACGAGCCCAGAAACGCGGCCCATAGAAGCGCCGAATAGGAGTCCGCGCTTCCCACGATCGTCTTCAGATCCAGGGCCTTTCCGTCCGCGATCGCCGCCTTCCGCCCCCCCACGTAGATGAAGACGAGCACGCTCACCACCACCACCAGAATCGGCAGCGCGGCGTTCAACCACCGGTGAGGCTTGTCCGCGGGGGGCTCCAGGGCGTCTCCGCCGAAGTCGGCCAGGGGCATGGCCCCCTCGCGCAGGACCCGCCCGGTTCGCCGCGCCCGGCGTTCGGCCCGGAGCATGGGGCCGAAATCGCGGCCGGTGGAGGCCACCAGAAACCCGAAGATCAGGGCGAAGATGGGGTAGAACCGGTAAGGCAACGAGGCCACGAAGGCGCCGAAGGCGTCGCGCTCGATCCCGGAGTGGACGAACGCGTCGTGGATGAGCCCCACCTCCACTCCGATCCAGGTGGAGACCACCGCGATGCTGGCCACCGGGGCCGCGGTGGAATCCACGATGTAGGCCAGCTTCTCCCGGGAGATCCTGAGCCGGTCGGTGATCGGACGCATGGTGGGACCGACCAGGAGGGTGTTCGCGTAGTCGTCGAAGAAGACCAGGATGCCCAGGATCCAGGCCGTGATCTGGCCGCTTCTCGGGGTGCGCGCCAGGGGGGCGACCGAGTTCACGATCCCCTTGGTTCCCCCCGCGCGCTGGATCACCCCCAGCATGCCCCCCAGGAGGAAGGAGAAGAGGAGGATGCTCACGTGCCCCGAATCCTGAAGCGATCCCGAGACGTAGGTGTCCATCGTGCGGAGGAGACCGGTGAACGGGTCCACCTGGAAGACCAGGACCGCCCCCAACCAAACGCCGGTCAGAAGGGCCAGCACGACCTGGCGGAAGAGCACGGCCAGAAGAATCGCCACCAGGGGGGGAAGCAAGCTGGTCCAGCCGGGTAGAGAGTGCACGGGGGGACTCGACTCCCCCCCGTTCCAGC
>CAYRIJ010000049.1:4830-15104 GCA_964424285.1 uncultured bacterium
GCCAGGGCCAGGTTCTCGACTTCCAGCGTTTCCCCCGCCGGAACGAGGACCTCCCGGACCGCCTCGCCCGCTGTCACCCGGACCCTGAGGGTGTCGCCGGGGGCCAGGTCAGGATCGGAGAGCTTGAGGGTGAACGGAACCCCGTGAAGGACCACGCGCGGCAGATCGGCATGGGGAGCGCCGGCCGCCGCGGAGGCGAACAGGCCAAGGAGAAGCATTGCGAAGATTCCCCCGCAACGGGCGGACCGGGGTATGTCCATCCTGGCCGGAACTCCTCTCCTGCCTCCCGGTGGAGGGCGGGCTGTGTTGACCCAAAATCAACGGAACCCTATACTCTTGTCCCCTGTTATCTCAAAGGAAATGTACGGGGCTGGGGCCGCGTCCCGGGAGGTCTCTCGGATGTCCAGACTCACAAAGGCTTTCTTGCTCCTCCTGAGCGGCCTCGCCGTCGCCTCGATCCTTCCCGTCCCCAGCCGCGCCTCCGATAACCCGAACGTCAAGCTGATCCTGCACCTGGTCCCCGTCGACGACGTGAAGCACGTCACCTGCGTGAGCCACAAGGTATCCACCTTCAAGGACGTGATCACCAAGGGGGATCTCAACCAGGACTACTACGCCTACGTCATCCTCGCGGACTACGACACCACGATCGGGATGGCCGGTGTGCAGTTCGGCATCTCCTACAACGATACGCTGGACGCCGGGGTGGACATCGACGCGTGGCAGCATTGCGTTCTACTCGAGTGGCCCATGGACGAGTGGCCGGGCGCCAACAGCGGGAACCTCCTCACCTGGAGCCAGTGGAGCTACTGCCAGCACATCATTCCCCTCGTTGTCGGCTACTTCACCCTCACCGCCCACTCCCCCGATCGGCTGAAGCTCATCCCCCGGCCGGTGGACGGATTGGCCCGGACCGTCGCCTGCGGGATCAACTCGATCAACTCCGCCCAGAAGCTCGACGACATCAAGCCGGAGAACCTGGCCTGGCTCGACTTCGGCGGGGGAGAAGGCTACAACCCCTGGGACCCCGGCCAGAACCTCCTGAACCTCAAGAAACGGTTCACGCCCATCAAGTAGCCCGGTGGCCCGCGTCCGCCGGGACGAAACCCGGGCCTCGAATCCGCTCCTGCATGCGACACGACTTCGGAGACCGGCCGGCCTAGAAACGCAGCCGGACCACCTGAAGCTCCGCGTGGAGTTCCCCCGTCCCCCACCGGGAGGGGGGGTCGCGCCGGAGAGTCACCGCCGGCTCGACCAGGGCGCGGCTCCGGTTCCACCCCATCGCGGCCAGGGCACCGGGGAAGACCACGGCCGACCACCGCACGCCGTCGCTCTGTTCCTCAAGGATCTTGGTGAATCCGCCGAAGACCGCCGCGCCCGCGAAGGCGGCCAGGACGCTGTCGCCGGGTTTTCCCAGGGGAGGATCGGTGCGGCCGATCAGCCACACTCCGGCGATCGCTCCCGCGGGGAGGCCCACCAGGATGCCCGGAGTGTCCCCTCCCGGTCTGGAGGCGTCACAGGTGTTGCAGAAGATCTCGGACAGGAGACCCACCCCGTAGCCGGCCGCGGCGGCCAGGGTCGTGCCCAGCCCCACTTCCCCCGCCACCACCGTCCAGGGGGAGGGGGGCGGACCGGGGGGAAGGCTGTCTTCGGGGGCCGCCTGACGGGCCAGGTCCCGGACGCTCTGAGCGCGGACCGAGGGGGCCGCGGTCACGGCGGCCACGAGCACAACCAGGGCGATCGCGGTCCGATGGGACTGCACCCTCGACACCTCCCGCCCCTTCGCGCCCCGTCTCACCGTCCCCCCCGTCGCACCGCGTCCAGCACCCGCATCACCTCGATCCCTTCTTCGAGGGTGGCGAGGTCGTCCACCGTCTCCCCGTCCAGGCGCCGGGCGAAACGGTCGAGAAGGCGCCGGAAGAGCGGCTTCCTCGAGTCCTGGTCCTCCGAGGTCCACCGAAGGTCCGGATCGGCGTCGACCGTTTCCTCGGCGCCGTCGGGACGCCGGAGATGGATGCGCCAGGTCCCGTCCAGGGTGGCGGTGGCAAGGGACCCGAACGCCCGGATGCTGTGTTCGTTCCACCACACCGAGGCCCGGATGTCCATGCGCGCGACCACGCCGTCCCCCAGGTCGAGAACCGCGATCGAGCCGTCGTCCGCCGTCACTTCGCGCGAGGCGCCCTCGGCGTCCGCCCGGCGCGGCACCGCCGTCCACGTCGAGCCACAGACCGCGGTCACCGGGCGCCCGGTGACGAACCGCATCATGTCCACGTTGTGGGAGCCGATGGCCCCCAGCATCCCGCCTCCCATCTCGGCGAGGCTCAACCAACCGTGGGTGGCACGCGCGGGGTCGGCCCAGGCCGGGAACACGTCCCGGAACTCGAGACCCCGGAGCTCTCCCAGCCGGCCGTCGGCGATCATGCGCCTCAGGGTCAGGACGTCGGGGCGATAACGAAACTCGTGATCCACCGCCGCCTCCCTCCCGCTCTCCATCCGGGCGGCGAGGATCGCCTCGGCCTCGGCGGCGTCCCGGGCCACCGGCTTCTCCAGGAGCAGGTGCTTACCCGCCTGGAGCGCGCCCACCGCCTGCTCCCGGTGGAAGGCAACCGGGCTGGTCACGCTCACCACATCCACCGCGGTCGTCTCCAGGAGCTTCCTCCAGTCGTCACCGTGGTGGGAGATCCCGAACTCCCGGGCGGTTTCCCGGGCGCTCTCGGCGTGACCGCCGGCCACCGCCACGACCTCGAAACGGGGATGGTCCCGGAACACCGGTATCTGCACCCGCCGTCCGAACCCGGTCCCCACCACCATCACCTTGTAGGTCTCGCCCGCCATCGCTCTCTCCCCCCAGCCCCGACCATTCATGAACCCGCGGCGGCGGCGGTCATCTGCTCCAGCTCGCTACGCGGTCTCATGAACGGCCCGGGCCGGCGTGTCCAAAGGAAGACGCCCCCGCGGATCGTTCCGGGCGGGGGCGTCGCGTGGTCCACACTCCGCGGGTCAGCGGAGATCGACTGTCTCGGCGTAGACGACGTTCAGGCCGTCCTTCTCGCCCACCCTCCCGGTCACGCTGATCGGCCTTCCCGAGAACCGCTCGCCCATGTGGGCCTCGTGCTCGGGATCGTTCTCGATCACGTAGACCACGCCGTCCGCGGTCTTCATGGCCAGGGCGCACTCGGGGGTCAGGTGATAGGTGCAGTGCCCGCAACCGATCGTCCCGTCCAGGGTCGCCGAGGCCAGCTCCGTCCCTTCCGGGGCCTTGAGCATCCGGCCCTCGGCGCCGGGGGCCGCGCTCTCCGCCGCGGCCGGGGTCTCGGCGTCGGCCGACGCGCTCCGCTCGGTCAGCGCGGCCCGGTCGCCGCCGTCGGCGGCCTTCTGCCCCCGGCCGCAGCCCGCCAGGAGCAGGCCGGCCATCCCCGCCACCGCCAGCATCATCCACCGTCTCCGCATGTTCGATCCTTTCCCGGTCGTGTTCCGAGGCGTCACACCGAGGAGCGCTCCGCCACCTCGCGCGGCGCCTCGGCCATGGTCGCCTCCACCTCCGCCACCGTCCTCGGCGTTCCCGCGGTCAGGACCTCCGGCCCCCGTTCGGTGACCAGCACGTCGTCCTCGATCCGCACGCCTATTCCCCGATAGCGATCCGGCACCGTCTCCAGGAACTCGCCGAAGTAGAGTCCCGGCTCCACCGTGAGCACCATCCCCGGTTCCAGCTTCCGCCAGTCTTCGCCGTTCCGGTAGTCTCCCACGTCGTGCACGTCGAGACCCAGCCAGTGGCTGGTCCGGTGCATGTAGTAGGGCTTGTAGGTTTCCTGCTCGATCACCGCGTCCGCGGTCCCCTCGACCACGCCGATCCGGATCAGCCCCTCCACCAGGGCGCGGAGCGAGGCCTGGTGGACGTCGTCGAAATCGTTCCCGACCCGGGCCGCTTCGATGCCCTTCAGCTGGGCGTCGAGCACGATCTCGTAGATCTCGCGTTGGGCCGGGGAGAACGTGCCGTTCACCGGAAAGGTGCGGGTGATGTCCGCGGTGTACCCCTCGACCTCGGCGCCGGCGTCGATCAGGAGGAGATCGCCGTCCTTCATCTCCGCCTCGTTCTCCACGTAATGGAGGATGGTGGCGTTCATCCCGCTTCCCACGATGGTGCCGTAGCCGGGGGCGTCGGCCCCGTGCCGGCGGAAGACGTACTCGACGATCGCCTCGACCTCGTACTCCATCATCCCCGGCCGCGCGCTCCGCATGGCCTCGCGATGGGCCTCCCGCGAGATGACCGCGGCCCGGCGCATCCGATCCAGTTCCTCGGGGGTCTTCATGAGCCGCATCTCGTTGAGAATGGAGGCGGGATCGATGATCGAGGCCGGGGCCTTGATCCCCTGGCGGAGCTTCCCCCGTAGCGAGTCGATGGCGGCCATCACCTGGCGGTCCCGCTCCGGATACCGGTCGAGGGCGTGATAGAGGGACCCGGCGTTCCCGAGATACCCCGGGAGCAGTTCGGGGAACCGGTCCACGGTGTGGGCCTCCGCGACGCCGAAGCGCTCCTTGGCCCCCTCGGGTCCGGCCCGGCGGCCGTTCCAGGTCTCCTTGTCCTTGTCCCGGGGCCTGACGAACAGGACCGTCTCGTGCTCGGGATGCCCGGGAAGGAGGACCAGGACCGCCTCGGGCTCGTTGAAGCCGGTCAGGTAGTGAAAGTAGCTGTCCTGGCGAAATCTGTAGCTGGTGTCGTTGGAGCGGGTCTTTTCGGGGGCGGCGAAGAACAGGGCCACCCCGCCTCCCATCCGATCCATGAACCGGCGGCGGCGCTCGGCGAACATGCAGTCTCCTCTGGTCCGGCCGCCGGGATAGGTCCCGCCGGCCGCGGGTGTTCCGGCGCGAGGGGCGTCGGCCGGCTAGTCTAGCATGGGGCCCCGGGTTCGCTCACCCGCCTCCCGGATGGCGATCCGCCGCCGGTTGGTCCGCCGCTCCCGCCCCGTGGGCGCGCGCCAGGTGCCACGCTCCGCCCCGCTTCAGGAAGCTCCGGGACCAATCGATGTCCCGGTACAGCACCCGGTCGGTGCGCACCGGGCGGAGCCCCGCTTCCTCCATGGCCTCCCACAGCCGCTCGGTGGCCCGGCCGCAGCGGAAGGGCCGGCGGAAGTACACCCCCTGCCAGGCGGTCAGGAGCTCGATGGCCACCACGATCTCCACGTTCTCCAGGATCTGGCGGCACTTGAGCGCGGCCAGGGGGCTCATGCTCACGTGGTCCTCGGTGTTCTCGCAGGTGGGGATGGAATCCACCGAGGCCGGGTGGGCCAGCACCTTGTTCTCGCTCACCAGGGCGGCGGCCACGTACTGGGGGATCATGAGACCGTTGTTGAGCCCGCTCCGCTCCACCAGGAGCGAGGGAAGGCCGTTCGACAGGTTCCCGTCCACCAGGTGGGCGGTGCGCCGCTCGGAGATGCTCCCCAGCTCGGCCAGGGCCACCGCCAGGGTGTCGAGGGCGACGGCGATCGGTTCGCCGTGGAAGTTCCCGCCGCTCACCACCGATTCCAGGCACTCCTTCACGGTGAGCGAGGCCGCGTAGGCTTCCACCGTGCCCTCGAAGGCCTCCCCCCGGGGAGGGAAGATCAGGGGGTTGTCGGTGGCGCTGTTGGCTTCGATGACCAGGGTGCGACGGACGTCCTCCACCACCTTGCGGGTGGTCCCGATCACCTGGGGGGTGCAGCGGAACGAGTAGTCGTCCTGGACCGAGGGCATCTCGGGGAGGGCGAGCTGAAGCTGGGAGACCGCGTCGGCCAGGAAGTCCCGCCCCTTGACCGCCTCCCCGGCCAGGGGGGCCTCCAGGAGCGAAGCGTAGAGGGCCAGAACCTCGCTTCGGATTGGACCCAGGGCGTCGCGGTAGATGCGCTGGTTCAGGGTGCGCTCGGGGAGACGGTCCAGCTCGGCGGGGGAGAGCGCGGCCCGCTCCCGCTCCAGGAGATGGGGACTGTCGTCCTCGAGCGCCACCAGCCGGCTCCCCAGCTCGCGCGCCCGCTCGGCGAGGTCCTTCCGCCCCTTCCCCTCCCGGTCCTCCAGGATCTCCGCCGCCGCGGCCATGGCCCAGCGCGCCCGGTGGAGACGGGCGGTGTTGAGGGGAACGGTGAGGATCTGGCTCTCCTCGGTGAAGGCGCGGATGTTGGCGGCGGTCTCGGGCTGGCCCTCGAGGGGACGCGCGGCATGGAGACGGGGGTCGAAGGCGTCGCGCACCCCCTTGGTGGCCTCGAGGCTCAGGGCGCAGGCCAGCTCCCCGCTCTCCAGGAGCACGATGGCGTCGAACAGGGTGAGGATCCCGATGGCCACGCTCACCTGGGTCCCGTTGTTGAGCGCCAGCCCCTCCTTGGCCCGGAGCACCAGGGGGGTGAGCCCGCCCGGCTCGCCGAAGAGCCCGTCGGGGGCGGGCCCGAATCGCCAGGCCGTCGGCTTGGCCACGTAGTCCGGCGCGCGGCCGCCCTCGGACCGGGGGCCGTCGGGGGCGGGCTCTCCGGGATCGGGCCGGTAGAACCGCGCCTCGGGATCGTTGCACAGGGACAGCGCGAGATGGCTCAGCGGGGCGAGATCGCCGCTCGCCCCCAGGGATCCCTTGGAGGGGATCCAGGGAAAGACGTCCCGGTTCAGGAACTCGAGCAGCGCCTCGATCACCACCGGGCGCACCCCGGAATTCCCCCGGGCCAGGGTGTTGGCGCGGAGCAGCATGGCCGCCCGCGCCTCGTCCTCGCGGAGCGGATCCCCCACCCCGCAGGCATGGCTCCGGATCAGGTTTTCCTGGAGCTGGCCCAGCTCCTCGGGATCGATCAGGATGTCCCGCTTGGATCCGAACCCGGTGGTGAGCCCGTAGACCTTGGCCCGGTCGGCCACCAGCCGCTCCACCACCGCCCGCGAAAAGCCCACCCGGCGCGCTGCGGCGGGGTCCAGGCGCACCCGGGCCCGGTGCCGCGCCACCGCCACGATCTCTTCCAGGCTCAGGCTCAGCCCATCCAGCACCACGTCCCGGATCCGGTCCGGGGCCTCGCAGAGTTTCACCGGTCGTGCGCCTCCTCGGCGGTCTCTCCCGGCCCCATCTGGGGTCCGGTGTCGGTGAGATCCCGGCCCGGCCGGCCGCCCCGCTCGGGGTCGGGCGGAGCGGCCTCGGTCCGGTGGGGAAGGGTCCCCTGGACCCCCTCCCCGATGTAGATGGTGCGATGGGGGAAGGGGATCTCGATCCCTTCCTCATCGAACCGGTTCTTGATGCGGCGCCGGAACTCGCGGCCCACCGCCCACTGCATGAGCGGCCGGGTCTTGAACACGACCCGGACGTTGACCGCGGAGTCCGCGAACTCGTTCACCCCCAGGATGCTCAGGGGCTCCATGATCTTGGGGCCGAACTCGGGATCCTCCTCCATGGTCTTCCCGATCTCGGCCAGGACCTCCATCACCCGGTCCACGCTCTCCTTGTAGGCCACCCCCACGTCGAGCATGATCCGGGACCACTCCCGGGTGCGGTTGGTGACGGTCTCGATCGCCCCGTTGGGGATGACGTGCACGTTCCCCTCGAGGTCCCGGAGCACGGTGGTCCGGAGGTTGATCGCCTCCACCAGCCCCCCCTTCCCCGCCACCTCGACCACGTCCCCCACCCGGAACTGGTTCTCGAAGAGGATGAAGAAGCCGGTGATGAGGTCCCGGACCAGGTTCTGGGCGCCGAAGCCGATGGCCAGCCCGGCGATCCCCGCCCCCGCGATGATGGGGCCGATCTCGAACCCCAGCTCCTTCATGAGCAGCATCCCGGCGGTGAGCGCGATGACCACCATCGAGACCTGGTTCACGATCCGCCCCAGGGTTTCCGCGCGCTTCTCCACCTCGCTCTTGGTATCGGGGTCGTCGTCCTCCACCGACCGCTCCACCCGGCGCACGATGAACTTCACCACCCGGTAGGCCACGAAGGAGGCGATGAAGATGAGCAGCATCCGCAGCCCGTGGGTCAACAGCAGGCCGCGAATGGTGTTCCAGTCCAGGGCTATCTTGTCCATGTCGTCATCCTTCGATCCGGTTCGCGTTCAAGAGGGTGTCGGTATCGCGCTCAGCGATCGGATTCTAGCAATGTAGGCGTCGGCGTCCACCTTCCGCCGGGTGGAAACGGACGACATGCTCCGGATCTTGCCGTAGACCGGCCGCTCCCCCCAGGCCCGGTCGTGGAGCCCGAAGCACCAGAGAAAGCCGGTGTAGGAGTTGGGGTCCCGCCCGTCCAGGCCGTACTTGTCGTTGAGGTGGGTCATGATGCGGAGGGCCTCGGCGTGGCTCTTCGACCACTCCAGGATCTTCTTCCCCCAGAGCATCCGCACGTAGTTGTGCATGACCCCGGTCAGCCGGATCTCGTCCTGGCAGGCGTTCCAGAGTTCGTCGTGGGTCCGCGCCGCCTCGAACTCCGCCCGCCGGTAGGTGAACTCGCGCTCGTCCCCGTCGTGTTCGGCCAGGGTCCGCCGCGCCCAGTCGGGGAGCGCCCGGAGGGAGTTCGGCCGGGGCTCGCGGGCGCAGAAGTTGAACGCCAGCTCCCGGCGGACGATGAGCTGCTCCAGGAAGGCGGCCACGTTCCGGTCGGCGCGGGGGCGGGCGGCCCGGACGGTGAGGGCCACCTCCCGGGCGGAGATCATGCCGAAGTGGAGGTAGGGGCTGAGCCCCGAGGTCGCTCCGAGGGCCGGGTCGTTGGACGCGTCGGCGTAGCGGTCGAGCCCCCGGCGGATGAAGGCGTCGAGGCGGGCGAGGGCGGCCGCGCGGCCTCCGGGAACGTGGTCGCTCACCGGGGGAACCCGGTGATCGATCGCGCACGAGGCCACCTTCGCCGCCGTCGATTCCCGCCAGTCCTCCTCGCGGAACCCCGCCTCGATCCGGAGCCCGCTTCGGCGGGGCCGGGGGTCCCGGGTCGGCGACAGGTAGAACGGGAGGAGCCGGTGGATCTTGGGGCGCAGGGTGCGGGCCGCGTATTCCCGCTTGGGAAACTCGGCCAGGGGAACCACGCCGCAGGCGTCCACCGCCACCGCCGTCACCCCCTCCGCCTCGGCCAGGCGGGCCAGGGCCCGGTTCTGTCCCGGAACGATGAAGGCGGGAAAGTGGTCGGTCACCGCCAGGGCGGCCCGCTCGAGGAGCCCCTTCACGACCGCTCGCCGGTCCCCGGGGTTTCGCTCCAGGAAGAACGCGTGCCCTATCCCCTTTTCATGCAAACGTTTGCGGAGCCCGCGGGTGTTCTCCAGCACGAAGGTATGGATCCGGTCGGAGGCATGGGGATAGTCGTGGCGGAGCCCCTCGTAGACCAGGACCGGGAGCCCCAGTTCGTTGGCTTGCTCCACCGCGAAATTCAGGGCATCATTGGATTCAGCCCTTCGCTGCACTTGCATCCAATAGAGTACGAAGTCGCGCCCACCACGGATCGATCCGGAATGGAGTGGAATCATGCGCTTGGAATCAACGATCATGCGAATCCGATTCAAGAAGAGGAATGAAGAGAGCCCTCATTCTAGGGCCGGGGTGTCACCGCGACAAGCGAGGCGGTCGGCGGCGGCGGCCCTCCTGGTCCTCGGGCTGGCGCTCACCGCGCTCTGGGTCGCCGGCTGCGCCAACCTCTACAAGTCCAAGAACGAGCCGCGGCCCATGACCGCCCAGGGCCAGGAAATCAGGGGGGGCGAGGCCTCGAAGCCCTCGATCCCTCCCCCGGTCACCGCCTGGACCTATTCCGAGGCCCCGGCGGTCCCCTCCGGGCTCGAGGTGCATGAGCTCCTCAAGACCGTCACCTTTCCCCAGGGGTCCTCGTCCCTGAACCAGGAGGCCAAGGGGGCGCTCATCGAGGCGGTCCGGGAGCTCAAGGTGAACACCCGCTGGCACGTCCTCGTGGCGGGCTTCACCGACAACCGCGGCGAAACGGGGAACGCGGCCGCCCTGAGCCGGGCCCGGGCCGAAGCGGCCAAGAGCTACCTGGTGAGCCAGGGGATCCCGGCCGAGCGGATCTCCATCCAGGCGCTGGGATCGAAATACGCCGAGGGCGGAGAATTCGAGCCCCAGCAGGTGGCCCGCGATCGCGCGGCCCAGCTCTGGGTCTTCATGTAGGGGTTCGGGGCCCCGCGAAACGCGGGGCCGGATGCCCGGGTCCCGGCGCCCGCCCGTAGCGCGGGTGCGGGTCGCCGAGGCCCCAGCCCCCCACGTACCGCGGTGCGGGTCACCGGGGCCCCGGTGAGCCGCCGTCCCCATCAGCCCTCGTACTGCATCCAGGGCCGGCGGATGTCGGCGAAGTCGCGGCG
>CAYRIJ010000049.1:15204-17328 GCA_964424285.1 uncultured bacterium
CCCATCAGCCCTCGTACTGCATCCAGGGCCGGCGGATGTCGGCGAAGTCGCGGCGGTCGATCCAGAGGAAGTTCGAGATGAGCCGGAGCTCCTCCAGCTCGGCCTTCCCGACGGTTCCGTCCGCGGCGGCCACCGCGAAGGCGGCGTCCAACAGCTCTTTTCGCTGGGTCATGTCGGCGATCCGGTTGTACTCGCTCAGGAGCGCCTGGCGATCCATCCGGGCGGACGCGGCCTCCCGCACCGCCTGGACGGTCCAGTCGAGGAGCGGCGGCTCGATCCCGAAGCGCTCGGCCAGGATGGCGCGGACCTGGGCCAGCTCCTCGTCGGAGACCCCGTCCTCCACGTCGGCCACCCGGCCGAGGACCGCCCCGAACAGGGTGTAGCGGTTCAGGCTCGCGGCGTCGAACCCCTCCCGCCAGGCTCCGTGGGAGAGGTCGTCGAGACGCTGGAGCACGGTGTTCTTGAGGTACTCGCTCAGCTCGCCCGGCGAGGACCCGGCTTCGCGGCCCGCGAACACCCGGCGGAAGACCCCGGTGATGCGGCCCATGAAGTGGTCCACCGAGTTCATGGCATCCATGATGCCCTTGAGCCCTTCCAGGACCTCGCGCTCGTCGGCATCCACCCGGCCGTCGGCGCGGAAGATCCGTTCCACCTCCTCCAGCACCACCTCCCGCTCCCCCTTGGAGTTCAGCATGCCCAGGAGTTCCCGGGTCAGCTCCTCGCACCGCGCGTAGGAGACCGGGGCCTCCAGGAGCGCCTGCACCCCGTGCATGTCCTCGGGCTCCAGCTCGTAGGCCAGCATGAGCTCCTTGATGCGGTTCACCTCCTCGTTGTCCAGCCGGCCGTCCGCCCAGGCCGCCGCGGCCAGGACCTTGAGGAGCGCGATCTGTCGTTGCTTGCGGCTTGCCATGACGTTCCCTCGAAATCAGAAAGCCCGGTTCAGTCCTCGACCTCGATCTCGACCACCCCGTCCCGCACCCGGACCTCGTGGACCGGGGTGGGGGCCACCGCGGGGAGGCTCAGCGCCTCGCCGGTGCAGACGTCGAAGGTGGCCCCGTGCCGGGGACAGGTCACGATCCGGCCGTCGAGATCCCCCTCCACCAGGTTCCCGCCGTCGTGGGTGCAGAGGTCCTCGATGCAGCAGAGCTTTCCCTCCACGTTGAAGAGCGCCAGCTCCAGGTCCCCCGCCTCCACCAGCTTGAACTCTCCCGGGGCGAGATCCCCGTCCTTGCCCACCTCGACCCAACGTGCCATCGAACGCCTCCTCGTGAATTCGGTGTTTGTTATGATCCATGCCCCCTGCAGGAGAAGCCTACCAGGGATCGGCGAGGGGCGGCGATCGGAGCGCCCGAGGGCATCGGAGGGAACCATGACCGAGATCCGGGAATCGAGCCGCATTCGCGGGGTCAAGTTCGCGGTCCTGAAACCGTTCGGCGACGAGCGCGGGCGCTTCCTGGAGACCTTCCGCCGGGAGTGGTTTCCGGAGCGAAGCTGGGAGGCGGTCCAGGCCAACCGCTCGGACTCCCGGGAAGGGGTGCTCCGCGGCCTCCACTACCACCGCCGCCAGATCGATTACTGGGTGCCGATGGCCGGCCGGATCCGGATCGCCCTGGTGGACATCCGGCGCGGCTCCCCCACCCGCGGGGGCCGGGAAGTGATCGACCTCGACGAGCAGGAGCCGATGGGGGTGTTCGTGCCGGTGGGGGTGGCCCACGGCTTCCTGGCCCTCACCGACTGCACCCTGGCCTACGTGGTGGACAACTACTACGACGGCGACGACGAGCTGGGGGTGGCGTGGGACGATCCCGACCTGGCCGTGCCGTGGGGGGTCACCGACCCGGTGCTCTCCGGGCGCGACCGCGCCAACCCGCGGCTCGCGGAGATACCGGAGGCCGAGCTTCCGGAGTGGGAAGGCTGAGGGATTCGTCGGCGGGGGGCGGGGTGATCGAGGCGGGGGTTCCCGCAACCGGGCGACCGGACAGGCGGGTGCCCGAGGCCGGTTGGGCACCCTGGAGTCCGCGACGCGCGAGCGCCGCCGCGCGGTGGGAGAGTCGGCGGCCCGCCTCGGCGCGGCTTCCGGCTCCTCGCGCCGGAGATCCGAGGCTTCGGACCCCCTGGGAGGGC
>CAYRIJ010000050.1:0-17302 GCA_964424285.1 uncultured bacterium
TGGGGCTCGGAAGCTCCCTCTCCCTCCCCGGGAACCTCGATTCCCTGGGGGTGGCGCCGGTGGCGGTCCGGACCGACACCACCCGGGCCGCCCTTCCCACCTACGAGGCGATCGGCTACGGCGAGTACCCTCTCTTCCATTACCTCTACGCCTCCTGTCCCGCCTCCGGTAGCATCAGCGGCAACATGTTCCTGAGCTACCTGGTGAGCGCCCGGGGCCAGCGGCAGGTGGAGCGGGACGGCGCCCTTCCCGCCCGGCGCCCCCTTCGTGAAGTCATCCTCACCACCGGCCCGGTCGGAAAGTCGGGCTAGGAGACGGCATGCTCTCTCGCACGCGAAACCCGGTTCGACCCCGACGGCGGGGAGCGGCGGCCGCGTGGCCCTGGGTGCTGCTGGCCCTGGCGCTCGCTCCCCTTCCGGCCCTGGCCCAGCCCCGCTACACCTTCGACGTGGACCCGATCCGGCTGGGCATGAAGGCGCTCGAGGACCGCCGGCTGGACGAGGCGGCGGCGAAGTTCGACCAGGCGATCGCCGCCGACTACCAGGTGGACAAGGCCCACTACGGCCTGGCCGAGGTCGCGGTCCACCAGGGACGCTACGCCCGGGCGGACTCCCTCTTCCGGGCGGCGATCCAGGACCGGGTGTCGGCGGGGAGCGCGGCCTATCCCGAAGCCCGCGCCGGGTTGGGGCTCCTCCTGCTGCGGCGGGGACGGAACGCCGAGGCCTCGGAGGAGATCGACCGGGCCCTGGCCGAGAAGCACGACCTCTGGGAAGCGGTGTACGGAAAGGCCCGGCTGGCCCTGGCCGACAAGGATTGGGAGCGGGCCAAGAACCTGCTCGCCCGGGGCGCCAAGCTGCACGGCCGGGACGAGGGCGAGGACTTCTACCACTACGGGATGGCGCTCTACGACCTCGGGACCGGGGACCTCACCGGCGCGGAGAAGGAGGCCTTGATCGCCCAGAGCCTCGACCCCGCCGAGCCGCTCTACGCGGAGGCGCTGGCCCGGGTGTACCAGCGCCGGAACATCCCCAGCCTCGCCGTCGACGCCTACGAGAAGGCCCTGGCCGCGCCGGGGGCGGAGCCCACCGCCCCGCTCCTCACCAGCCTCGGAAAGCTCTACGAGGACCTCGAGCGTTACAACGACGCCCGCGACGCGTACATGAAGGCGCTCGGGGTCGACTCGACCTACGCCCCCGCGCTCGGGGACCTGGCCGATCTCTACCGGCGGGCGGGACAGAACGGGAAGGCGGCGGCGACCTACCTCGCCTACGTGAAGCGGGTGCCCGACGACGTGAACGCCCAGATCGGCCTGGCCGACGCGCTCCTGGCGGTGGGAAGCTACGATCAGGCCCTGGAGGCCGCGCGGGCGGCCATGGCCCTGGACAGCACCCGGGCCGAGGTCCGGCTCACCCTGGCCCGGGCCGGCCTCCGGGGTTCCGACGCGGCGGGAAAGGCCCAGGCCGCGGAAATCTTCGCCTCGCTCCCGGACAGCGTGCTCGACGATCCCCGGGATCTTCTCGCCCTGGCCGACTACCTCGCCAATCAAAAGGAATACGACGCGGCGCGGAAACGGCTCGACCGGGCGATCGGGCTCGACCCCACCTCCGCCGAGGTCCGCTACCGGGCGGGGCTCCTCGAGCTGGCGGCCGGCCGGCCGGATTCCGCCGCGATCCACCTGGAGCGCGCGGCGGCCCTGGACTCGACCTCGGCCCTCTACCGGCTGAACCTCGGGGTGGCCTATCTTCAGGCGGGGAAGAATCGCGACGCCGTCGCCCCCTTCCGCGCGGCCCTGGCCCTCGACGACAGCCTCACCATCGGGCGGGTGCTCCTCGGCCAGGCCCTGGTGATGAGCGACTCCACCGCCGCGGCGGAGAAGGAGTACAAGCTGGCCCTCGCGTCCGAGCCGCAGAATGCGCGCGCGCTCCGAGGCCTGGGTTACTGCTACATTCGGCGGAGCGATTTCAAGGACGCGGCGCGGACCTACAAGGCCGCCGCCGAGGCCGAACCCGGTAACGCCGACGCCTGGGCCGGGCTCGGAAACGCCTATCTCGGCCTACAGAACTGGGACGGAGCCGAGTCGGCGTTCAAGAAGGCGCGGGCCATCGACCCCAGGAACCCCACCCTGGTCAAGGGGTGGGAGCTTTTGCAGAAGGCCAGGAGCGGGGGCGGCTGATCCCCACCCCGGCGGGTGAACATCCAGGAGGACTTACGTGAAGAGCTACATCCTCATCCCCATCATCATCATCTCCCTGGTGGTGTCGTGGTACATCTGGGACCATCTCCCCGACTACCTGAGGCGCGGCGGCCCGCTTCTCATCCTCGGTCTCACCTTTCTCTTCCTCGGGCTCACCTTCGCCCTGGAGCGGACCCTGGTGCTCTGGCGGGCCGGCGGACGGGGGAGCGTGAACGGGTTCCTCCGGAACGTGAAGGCGGCCCTGGACGGCGGCAACGTGGCCGACGCCATCGAGGCCTGCAAGAAGCAGGGCGGGAGCCTGGCCAACGTGATCGGGGCGGGGCTGGAGCGCTATCAGAATCTCCGCCAGAAGGGCATCGAGAAGAAGGAACTCCTGGATGAGACCCGGAAGAGCATCGCGGTGGCCAGCGCCCTGGAGAGCCCGCTCCTGGAACGGAACCTGAGCGCGCTCTCCACCATCGCCTCCATCGCCACCATGCTGGGTCTCCTGGGAACCACCATCGGGATGATCCGGGCGTTTCACGCCATGGCCCGGGCCGGGGCCCCCGACGCCACCCAGCTCGCGGTGGGGATCTCCGAGGCCCTGGTGAACACCGCCCTCGGCCTCACCACCGCCATCATCACCATCGTGCTCTACAACTACTTCACCACCCGGGTGGACAACTTCACCAATTCCATGGAGGAGTCGAGCTACACCGTGCTTCAGCTCCTGGAGCAGCAGGAGGCCTAGGCCATGGCCAAGCACCGGCTGGGCGTGCGGATCGACATGACCCCCATGGTCGACGTCGCCTTCCTGCTCCTCATCTTCTTCATGTCCACCACCCAGTTCAAGCCGCCGGAACCGGTGGCGGTGACGCTCCCCGCCTCCCGTTCCGAGGTCCACATTCCCGACACCGAAACCATCATCCTCACCGTGGGGCCGGAGGGGCGGACCTTCATCTCGGGCGCGTCGGGACTCGACGTCCGGGAGGTGGCGAAGGACGACCTGGTGAACGCCATCGTGAGCTGGCGGGCCAGGAATCCGAACGCGGTGGTGGTGGTGAAGGGCGACAAGAACGCGGACTTCGGGACGGTGGCGGATCTCATGGACGCCCTCGTCCAGGCCAAGACCCTTCGATTCAACCTGATGACCGATCTCAAGCGGACGCACTCCGACTAGACCGAAGGAGCCACGATGGCCGGAACGGAACAGGCGGCTCCGGATAGCCGCAGGATCCCCGCCGAAGGCATCTTCGGCGCCCGCAAACGGCGCCGGACCGGGATCCGGATCGACATGACCCCCATGGTGGACATCGCGTTCCTGCTCCTCATCTTCTTCATGGTGACCACGGTGTTCCGCCGGCCCCTGGCCATGGAGATCAACATGCCCGAGCCCGGGGCCAAGGTCGAGGTGCCGGAGAAGAACGTGATGACGGTGCTGGTGGACAAGGACGACTCGGTGCTCATGAAGCTCGGGACCGCCGCCTTCACCCCGGTGGCCTGGGACAGCCTGGAGTCGGTGTTCGCGGCGGACCTCGAGGCCAATCCCGATCTCATCGTCCTGGCCAAGATCCATCGACTGGCCCGCTACGACGACATGGTGAACATGATGGACATCATGGAGGACGCCAAGCTCGACCGGTTCAGCGTGGTCCCCATGGACGACGCCGATCTGAAGGTCCTGGAGCAGGCCAAGCAAGGGGAGGGAAAATGACGGCACCGCCGACCACCCACACCCCCTGGGCCTTCACCCTGACCGGGGCCCCGAGCCTTCCGGTGACCGGGGAACAGCACCCCCTCCAGCGCGAGTTCATGAAGTGGCTCCTCTGGGCCAACGCGATCGCCCTGGCCGTCGGGCTGATTGCTTTCGGCGCCTGGTTCCTGGCCGGTCGCGGGAAGCCGGAAGCGCCGGTGTCCCGCCAGGTCCACATGGTCCGCTACACCGAGCTGGGGGTCCCGCCCTCCATCTCCAAGCCCAGCGTGCCCCAGCTCGCCATCGCCCAGGCGGTGGCCCCGCCCTCGATCGGCGTCCCCGAACCGGTTCCCGAGGTCAAGGCCAAGGCCCCCACCATCGCCACCCAGACCGAGATGTCGGAATCGGTGGCCCCGGTGTCCATGGAGGACCTGGGCGCGGGCACCGGCGATTCGCTGGTGGTGTCCGGCCCGGGCGACGGCGAGGGCGACGCCACCCCCGCCCCGGGGGACTTCGTGGCGGTGGACGAGCAGCCGGTGCGGCTCCGGATCGACCCCCCGGTCTATCCCGAGCTCGCCAAGGAGGCGGGGGTGGAGGGCACGGTGCTCCTCTGGGCCCTGGTGGGGAAGGACGGAAAGATCAAGGACGTCCGGGTCATCGACGGCCCGAAACCCCTCCAGGCGGCGGCGATCCAGTCCGCCCGGTCCGCGGTGTACAAGCCCGCCCTCGTCCAGCACAAGCCGGTGGAGCTCTGGGTGCAGATGCCGGTCACCTTCCGGCTGCACTAGGGTTCCGTAACCGAAGTCAGGTGGGCGGGATGGCGAGCGGTCTCCGCCTCCTCCCCCCCCGGCCGCATCGTTCGGGGTCCGCCCTGCTTTTTTGACCCGGGTCCGCCCCGGGAATTCCCTAAACTCTTCTGCATCCTCCCCGGCCCTTCGAGGCGTCTCCCCCCCGAAGGCCGGAACGGCCCGACACCTTCCGGAGGGTGCATGAAGGACCACGAAGCGGAGCGGCGGTGGGAGCGGATCGTCCGTCTCCTGGAGCCGGTTCACGAGCAGGCGCTATCGACCGCGCGGAACCTGAGCCGTCACAACGGCGAGGGGGACGACCTCTACCAGGAAGCGGTCCTGCGCGCCTGGCGAAAGCTCCACACCCTCCGCGAGGAGGGTCGCTTCCGCTCCTGGTTCTTCGCCGTTCTCCTCTCCGTCCACCGTTCCCGGTGCCGGAGGGCGTTCTGGAAGCGGTTGATCCCGCTGGCGGACGCTCCTCCCCAGGATCGGGATCCGGCGGGCGAGGACGGCCGGCTCCACGCGGAGGAATTCGACTCCGCCCGGCGGGCGGCGCGCGCTCTGGCGCGGCTTTCCCCCGGGCAACGGGAGGCGCTGGTGCTGTACGAACTCGAGGGGTTCTCGATGGAAGAGATCGCGGCCCTGCAGAAGGCCTCGGTCGCGGCGGTCAAGTCGCGGGTCCTTCGGGCCCGGGAACGGCTCCGCCGGCACTATCGAGCCCTGGGGTTCACCGGCGCGGCGGCCCCCTCGGGCCGGAGCCCGAGGCGGGGGGGACGGGAATCCCAGCGGATCGCCCTCTCCCCCGCCGAGGCCCTGGCCCCGGTCTACTCCTCCGTCACCGAAGGTCCATCTCGAACAGGAGGGCGTCATGAGTAACGTTCCCGATCCCGGCCGCGAATCGAAGACCGGGTCCCCGGACGCGCGGATCGACCGGGATCTCGAGGCCCTGCGGGCGACGTCCCGCCGGGACATGACGTCCCTCGATCACATCATCGAGGGCCTCCCGGACTCGCGTCCGGGGCGGCCGAGGGAGGAGATTCCGATGGCGTTTCTTGGATGGTTCAAAGGCCGGCCGCGGGTGGCCGTCCCCGCCGCGGTGGCGCTGATCGCCGCCGCGCTCCTGGTGATTCCGGTTTCCTACCAGCACACGGTGGGACAGAAGGTGACCCTGGAGCTGGCCGGAACGGGGGTCACCCGGAGCACCCTGGACGGGATCGTGCACGAGTTCAAGGGCGCGCTCGACGCCGGCGCGGTGCGGGTGGAGGCCCGGGACGGGGACGGGGCCATGACCTACAGCCTCAGCACCACCGTGCCCGCGAAGGACGGCGCCTCGGCCAAGGCGATCACCCGCGCCTTCGTGCACACCCTCACCGACAAGGGGTACACCGCCAGCGCTTCGGTCGACCCCATCCGCGAGAAGACCTCGGGGAACGTCTACGCCCTGATGCTGGACAACGTGATCCAGGTGAGCGTGGACGGGAAGAGCGCGTCGGAGATCGAGGCGGAGATCACCCGGGAACTGGCCGCGGCGGGGATTCCCAACGCCCAGGTCTCGGTCACCATGGACGAACCCGGAAAGATGGAGATCCAGGTCAAGGCGGAGAGCGACGGGTCCACCCCGATTCCCGACCAGCCGGTCGAGGTCCAGCTCACGTCGGACGGGAAGCCCCTGGGCGGGGACCTCCACCGGGCCGAGATCCGCATGCGGAGAACCCAAGACGACGCCGGGGAGCACCTGATCCTCGACGTCACCGACGCGGGGAAGAGCGGGACGGTGACCATCGACGATCCGGGGTCGCTGGGCGACTCCGAGCTGGCCGCCCGGATCCAGGAGGCCCTGGCCGCCCAGGGGATGGACGGTCTCTCGGTGAGCGTTCAGGACGGGCAGGTCGAGGTGCTCTCGACCGGCGCCCCCGCCGGCGCCGCGCCCACCGCCACCGAACCCACCTCGTGGGGGACGCTCAAGAAGCAGTACGCGAAGGACAACTGATCCGGCTTCGGCCGGCGACGCTTGGCGGGGCGGTCCGGAAACGGGCCGCCCCGTTCGCGTGGGGGTGGGAATCCGGGGGGCCGGCGGCCGGAGCGGGCCCTCCGGCAAGTGTTCTAGTCCGCGGGCGCCGAGGCCTCGGCGGACGATGCGGACTCCAGGGGGAGGAGCAGGTCCTCCAGGAAGAACGCCGACAGCTCGGCCCGCCCGGCCAGCCCCGATTTCCGGTACACCGCCACCGCGTGCTGCCGCACGGTGCGGTCGGCGCGCCCGGTCAACCCCGCGATCTCCTTGTGGCTGTAGCCCTTCAGGATGAGGAGGGCGGTCTCGCGCTCCGCCCCGGTGAGGCTCCAGTCCCGGAGCTGGTCGTCGATCGCCTCGCCGAGGCCCCGGAGGAGCTTCCGGGTGCGGTCCCGCCAGGCGTCGCGCTCCGCCCGGCTGCGGGCGCCCTCGGAGCGGGCGCGAAGGAGCCCCCGGCGGGTTCGAAGCCACCCCACCCCCAGATAGAGCGCGGAGACCAGACACAGGATGAGGAACACGACCTCGAGGATCAGATGGGCGGGGCCGCGGAGCGAGGCGTCCAGGGTCAGGTCGATCCCCCCCAGGACCACGATGAGCAGAAGGAGCAGGGAGAGAAGGAGAAAGAAGAAGGGGTTGAGGTCGTCTCTATCGGACCACACGGCGTTCGGACATCTGCCGGATGACGGCTCTAACTCCTTGTGATTCAGGAACTACGGCATCTGCCGGATGGCGCGTGGATGCGAGTCCCCCTACCGTTTCCATGCGGGGGTGAGGATAGCACAGCGCGGTGGACCGTTCCCCCGGTCCCCGCTTCTGGGACCGCAACGCGAGCCTCACCCCCGCTCGATGACCTTCGGCCCGGACGGGGGCGCGGAACCGCGCCCCCGCCGGACCAACGACCCTGAAACGAAGAGGAGACAGCGCGATGCGTGCAGTGATACTGATCCTGGCCCTGGTCTCGGCGGCGCTCCCGGCGGCCGCCGCTCCCCTCCCCCCGATGAACGGCCTCTACACCTCGGTCAGCCAGGGCGGCACCCTGCTGGACGGGCGGTTCAGCGAGTCCTGGGTGGGCGGGCAGGAAGGCGCGATCGGGAACACCCTGAACGTGGCCTCCTGGGACGGTTCGGGCCTGGGGAGCGAGTGGAGGGTCTGGTGCGCCTCCATGGCCGCGGCGCCGGTCCTGGTGAGCGACACCCGGGGGATCTCCGGCACCGGCGAGGTGACCTACCGGAGCCGGTACGCCGGGGGCCGGTTCTGGCTGGCCAAGGACGGCCCCTGGAGCGTGGACAACCTGGCCGACTTCACCGGGGACCTCCAGTCGGTCGAGGTCACCTCCACCCACCAGTTCGTGAGCGGACAGCGAATCGGGGTCCGGAGCAACGTCACCCTGAGCGGGGTCTTCGATCTCCTGGCGCCCAACTGGGCCCCGGCCTGCATGGACTACCTGATCGCCAACACCTCGGTCCTGGGGACCACCGCCTCCGCCGCCGTTCCCGGCGGCTACCCGGGCCTCCTGGACCCGGCGTCCTGTCCCGGGGGGAGCGGCGACCTCCCGGACGGGGCCTGGGGATCGGTGACCCAGATCACCCTCCTGGTGACCGGGTGCGCGGTCCCCACGAAAACCGCCACCTGGGGGAGCCTCAAGTCCCGGTACACCGACTGATTCCGGCTGCGACCGGGGCGCGTTGCAATCTGCAACGCGCCCCTAACCCCTCAAGTTCCCCCCCTCCCCTCCGACACTGAAGTTGGACGCGCATCTGCGAAGCATCCTGGGATCTCTGGGGGACCGCTCATGATCGCCTTGTTCGGGTTGTTGGTCGTCGTCGTCTCGGTGCTCGGCGGCTTTTCCATCGCGGGGGGGAAGATCCCCGCCCTCTTTCATATCTCCGAGTTCATGGTGGTGGGAGGGACCGCGGTGGGGACCGTCCTCATCTCGACCCCCAATCCCACCCTGCGCGCCCTCATCCGCGACCTCCCCGGGCTCATCCGCCCCACCCCGTTCAACCGGCGCCTCTACCTCGACGCCCTGAAGCTCCTCTTCGAGCTCTTCCAGACCGCCCAGCGCGACGGCCTGGTGGCCATCGAGTCCCACATCGAGAAACCCCGGGAAAGCTCCCTCTTTCAGCGCTACGCCGGCGTTCTCGCCCACTTCGCCGCGGTGGAGTTCCTCTGCGATTCGCTCCGGCTCGTGCTCATGGGAAGCGTGTCCCCCCACGACCTGGACATGATGATGGAGACCGACATCGAGGTGCGCGAGGAGGAGGAGGGAATGGGGGTCAAGGTCCTGCAGCGGGTGAGCGACGCCCTTCCCGGGATCGGCATTGTGGCCGCGGTGCTGGGGATCGTGGTCACCATGGGGGCCATCAACGGACCCATCGAGCGGGTCGGCGAGCACGTGGCCGCCGCGCTCACCGGGACCTTCCTGGGCGTGCTCCTGGCCTACGGCTTCGCCGGACCCCTGGCCAACGCCCTGGAGAACCGCAAGGCGGCCGAGGTCCGCTTCTACTACTTCATCAAGGCCGCGGTCACCGCGGTGGCCAAGGGAGCCTCCCCCATGATCTCGGTGGAGTTCGCCCGGCGCTCGATCGTGGCGGAGGTGCGGCCGGACTTCGCGGAGATGGAGGAGGCGATGCAGGAGCTCAAGCGCCGGCCGGCCCAATCCCCCGAGACCCTGGCCCAGGCCGCGTGACCGGCGGGGAGGGGTAGATGAAGAAGAAGCACGAGGAGCCGGTCCAGATCATCATCCGCAAGCGGCGGCGGGCGGAGGCCCACCATGGCGGAGCCTGGAAGGTCGCCCTGGCCGACTTCATGACCGCCATGTTCTGCCTCTTCCTCGTCCTGTGGCTGGTCAACCAGAGCACCGACATCAAGTCGGCCATCGCGGGCTATTTCCAGGATCCGCTGGGGCGGGCGGACGAGTTCGGGAGCTCCATCCTGCCCGGGGACGGCGCCCAATCCCAGACCGTGCGAAAGGCCATGAACAACCTGGACGTGCTGGAGCTCCGGCGCGACCGTCTGAAGAGCATGGCGAAGAACATCGAGCAGAAGCTCCGGGAGACCCCGGACCTGGCCGCGCTGGGCGATCACATCGAGGTCACCCTCACCGACGAGGGCCTGCGCATCGAGCTGATCGAGGACAAGAGCGGCTTCCTGTTCGAGAAGGGCGCGGCCACCCCCAGCCCGGCCGGCCAGGCCGTCCTGGCCCTGCTCGGCCGCGAGCTCTCCGCCCTCGATCTTCCGGTCCGGGTCGAAGGGCACACCGACGCCTACGCCTATCCGAGCACCAACGGGTATACGAACTGGGAGCTGAGCGCCGACCGGGCCAACGTGGCCCGCCGGATCCTCACCGAGCACGGCCTGCACCCGAAGCAGATCGTCCAGGTCCGCGCCTTCGCGGATCGGGAGCCCAAGCTCCCCGACGACCCCTTCTCCCCCCGGAACCGCCGCGTCACCATCATGATGCTCCTGAACGACCAGGACCCCGACGCCGCGGCCGCGGACTCGGTGGAAACCGGAGCCACCGAAGGCGAGCTTCATGGCGCCGCCGGAGATTCGACCCGCGCGCCGAGCGCGGGGACCGGGTTGCACGGGGCGGCGGTGGACTCGACGACGGCGCCGGGGCCGGACGGCGCCCTCCAGGGCGCGGTCGTGGCTCCCGGCGGGGACGGGGAAGCAACCTCTACCCGGTGATGGACAGGATCTCCTGGATCATCTGATCGGCCACCCCCACCAGGCGCGCCGCGGCCTGGTAAGCCTCCTGCTGGCCGATCAGGTTCACCATTTCCTCGTCCACCGAAACCCCCTCCACCGAGGCCCGGCGGGAGTCGGCCTCGGCGGTCAGCGACTGGCAGGCCGCCTCATCGTCCTGGGCATTGCGGACCGATCGCCCCACGTCGGCCGCGAAGGCGGAGTAGAAGTCGCCGAAGGTGGCCCCGCCGAGCCCGTCGATGGACTGGCCGGCCAGGGAGCCGATGGCCCGCAGGGGATCCCCGTCCTTGAGCACGGCGTCGGTGGAGGCGGTGACCGCGTCGGAGAGCCTGATGGTGGCGGCGGTGACCCCGTTCGGATCGAAGAAGTCCACCCCGCTCCGCCCGTCGGCGGTGGTTCCGGACTCGTGGAGCGCGTTCACCCGGGTCACCACCTCGCGGGCCAGGGAATCGAGCTTGTCGAGGTAGCCGGGAAGCGTCGTGGCGGTGAGTTCGGTCAGGGCCTTGATGGTCCCCGATTCCGGGCTGAGCACCGCGCTCCCCGCCTTGGGTCCGATGCCGGTCCGCCCCGCGCCGAGGCTCTTCACCTCCAGGGCCTGCACGCTCCCCCCGGTCACCAGGGTCACGCCGCCGGTGTTCACGGTGATGGACCCGTCCCCGGCCTCGGTGACCTGGACCGGCAACATCCCGGCCAGGCGGTCCACCAGCCGGTCCCGCTGATCGAGGAGATCGGGGGAGGCGCCGTCGCCCCCCCCCGCGGCCTGGATGCGCTGGTTCAGGTCGGCGATCCGCTGCGCGGTCGCGTTCACGTCGGCGATCTCCGAGCTCAGGCTGGCCTTGGCCTGGTTCTGGGCGTCGGCGATCGACTGGGCGAGGCGCCGGATGCGCTGGGTGAGCCGGTCTCCGGACGCGCGGACCTCTTCCCGGCTCACCGGGTTCGCGGGATCGCCGGCCAGGGTGCCGAAGGCGTTGAAGAAGGAGTCGAGGGCCGCGGAGACGCCGCCGTCCGACGGCTCGTTCATCGCCCCCTCCACCTGGGTCAGGAAGTAGTTGTTGGACTGCGCCGTCCCCAGGAACCCCATCTCCCGCCGATAGGAGGCGTCCAGGAAGGGATCGCGGGTCCGGGTCATCTCGGCGGCGCGGACTCCGGAGCCGTATCCGCCGAACCCGGCCGCCTCCAGCACCAGGCGACGGCGGGTATAGCCGGGGGTCTGGGCGTTGGCGATGTTGCCGGCGGTGATGCTCATCGCCCGTTGCTGGACGAAGAGCGCGGAGCGGGCGATGTTGAGCACGCTGGAAAACGACATGTCACGCCACCTTGTCCACCACCAGGGCCCCGCGTTCTTTCCCGCGTGACGTCCCGGAGGCGGGTCCATAGAGGGGGGTCTCGCGCTCGAGCCAGGTGAGGAGCGCGTGGAACTGGGCGTCGCCGGCATCCTGGGCCCGGCGGAGCACCGCCCGGTTGATGGCCAGCTCGCGCTCGGCCCGGCCCGCCGCGTCGCGGAGATGTTTCCGGGCGCGCACCGCCGCCTCGGGGAGCGGCCGGCCCAGCCGCTGCTCGAGATCGGCGAGAGGCAGGGCCGGATCCCCGGTCCCGCGGGCCAGGATCTCCCGGCGCCCGGACCGGGCCCGGTCGAGCTTCAGAAGGGTCCCGGTGACCCGTTCGCTCCCGGCGAAGACCTGTTCGAGGTCGCCCGAGGCCACCGCCCCCCGCTGTCCGAGCAGGGTCTCGATCAGCTCGGCCAGGAGAGCGGCCTCATCGTCCAGGGACCGGGCGAGAGCCTGCACGTCCAGGGAAGTCCCGGCCGGCGGGCGGGGCGGTTCAGGTCGGGGTGCGCGCGCCATCATGTCTCCAGGCCGAGCCGCCGCGAGAGCTGGCGGTAGAGCGCCTCTCCGAGGCCCCGGTCCATTTTCTGCGCCGCGTCGGCGGCCAGCCGGTCGTCGAGGAGCGCGGTGAAGGTATCCTCTCCCGGGGAACTCCCCAGGACGTCGTTCTTCGGCACGGTGTCCCGCATGGCCTGGAAGAGCTGGCGGAGGAACACCCCCTCCATCTCGTGACAGGCCCAGCGAAGCTCGCGGGCCGGCTTCCCGGCGGCGTCGGGTGGAGGCGGGCTCCCCAGCCCGTTGAGGCTCATCGGACCACCACTTCCGCGTCGAGCGCCCCGGCGTCGCGAAGCGCCTCGAAGACCGCGGCGATCTCCGCCGGGTGCGCCCCCACCGCGTGGAGGCCGGCGGCCACGTCCTGCACCAGGGCCTCGGGTTCCACGTAGACCAGGCCGCGGGTGTCGTATTGCGGCGCCTCCCCCCCGATCTGAAGGGTGATCCCCTGGGTGCTCACCACCGCGCTTCCCACCCGGACCTCCCCCCCGGCCACCACCAGCCCGTCCCGGGCGTGGATGACCACCCGGGCCGGGGTCGAGGCCCGGACGGAGAGGGTGTCGATGGCGGCGAGCATCTCCCCGGAGTTCTCCGGCTTGAGCTCGAGCTTGATGGAGCCGGGATCCTCGACCGCCGCGGTCCCGTCCCCCAGAGCCTGGTTGATGGTCTCGGCGATCCGTCGCGCGGAGACCCGGTCGGGCCGGCGCAGGTAGAGACGGGCGTCCGCGCCGGCCACCGGAGGCGGGTCGACCTCCAGGATTCCCCCTTCGGGGATCCGGCCGGAGTTGGTGGGGCGCAGGTAGGGCCCGATGGTGCGGTCCGCCGCGGTCACCATCACCGGTCCCTGGGCGGTGGCCTCGGGAGGCCGGCCGGGATCGGTCACCAGCGGAGCCATCCAGAGCACTCCGCCTTCCAGGGAAACCGCGTCGCCCAGGGCCGAGACCTGGACCTCGAAGCGCCCGCCGGTCCGCAGATAGGGCGAGACCTCGGCGGTGACGAGCACCGCGGCCACGTTTCGGAGCCGGAGGTACTCGGCCGGCACCTCCACGTTGAACCGCCGGAGAAGATTCACCAC
Source organism: uncultured bacterium (assembly GCA_964424285.1). Classification (GTDB taxonomy): domain Bacteria; phylum Eisenbacteria; class RBG-16-71-46; order JABDJR01; family JABDJR01; genus CAVSKL01. The sequence goes on from CAYRIJ010000050.1 coordinate 13,323, forward strand.
CGAGTGCACGGTGGCGTTCTGGGAGGAGATCCCCCCGAAGCTCCGGTCCCCGGTCCCGTCCAGCCCGACCACCAGGCCGTAGCCCACCAGACGGCGGGGGACGTCCCCCTCGTGACGGGTGAGGTCCCCGATCCGCGCCAGGGATTCGGCTCCCGCGCTCCGGGGAACCGGGATCGTGGCGATCAGCAACACCAGCGGGAGAAGTCGTTTCAGAATGGCCATAGCATCGACACGATCTTTCCGATGATGCCCTTCTTGGCGCTCATCTTCTTGCCCTTGTACCCGATCGAGGCGTCGGCGAGACGGCTCGACAGAACCACGTTGTTGGAGGTGAGGTCCTCGGTCCGGACCTTGCCGTGCACGGTGACCTCCTGGGCGCGCCCGTCGATGGTGACGGTCTTATGCCCTTCGATCTCCGCCACCCCGCGGGCGTCCACCGCCAGCACGGTGGCGCTCAGGATTCCGGAGAGGCCGCCCTTCCGGTCGGCCTGGCCCCCCTCGCGGGAGTCCGCCGACCACTTGGAGCCGAAGCCGGTGTTGCCCATCGCGGACTCGCCGTCCGAGGTCGCGCTCAGATTGGCGGAGACGTTGTGCTGATCGGTTCCGCTCTGGGAGACCTGCTCGTGGGCGGAGGTCTGCTCGTCGATGATCACGGTCACGATGTCCCCTTCGCGAAGACCGAGACGATCCGAGAGCCACGCGCCCCGGTCGCCCCGCGCCGGCGCGGGATCCGGAACGGCGGCGGGCGGATCGTCGGCGGCCCGGGCCGCTCCGGCGGACAGGGTGAGCGCCGCGGCCAGGACCGGCGCGAGCCCGGCGGCCATGAACCAGGAAACTCGTTTCATCATCGGGATCCTCCCGGGTCGATCTCCGCGACCCCCGATTCCACCGCGGTCGCGGTCAGGGGGCGCTCCCGCCCCGGGATCCGCACCCGCACCGCCTCACCCCGCCGCGCCCGGTTCAGGGCGCGGCCGGCGAGGGACAACCGCACGGTTCCCCGCGACCAGATGAGCTGCACCGCTTCGCCGGGTTCGATGAGCGCGGGGGGCTCCACCGCCGGCTCGATCAACCAGTCGCCCCGGGCCAGGTCCCGGCGGACCTCCCATCCGGGCGCGGGCCGTTCCGGGGTCCCTCCCCGCGGAGGCCCCCAGAGAATCCGGGTCCCGGGTTGCGCGTCCCCTTCGGCGAGACGCGAGCCCGCGGCCAGGGGCCGGGACGCGGTCCACACCGTGTCGAGGCGTCCCGCGCGCACCGGGACCGCCACCGGGGCGCCGTCCGGCGACGCCACCACCGCGGCCATCCACCCGTCCCGGCCCCGTCCGGTGATCCGGACCAGGGTGGCGCCGGGAGCTTTCACGCCGGCGGGGGCGCGGCCCCACTCCAGGCGCAGGGCGGCGGGATCCACGTTCCAGTTCCCGGCGATTCGCGCGGTCGCGCCTTCCTCCACCGCCGCCGCCACCGGCGCCGCGGAGGAGGCGGACGCCGGCGCCGGGCCGGCCGCGGCCGCCCGCACCAGGAGCGCGGTGGCCACCGCGGCCAGAACCGCGAACCGGGAGCGACGCGGGTTGTCGGGTATCTTCATGGCCGGTTCCTATCGCAGGAGGTCGCCGGTGGTCTGCATCATCTGGTCGGCGCTCTGGATGGCCCGCGCGTTGATTTCGTAGGCGCGCTGGGCCGCGATCATGTCGGTCATCTCCTGGACGATCTCCACGTTGCTGGTCTCCAGCGATCCCTGCTGAATGCGTCCGAAGCCCTGCTCGTCCGGCGAGCCGATCATCGGCTCCCCCGAGGCGGGGGTTTCCAGGTATTGATTCTGGCCGACGGCGAAGAGTCCGCTGGGGTTGATGAACCGCGCCAGCTCGATCCGGCCCAGCTCCACCGCATCGGTGGCCCCCTGCACGGTGGCGCTCACGACTCCCGAGGGGGAGATGGAGACCCCGGTGGCGTCCTGGGGCACCAGGATGCCGGGGAGCACCTCGTTTCCGTCCTCGGTGACCAGGGCGCCGTTCTCGGAGAGGGTGAAGCTCCCGTCCCGGGTGTAGGCGGTGGTGTAGTCCGGACGGCGAACCTGGAAGAAGCCGTCCCCTTCGATGGCCAGGTCGAGCGGCCGGTCGGTGCTCTCCATGGGTCCCTGGGAGTGGATCCGGTCCACCGCGGCCACCCGCACCCCGCGCCCCACCTGGAGCGGCCCCAGGGTCCCCCCGGAAAGGTCGCCGGAGGGGCGGGGCCCCTTGACCAGCTCGTAGAAGACGTCCTGGAAGGAAACCCGGCTTCGCTTGAACCCGGTGGTGTTGACGTTGGCGAGGTTGTTGGCGATGACGTCGATCATCGTCTGCTGGGCCATCATCCCGCTGGCCGAGGTGCGAAGGCTGGCGTTCATGCGTGATCTCCCCGGGGCGCCGGTTAGGCGTCCCCGACTTCGGTGGCCGCGATCTCGAGCACGCGGTCCACCACCTTGAGCGCCTGGGCGTTGGCCGCAAAGGCGCGGTGAATGCCGATCAGGTCCACCATGGAAAGTACGGGGTCGACGTTGGAGTCCTCGAGCCGGCCCTGGCGGAGTTCGGCCTGTCCCGGGGACACCGGCGCGGTCGCGCCCGCGGGCCGGTAGATCCCTCCGTCCAGGCGGGTGAGGGTCGAGAGATCGGACACCGCCTCGATCCGAAGCCGCGCCGTCTCCTGGCCGTCCACCCGAACCGTGCCGTCCGTTCCGATCTCCACCGAGCCGCCGCGGAGAATGACCGGTCCCTCCTGCCCCAGAACCGGTCGCCCGTCGGCATCGGTGAGCCGTCCCCCGGCGTCGAGGCCGAGCGCTCCCCCGCGGCTCAGACGCTCCCCCTCCGGCGTCTGAACCACGAGAAAGCCCCCCCCCTCGAAGGCCACGTCGAGCGGCCGTCCGGTCTCCCGGAGGGCGCCCTGCTTCCAGTCCGTCCAGCTCACCGCCTCCGGCGCGCCGGTGCCGGGAGCGGCCTGGGCGGCCACCCGCACCGCCTTGTATCCCTGGGTGCTGGCCTGGGCCACGTTCTCGGCCGCCGCCTCCTGGCGGCGCAGGTAGTACGACAGCGTGCGGGCGGTGTCGGCGATTCCGTTCAGCACCGGGTTCCTCCGTATTCTTCTGCGCGCCGGTCCGAGGCCGCGGTTCCCGCCGCGGCGAGCCCGCGGCACGGTCGTTTCCGCGCCGGTGGGGAGCGCGCCACCGTGCCGCTACGCAAGCCGCGTGCCGGTTCCCAGGACGGGCGCCACATCGCCTGAACTCCTTTTTTTGCAACTGGTTATGAGGCAAGCAGGTTCGGGGGTCGTCGCGGCGGGGCCGACCGGAACTTCCGGCCGGACGGAAGGGATTTCCGGGTGGGGCGGAGGGTGGGGTTCGCTGGTAGCGGGACCGCGCCTGCGCGGTGGGGCACTTTCCGGGGGCGGCCTTCGGGCCGGTGCCGCTCCGTCTCTGCGCTCAGCGCTCGCGCGGAACGTCCCCCCGGACGATCCTTCGCTCGCTCTTCCGGCGCGATGGGGGCCGCTCCGGCCGAGGCGTCGCGATAAAGAACTTATTGCGAACATTTTGCACCCGGGTACACCCGGGTGAACTTCGCAGTCACCCGAGGGAGCGTCGGGTCCGCGTCCGAGGGATGTGCCAGCTCCTGTCGATCGAACGCTCGACGGCTGGATGTGCGCGGCCGGTCTCTTGTCGGGGCCTTATCGCGAACATTGCTTCCCCGGGGACACACCGACACGATCGCACCGGGTGCGGGACGACGTTGGCGCCGGAAGCCATGGGGAACGGGCGTCCCTCGATCCAGCCGCGCGGCAGGTTGCCGGGCCGCTCCGGTCACCGCGTCGCGACAAAGAACTTATCGCGAACATTTTGCACCCGGGTACACCCGGGTGAACTTCGCAGTCACCCGGGGGAGCGTCGGGTCCGCGTCCGAGGGAGGTGCCAGCTCCTGTCGATCGAACGCTCGACGGCTGGATGTGCGCGGCCGGTCTCT
>CAYRIJ010000051.1:0-13266 GCA_964424285.1 uncultured bacterium
CGTGGGAACGCCCATGGCGGCGGAGAGATTGGGGATGGCGGTCTCGGTGGATACCACGAGGTCCAGCCCCGCGACCACCCCGGCGGTATCCAGGAAATCCGAGGCCCCGACCAGGGGCTGGGGCAGTCCGTGGGCCTCGGCCTCGGATTCGCGGGCCCCCCGGTGGAGCGACACCCACTCCACCCCCTCGATCGCGAGGAGATCGGAGACCGTGTCGAGGGAGGTGGAGCGGATGCGGTCGTACTGGAAGGACGGGTTCCCGGCCCAGTTGATCCCGGCCCGGAACCGGGTTCGCGGCGTGCCCGGGGCCTCCGGGGCGAGCCACGGCTCGGTGGGGACCCGGTCGATCCCGTCGATCCCCAGAAGATGGGGGAGGCTCATGGTGAGGCACCAGAGGTCGTAGCCCCGCGCGGGCACGCTCGAGACCACGTTCAGACGCGGGTCGAGCCCGGCCAGAAGCCGTCGGAGCGGCTCCTGCACCACCACCGTCACCGCGGCGAAGCGGTCCGGGAGCGCGGGGAGGAACCGGGCCATGAGCAGCGTGTCCCCCATCCCCTGCTCGTGAAGGACCAGGAGACGCTTCCGGGAGGCGGGACGGCCGTCCCACTCCGGCTTCCGAAGGCTCCGCCCGGGGTTGACCAGCTCCTTCCGCGTCTCCAGGAGCGGAAGCCCCAGGGCGAGATCGTCCTCCAGGAGCCGGAGATGGCCCCGGTTGAAGCGCGCCATGGGATGGGCGCCGGCCCGGTCGAACGCGGCGGCGGCTTCGGCCCGGCGACCGGCGCCGCGGTGGGCCAGGCCCAGGTTGTTCCAGGCGAGCGGGTGCCCGGGTTCGATCCCCAGGGCCAGTTCCGCGGAGCGGACGGCCAGGTCGAAGTCCCCGAGGCGGGTGAGGACCGCGGTGAGGTTCACCAGGGCCTCGACGTAGAGGGGGCGGGCGGCGAGGGCGGCGGAGAGACGGTCCCGGGCCGCCTCGAGGTCTCCCCCCTCCATGGCCAGGACCCCCAGCCGGTTCAGGGCCTCGGGCCGGTCCGGGTCGAAGCGAAGGGCCAGCCGGCACTCCGCCTCGGCGAGCTCCGGGCGTCCGGTGCGGTGGTAGGCCTCGGCCAGATTCTGGTGGTAGAGGGCGGTGGCCGGGGCGAGGTCCACCGCCTTCCGCATGAGCCGGACCGCGGGCTCGCCCTTTCCCCGGGCCAGCTCGAGGCACCCCAGCAGGTGGAGGGCGTCGGCGTGGTCGGGACGGGCCTTCAGGAGCTTCCGGTAGATGGTTTCCGCGCGGCCGAGCTCCCCGCGCCGATGGTGCTCGATGGCCTCACGCAGCGTGTTCGGCATGGTTCCGGTCCTGCCACTCGATCACCCGGAGGTAGCACTCGAGCCGGTTCTGCTCCAGGCGGGCCAGGAGCGGGTTCTCGTGATAGGGGAGCAGGAAGCCCTGCACCGCCTCGGACCACGGCGCGTTCCGTTCGAACAGCACCCCCAGACCGAACACCGCGGGGATCGCCGCCCACAGGAGCTGCTCCTCCTTCCCCGGCACGAAGTCCTCGATGGCGGTGAGCACCCCGTTTTGGGGTCCCCCCTCGCGGAGCGCGCAGGCCCATCCCCCTTCCCCGCGGAATCCGCCCTCCACCACTCCCGGCTCCCCCGGAACCACCCCGTGGTCCCAGGTGAAGGGATGCCGGTGCCCGGCGGGGATCCGCTCGGGATCGTAGTAGAGGTCGCGCCGTCCCCACGGCCAGGCCACGTCGTGGTAGAGGACCAGGAACGGCTTCCCCGCCCGCCGGGTGGTCTCCCATATCAAGCGTGATTCCTCGATCACGGTGTAATAATTGTGATCCCCGTCCACCACGTAGGCGTCGGCGGCGAGACCGCCGAGCGCGTCCAGGCTCGGCGTTTCGATCAGCCCGGCGGCGGGGGATTCCTCGAAGAGCCTCCGCGCCTCCGGCGAGGGCGCGGGATCCACCGCGGTCAACGATCCCCCCCCCTCCGCGGCATGGGCGGCCAGAAGCCGGGTCATGGTCCCGTACTCCGAACCGACCTCCACCACGTCCCGCGCCCCGGACAACTGCAGCACCCCGAGCACGATCTCGCCGAACTCGGCCAGCGAATGAAGCAACAGATCCGCCATCTCAGCCCTCCTGGAGAACCGCGGTCCCGGCCGGCGCGGGCGCCCCGACCTCCGCCGCGGGTTCCACGGCCATCACCAGTCCGAAAAAGACGTCCACGTCGATCCGCTCCGCGGTGGGGTCCCGTTCGTCCACCGGCACCACGAACACCGCCGGGTCTTCCTCCACCAGGTAGAGGTTTCCGTGGAGGGGCCGGTAGCCGTGCCGCTCGATCCCCTCATGGGTCAGCCGCCGCGGCTCTCCGGCCCGCTCCCCCGAGGCCTCGACGAGGGCGACCCCGGTGAACTGGACGACCTGCCCCGGGAGCCCGATGCAGAAGGCCAGGCGCGAGGCGGTGCGCCCGTTGGCGTCCCGGCGAAGGGTGACCCGCTCCCAGACCCGCCCCCGCTGGTTCAGCCGGTAGGTGATCACCTTGCACTGGTCGCGGTTGAACCCGGCCCCGGTGTCCCAGTAGACGGCCATCACCTGGGGGGGATGGCCGGAATCGAAGACCGAGGGCTCGGCGGTACGGAGATAGATGTGGGTCACCGCCTCCCCCATCACCGGGCCCAGCCGGTGGGCCAGGCCGAAGGGCCAGTGGAGGCGGGACATGGGGAGGCTGGCCAGCTGGTGGGGCGAGAGATGGTCCAGCTCCCACGCGGAGAGCCCCTCCGCCTCGGCCAGACCACGGGTGCGGCGGGAGCCGAAGTTCTCGTCGTGCCGCCAGTCCCCGAAGAGCTCCAGCTCCACCGGGAGCGGCCGGGCCACCGAGGCGATGCAGATGTTCCGGTAGAACTCCTTGAGCCGGTCCGGATCGGTGACGCGGTGGGTGTCCTTGTGCTCCCGCCAGGCCCGGGCCCAGCGGCGGATCCCCCGCTGGACCGCCTCGATCCGGCTCCCCTGCTCGGGGCCGATCGGGTTCTCCCCCAGGACCGGCTCGCCGCCGGCGGTGTAGCCCACGGTGCTTCCGCAGGGAGCCATGAGGCTCTGCTCCACGATCTCGGGAGAGCGCATGAAGGTGTGGGCCACCGCGATGGGCTGACCGTTCTCGGCCAGCCACCCCTCCACCGCCGCGCCGGTGGCCTGGGTCTCGTGAACCTCTCCCCCGGTCACCAGGTAGAACCCGTGGGTGGTGAGCCTGGGGGTTTCGCGCTCCAGGATCCGTTGGAGGCACTCCTGGATGGTGCCCTTGTAGCCGAGGTCCATCACCGCGATCCGTCCGGCCCCCGCCTCGCCGAGGACCCGGCGGAGGTGGGCGAGAAGCCCGGCCCGGGCCCGCGCGGCGTCCCGGAGGACCTTTTCCCGCAGGGCGCGATCGCCGGCGATCCGGCGGATCATGGCCCGGGAGGCCTTGGGATCCAGGCGTTCCCCGGGGTCCGCGGACCCCAGGTCCTCCGGATCCAGGCCGAGCTGCTCCAGGATGACCCCGCGGGTTTGCGGGGAGGGACGGAAGGCGAAGCGCAGGAGCTCGTCCTCGGTCCCGTCCAGGATGGCCGCCTTCCGGGCGGCGAAGCGGGAGATGTAGAGTTCGCGGGCGGCGAGTCCCGAGCCGAGGTCGTCCAGCACCGCCTTCAGCACCCGGCCTTCCCGCATGAGACAGAGCACGGTGTCGATGCCCAGCTCGCGGCAGCGACCGGCCGCCCAGTCCGCGAAGCCCGCCACCACCGGCCCGAGAATCCCCGCCCCCCAGCGCTCGTACTCGTCGTCGCTCGAGGCCATGACCCGGCTCCGGAGCGTGGTGAGGCCGGCGTCATGGCCGGAGAGCGCCGCCGCCCGGTCGCTCAGGGTGGAGGGAAGCTCGCGCTTCAGCAGCTCCTCGTAGGCCTCGGGCCAGACCCGGAACCAGTAGCGGTCGAGGCCGAACGCGGCCGGCCCCTCGACGTCGGCGTGGTAGTCGTTTCCCACGTGGAGCACGCGCGAGGGCTCGACTCCCGACCGCTCGATCAGGAGGCGGTGGAGGCCCTGGTACTTGGAGATCCGTTCGGCGGAGGAGACGAGCAGGTGATCCGGTTCGATCCCCACCAGGGTCCGGATCTGGTCGACGGTGAAGTAGCTGTCGGAGACGAAGGCGACCTCGAGACCGTGCTCCCGGGCCCGGGCGATCAGGGCCCGCATGTCGGGGTTCACCCGCACCAGATCCCGCTCCACATCGAACTCCAACCCGGCCACCTCGGCCGGGGCGGCGCCTTGGAGGTATCCCCGGGGGAAGGCGGCGTAGATCTCGGCCAGGGTCACCTCCCGCGAGGCCGCCTTCAGCCGGGCCCGCTCCTCGGCCCCGACGCGCTCCTTGAGGAAGCTCTCCGGGGAGGAAGACGGGCGCATCCAGCCGCGTTCCAGGAGGCGGCGGGCCACCAGGAAGAACGCGTCGCGCGGTTCGGGCACCATCCGCCAGACGACGGTGTCGAAGAGATCCAGGCTCAAGAGCGCGTAGCGCCCCGAGTCGATGAGGCGTTCGATGTCGCGGATGCGGCGGTCGGCCAATGTTCCCCCCCTTGCCGTGGTCCGGGACGGTCCCCGGGATTGCGTTTTGCACGGTTATCGGCAGGGGGTCGGATATCCTTACCCGGAAAGCCGGAGGACGGCGGGTTCAGGCGGGCAAGGGATTGGGGGCGTGCGGGTTGGGAGGCGCGGTCACGCCTCTCCGGACATCATGAGCAGCGGCCGGCCCTGGAACCGGGCGTACTTCGGCCGGAGCCGGTCCGGTTCATAGGACCGCTCCACGTCCACGAACTTCTTGGGACCCGAGACCACGTCCAGGGGAACCGCGTCGAAGACCCCCTTCCGCACGCTCACCAGGCGTCCGGTCTCCCCGGCCAGGATCAGGTCCAGGGCGAGGTTTCCGAAGGCCATGGGGACCACGGAGTCCAGGGCGTCGGGATCGCCGCAGCGGACCAGGTAGCCCAGCCGCTGGCTCACCACGCTCACCCGCTGACCGGCGTTGTACTTCGGGGACAGCTCCTTCAGGCGCACCGCCACGTGGTCGCCGATCCCTCCCAGCCGCTTGTGGCCGTATTGATCGGTCTCCTCGCTCTCGAAGACCATGTCCGCTTCCCCGGCCATCCGCGCGCCCTCGGAGACCAGGACCACCGCGTAGCGGCTCGGGTTCCGCCGGCGGTCCGCGCTCAGGATCTCGGCCAGGCGTTCCGCCTCGAAGGGGCACTCCGGAATCACGCACCGGTCCGCGGCCCCGGCCAGGGTGGGGAGCAACACGGTGTATCCCGCGTAGCGCCCGAACACCTCGATGACCAGGAAGCGCTCGTGGGAGCCCGCGGTGGTGCGGAGCCGGTGGGTGAGCTCGATGGTCCGGGTGATGCAGGTGCTGAACCCCACGCAGTAGTCGGTGCCGGGGACGTCGTTGTCCATGGTCTTGGGGATGGCCACCACCTTCATGCCTTCGGTATGGAGGCGATGGGCGTAGCTCAGGGTGTCGTCGCCACCGATGGGGATGAGCACGTCCACCCCGAGGAACTCGAGGTTCCGGAGCACGTCGGGGGTGATGTCGTTGATCGCTTCGGGGTAGCGGTCGCGGAGGTGCTCCGGCAAGGCGAGGCGCGGGAGGTGGCTCGGCCGGGTGCGCGAGGTGTGGAGGAAGGTCCCCCCGGTCCGCCCCACCCGGTTCACGATGTCCTCGGTGAGCTCGATCACGTGCTCCCGGTTGTCCGCGCCGGCACGGGGAACCAGCTCGGTGAGCCCGGCCCACCCCCGCTGGAGGCCGAGGACCCGATATCCCTCGTGGAGGGCCCGCAGGGTGACCGCGCGGATGGCCGGGTTCAGCCCCGGAACGTCGCCGCCCCCGGTGAGGATGCCGATGGTGCCCTTGGTCGCCGTCATGATCCGCCCCTTTCCCCGATGCCCGGCCGCGCTCCCGCGAGGCCGGCGGGACAGGATACTCCTTCCCGGCGCGGCTCGGAAAGCGGGGCGGGAAAGCGGAGCGGGCCCGCGAGGCGTCGAACCCCGCCGCCATGGGGGATCAGCGGGTGGGGGCCCCCTCCATGATGCGCCGCCGGGCGGCGGGTCCGGGGGCCGGACCGGGGCAGCCGTGGAGGCCGGCGCGGAATCCGGGCCTATCCGGCTCCGAGCCGGGGGACGTTCCGTTCCAGCCAGTCCATGAGGGCGGTGAAGCGGGGTTCTTCCCGCAGCGGATCGAGGTTGTTGTCGTGGTCGATCCACTCCTTGTGGGTGAGCCCGGCCCGGACCGCGCGTTCCAGGCAGTCCAGAGCGGCGTCGATCCGCCCGGCCATGGAGAAGATACAGGCCACGTTGTAGAGGACCATGGACTCCCGGGGCTCCATCTCCAGGGCCAGATCCGCCCATTCCAGGGCTTTCTCCTTCTTCCCCAGGGCGATGAGCCCGTTGGCCCCCATGTAGAGCGCGCGGACGTCCTCGGGGTGGAGCCGGAGCCGCCGCTCCACCATCTGCACTCCCTGCTGGCGCGCCGCCAGCGCCTTGGCCGGACGCCCCATGTCCTCGTGGATCTGGGCCACCAGGAGGAGCGACTGATAGTCCTCCGGGCTCACCTCGGACGCCAGCTCGAAGAGCCGCACCGCCTCGTCGAGCTTTCCCCCGGCGAAGCAGTCCCGGGCGTAGAAGTAGTACGCCTCGAAGAGACGGGGGCCCAGCCGGATGGCGGTCTCGAACTCCCCCCGGGCCTCGGCGTGGAGACCGGCCAGGGAGAGGACCAGGCCCCGCGAGGCATGGGCCTCGGCCAGATCCGGGTCGAACTCCAGGGCCTTCCGGCTGGCCTCGTCGGCCTGGCGGAGGTAGTCCGCGCTCCGGTCCGCGTTGAGATACAGGAAACAGCCGCAGTCGGAGATCCCGGCGTAGGCCCGCGCGTAGCGCTTGTCGTGCTGGATGGCGCGCTGGAACATCTGCTGGGCCAGCTCGATCCCCCGCCGGCGGTACTGGTAGTAGAAGTTCCGGCCCCGGAGATAGTAATCGTAGGCCTGGACGTCGGTGGTGGCGGTGGTGGTGATCGCGCGCTCCTCCCCCGGGGTCAGGGTGACGCGGAGCGCCTGCACGATGCTCCGGGCGATCTCGTCCTGGATCTGGAAGAGATCCCGCACGTCCCGGTCGAAGCGTTCGGACCAGACCGGGTAGCAGTCGGCGGCGTCGACGAGCTGGGCGGTGATGCGCAGGCGATCCCCGATCCTCCGCACGCTTCCCTCCAGCACCGTCGCCACCCCCAGCTCGCGGCCGATCCCGCGGATGTCCAGCGCGCTGCGCTTGAACAGGAAGGTCGAGGTCCGGGAAGCGACGTGCAGCCCCCCGATCCTGGCCAGGTCGTTGATCAGCTCCTCGGCGATGCCGTCGCAGAAGTACTCCTGGTCCTTCTCCGGGCTCATGTCGGCGAAGGGAAGGACGGCGATGGACGGGACCTCGGCGCTCAGCCGGCCGGCCCGCACCTCCTCCAGGCGGCGGCGGACCTCGCGGAAGCCGGAGGGCCGGCGCCCCGGCTCCTTTTCCAGGCAATCGAGGATGATCCGGGACAGGGAGACCGAGACGTGGGGCTCGACGTGGGTCGGGGCCGGAGGATCCTCATGGAGAAGGGCGTGGACGAGGCGGGCTCCGGCGAGCCCGGCGAAGGGAGACCGTCCCGTCGCCATGCGATAGAGCAGCGCGCCGAAGGCGAAGACGTCCGCCGGCGCGTCCCCCGCCCGGCCCTCCACCTGCTCGGGGGCGGTGCAATCGGAAACGCCGGCGGGGGGAAGCGACCCGCCGCCCTCCACCGGGACACCGCCGGGCCCGGCGGTCCCGAAGCCGGTGATCCGGGGCCCCGCCTCCTCGGTGACCCGGATGACCGCGGGCCCGAGAGCGAGGTGGGCGATCCCCAGCGCGTGGGCGGTGGCCAGCCCGTCGGCCAGGGGGATGGCGGTCCGAAGCAGCCGCTCCGCGTTCATTCCCCGGGGCGGGATCGCCTCGTCCAGGGGTTTCCCGGCCACCGGCTCGGTGACCACGAACCGCACCCCTTCCGCCTCGGCCATGCCGTGGACCCGCGCCAGGGCGGGATGATCGAGGGAGGCCAGTACCCGGATCTCCCGTTCCAGGCGCGACAGGGTTTCGGCGTCCCGGGTGAGGGCATCGGGGAGGACGCGGAGATCCACGTCCCGGTCGGCGGCGACGTCCCGGGCGCGATACGAATCCCCCCCCGGTCCCGAGCCCAGATGCTCCCGGATCTCGTACGATCCCAGCGTCCGACCGATCATCGTCGTTACCCCCCGGCCCGCGGTCAAGCCCGCGGCCGCAACCCGTCACCATGATCCCGGGGGACGCCGGCGGGGCGCGCGGGGAAATCCGCGCCGGAGAGGATCCGGCTCCCCGGATGACTGTACCAGCCTCCTTTCGGGGAACCAACCGTGCAACCGGGTCCGCTCCCCGGCTGGTAGTATCCCTCCCGCCGCTTCCGGGCGGCCCCGTCCCCCCGGAACCCTGGAGGAGCATGAGGAAGCAGTCGCCCCCGCGCCCGGAAAGCATCTCCGGCCGCGCCCCGACCGGAGGCCGGTCCCCGCGCCTCCGCGCGCTCGCCGGTCCGATTTCGGTCTTCATCGCCGCGCTGGCGGTGCGGGCGGTCTACCTCTTTCAGATCCACGGCACCCCGCTCACCGATCTCCTCCTCATCGACTCCGACACCTACCATCGCTTCGCCGGGCTCATCCTCTCCGGTAGGTTCCACGGGGAAGAGGTCTACTCGATGAACCTCCTCTATCCCTACTTCCTGGCCGCGGTCATGAAGCTCACCGGCGGCGGGAACGGCCCGGTGCTGGCGGCGCAGGCGGTCCTGGGATCGCTCACCGCGGCCCTGGTCTTTCTCCTCGCCGGCCGGGTGTTCGGCCGGATCGCCGCCTGGACCGCGGGGCTGGCCGCCGCGGTCTACGCTCCCTCGGTCTTCTATACCGGAGCGCTTCTCACCCCGGTTCTCATCAACCTCCTCTCCACCGCCGCGCTCCTCCTCCTGATCCTCTATCGCGACCTTCGACGCGCGCGGCTTCTCGTCCCCGCCGGCCTGGCCCTGGGCCTGGCCTCGCTCGGACGCGGGAACAGCCTCCTCCTGGTTCCCTTGAGCCTCTGGTTCTTCGCCACGGTTTCCGGGTCCCGGCGAGGGGCGGTCGCGCGGTGGGCGCTCTTCACCGCCGCCACCCTCCTCCTCCCCGCGGCCATGACCGTCCGGAACGCCCTGGTGGAGGGGCGCTTCGTCCCCCTCTCCGCGAACTACGCCGCGTTCTACATCGGGCACAACGACCGGGCCACCGGCCTCTACGCCCTTCCCGACTTCGCGGCCACCGCCGCCTACGAAGGGGAGGTGACGGGGGCGGTGAAGGCGGTCTCCGCCGAGCTGGGGCGCCCGGTCACCCTGGCCGAGGCCTCGGCGGTTCTGTTCCGGAAGGGCGTGAGCTGGGCGGTCGACCACCCGGGACGGGAGCTTCGCCTCGCCGCGCGGAAGTTCTACTACTTCTGGAATCGCACCGAGTCCCCCACCAACCTGAACTTCTACTTCGCCCGGGACTACTCGGGGCTCCTCCGCTTCCTGGTCCTGGGATTCGGGACGGTGGCGCCGCTGGGGCTGGTCGGGATGTATCTTTCCCGGCGGCGCTGGCGGGAGCACCTGATCCTCTATCTCTACGGTTCGGTGTATCTCCTGACCGCGCTCCTCTTCTACGTTTCGGCCGAGTACCGGTTGCCGGTGGTGCCGGCGCTCCTGGTGTTCGCGGCTTCGGTCCCCGCCGCGCTGGCGCGCGACATCCGGGCCCGGCGACGTCCCGGGGTTCGCCTGGGCGGGGGGCGCGGGCCGCGCCCGGCCGGGATCACCGGAGGTGAAGCGGCGATGGCCGGCCTGCTGCTCGCCGGACTCCTGATCTTCTGCAACACCCGCGACCGGCTCATGACCCTGCAATCGGTGAAGCGGGTCGACTACTACAACTTCGGCGTGCTCTACAAGGAACGGGGCGACGACCGGGCGGCGGAGGTCATGCTCCGGAAATCCCTGGACATCGATCCCCGCTTTCCCCCGGCCTACGAGGCCCTGGCCGGGATCGAAGCGGCCCGCGGAAACGACGCCGAGGCCCGCCGTCTCTCCGAGCTGGGCCGAAGCTTCGCCCGGGGGGGGCGGGAATCCAGGCCGCCGGCGCCGATGTCCGGAGCCGACCGGGACCGGATCGCCGCGGAGAGGCTCTACTTCGACCGTCGCTACGCCGAAGCCCTGACCGCCTTCGAGTCCCTGCGCATCCGCTACCAGGCCGAGGGGAACCGGGCCCAGGCGGTGAGCATGACCAACAACGTCGGCCTCTGCCGCTACAAGCTCGGGGACCTGGAGGCGGCGGAGTCGGTCTTCCGCGGGCTGATCGCCGAGGAGCCGGGCTACGTGCGCGCCTACACGAACCTCGGGCTGGTCCTGGAGGCCCGCGACCGGCCCGGGGACGCGGCGGCGGCGTACCAGCAGGCGCTCGCCGTCGAGCCGGGGAACCGGAAGGCCCGCCGGGCCCTCGATCGTCTGGCCGCGGGGACGGCGACGCCCGGCGAGCCGGCTTCGCCCTAGCTCGATTCCCCCACCCCGGGCTCCGCCGCCCCCGGCGGTCAAGGCAGGGCGACGTAGCCGATGTCGAACACACCCTGAGTCGCCTCGACGGTTCCGGTGGCCTGGGCACCGGGGGCGGGCTTCAGGGTGGCGGTGAACGTCCCCCGGATCCGGGTGGCGGTGATCGCGCTCACCACCACGGTCCCGCCCCCCGAGAACGCGGATCCCCAGCAGCAGACGCCGGGGTCGCTCCCGTCCCCGGTCATGGCGATCGAGTTGGTTCCGGAGGTTCCGGGCAGGGTGTAGGTCCCCGGTGCGGTGACCGAGAGCAGGGTGATGGTGAGCGACCGGCCGATGGTGTTGGCGGCGATGCCCAGGGTGCCGCTGCTGGAGCTGTAGGTCGAAGCCACGTTGGCGGCGTTGAACGCGGATCCGCCCAGGGTGGCGCTCACCTTGCTGGCCGCGTTGTCGGGGACCGGGCCCGGGTTGCCGGAGGTCTTCACCGCCAGATCGAACGAGCCGGCGGTGACCGACTTGGCGCCGGTGGCGCCGCCGCTCAACGGGGTGGCGGTGAAGCTGAAGGTGCCGGCGATGTGGGTGTCGCTGAGGTCGGTGATGGTCACGGTCCCCGAAACCCCGGTGAGCGCGGTGGACCAGCCCGCGTTCACCTGGGACAAGGTGGCGATTCCCCCCGCCACCGAGATACCCACCCCGAGCGGATAGGTGCCTGGGCCGCTGATGTTGTAGAGGTCGAGGACGATCGAGTAGCCGGTGGTACCGCCCCCGGTCATGATGTAGAGGCCGGGCTGGGAGTGGTTCACCCCCAGGTTCACCAGGGTCGAGGAACTCGACCAGGACGACCCGTCGATGGTGGCGCGCATGAAATGCGACCCGCCGCCCGAGCCCCCGGGGGAGG
The DNA here is from genome assembly GCA_964424285.1 of uncultured bacterium. Classification (GTDB taxonomy): domain Bacteria; phylum Eisenbacteria; class RBG-16-71-46; order JABDJR01; family JABDJR01; genus CAVSKL01. The sequence continues at coordinate 11,525 of CAYRIJ010000051.1, forward strand.
CTGGGTTCTTGGAACCGCCGCAGGCGGTGAGGGCCAGAGTCAGGATCACCGCGAGCGCGGCACGAATGCGGAAAGCTTGCATCGTCGTCTCCCTGGTTGCTATTCTTCTGTGTTACAAGCGGTTAGACGGTCGACCCCCGGAGCCGGGAAAGACTCGCATCCACCCCTCCACCCTGCATTGCGCAAAGCGGGGACAGAAACCGTCATGAATGCTTCAGATGAGCGGCGGGGATTCGGGGCCGAATACGAGCCCTCTTCCGACGGGGATCGGAAGGGTCTGGACCGCCTGTTCAGCGCCACCTACGAGGAACTCCGCCGGCTGGCCTCGAGCGTGAAACGCAGCGACCCGGGGGCCACTTTGAGCCCGACGACCCTGGTGAACGAAGCCTGGCTCAAGCTTCGCGGTTCGCCGGAACTGGGCGAACTGGGGCCGCTCCACTTCAAACGCGTGGCGGCCCGGGCCATGCGTCAGGTGCTGGTGGAGGCGGCCCGTCGCAAGAAGGCGGCCAAGCGGGGCGGGGGTGCGGCGGTCCGGGTGACCCTGGACGAGAACTCGGCGGCGACTCCCGCCACCGAGGAGACGATTCTCCGGCTCGACGCCGCCCTTCACGAGCTGGCCCGGCTGAACCCGCGTCAGGCGGTGATGGTGGAGAGCCGCTTCTTCGGCGGACTCGACGTGGCCGAAACCGCGGCGCTGCTGGGCGTCTCCGAGTCCACCGTGCTCCGCGACTGGCGGGCCGCCCGGGCCTGGCTGGGGCGGGCGGTGCGCGGGGAGTCCCGATGACCGACCCCGACCGGTGGGAGCGGCTCCAGCGCCTCTTTCACGAGGCGCTTGAGCGGCCGGCCTCCGAACGCCGGGCGTTCCTGGAGACCGCCGGCGCGGACGATCCCGGGTTGGTCTCCGAAGTCGAGGAGATGCTGGCCGAGGATGCGCGGGAGGCCTCGGTCCTGGACCTCGACCTGTCCCGAGCGGCGGAGGCGGTGCTCTCCCCCGGCACCCCCGCCGACCGGGCGCAGGAACGGTTCGGCCCCTACCGCCTGATACGGTTCCTGGGCGAGGGGGGGATGGGGGTGGTGTGGCTCGGGCGGCGGGACGACCTGAACCGGGAGGTCGCGATCAAGATCCTCCGTCACGCCTGGCTCTCCCCGGCGCGACGGGAGCGCTTCGCCATCGAAGAGCGGCTCCTGGCGCGCCTCGATCATCCCGCCATCGCCCGGCTCCACCACGCCGACACGCTGCCCGACGGCACCCCCTGGTTTGCCATGGAGTACGTGGCGGGGACGCCGATCACCGCCCATTGCCGCGAGCGGGGACTGGGGCTTGCCGAGCGGTTGCGGCTCTTTCGCGAGGTGTGCGCGGCGGTGGACCACGCGCACCGGAACCTGGTGCTGCATCGCGATCTCAAGCCGTCGAACATCCTGGTGCGCGGCGACGGCGCGGTGAAGCTCCTCGACTTCGGAATTTCCAAGTCGTTGGAGGAGAGCGGGGAGCCGGAGGCGACGCGCACCCTGATGCGGGCGCACACGCCCGCGTACGCCGCCCCCGAACAGATCCGCGGGGAGCCGGCGGCGGTGACCACCGACGTCCATGCCCTCGGCGCGCTCCTCTACGAGATCCTGGCCGAGCGCCCTCCGTTCGACCCCGGTGGACGCACCCCCACCGAGGTCGAGAAGCTGGTGCTGGCCGGTCCCCCGCCCCCGCCGTCCGCGGCGGCGCGCGAAAGCTCGCCGCTCGCCGGCGC